>DKTP01000032.1 GCA_002473085.1 Anaerolineales bacterium UBA7227
GACGGAGTTGCTCCGATTTTTCTTTCCCCTTTTCTCTACCGTACATGGCAGGAATCGTTGGGCTTTTTTATCGCGAATGGCGCGAATAACGCGAATTTCTCGGCTGAAAAAACAAAATTTCGCGTCACACCTGTCCTTGCGGGCGGGGCAAGGGTTCGCCCACACTTGCGCCTGGCGCAAGTGCAGGTGTTCGCGGCATTCGCGATGGGGCTTGTACGGTAGAGAATTCCCCTTTGCAATTATTTCTTAAGTACACAGATTACACAGATTTCACAGATTTCACAGAAAAGTCAAAAAATCCGTGTTTGTCCGTGCAATCCATGTCTCCAAAGAATGAAAACGTGATTGATGAAATGCTCTCTTAAACGAGACTCCGAATCAGCGCTGGGTTTGGAAATACGCCGCGATCAGATCGGAGATGTCCTTCGACGTGTGCAGGCGGAGGATGCGGAAGAAATCGTCCGCGGTGGCGCGGCGGTGAGACATCTGTCCCGCGTAGTCTTTGAGGAAAGCGTAGAAGGCCTGGTCGCCGATGCGGACGCGCAGGTCTTCGAGGAAGAGCGCGCCGTTGCGATAGACCCCGTTGACGTAGGCGTCGAAGGAAGCGGGCTGGTAGATCGTCATGTCCACGTAGCCGTACGGCTTGAAGTAATTGACGCGCCATTGCCACCACCAATTTACGATTCCTGGATTGGTGTATTCAAAGAAGATGCGCTCGCTGTAAACCGACAGCGCTTCGTCGAGCCAGGGTTCCATCGCCTGGTCGCTGCCGACGAGTCCAAACCACCAGTTGTGCGTCATCTCGTGCATCCCCAGCACCACCAGATCGTTCTGCGATGTCCCGTCGTAGTCGGCGTAAAACGCGCTGCTCAAAAACGCCAGGCCGTCGTACTCCTGTCCGTCGTTGTAGTCCGACTCGATCACGTTGATGACGGGATAGGGGTACGGCGCGAAGAGCGGATCGAACAGACCGACTACCTGCGTGGCGAGGTAGGATAGCTTCGCCCCCGCGTTTTCGTGTCCCGCGAAATAATACGAACGCGTCGTCACAGACCGAACGGCGGACTCGGTCACGAGGTAGTCGCGGCTCATCGAGAGGGCGAACGTGCGCGCGCCGTCGAGACGGTACCGCGTCCACTCGCCGTTGGACTCGGCCAGCGCGGGCGCGGCCACGACGGGCGCGGAGGCCGCGTCCGTGAAGCGGAGGTTCACTTCGAAATCCGCCGAATCGTAGACGAGATGCTCGCCCCACGGCATGAAGTCGTGCAGGACCCATCCGCTGGCCGCGTCGTACGGGACAACGAAGGGATACCAGTCCGTGAGGTTGGTCTGGTAGGAAAGCCAGCCGAAGGTGTTGCCCTTCTGCTTGACGGGGACGTTGAGCTCGTATTGGATGACGAGGTTGGCCTGTCCGTTGGGCGGGAGAGGCGGGGAGAGCGGGATCGTCAGGCGGTGCGCCGCGAGCGCGTAATTGGTCACTGGCGCGCCGTTGACGGAAATGGAAGCGAGAAGGAACGCGTTGTTGTACAGCATCGGCTCAACGGCGAGGACGAGTTCGTTCAACGTGACGCCCGTCTGATTCGGATAGGAGATGCCCTCGTCCACGGAGACGTGATGGTTGTCGTAGTCAACGGTGGCGTAGAGGACGTAAAACGGACGCGTGAGCGAGGAGGCGGGCTGCGGGGTGACGAGCGGCTCACGCGTCGGGACGAAGGGAGTCGCCGTCGGCGCGGGCGGAGGCGTCTCGGAGGGTAGAATCGGCTCGGTCGCAGTGGCCGCTTCGAGCGGAGTCGGAATCGCCGCGTTCGGGTCGCGCGTCACGATGATGAACGGGGCGCTGTACGGCGCGGTGGGAGTCGCAGGGGAGGCGGAAGTCGAGCAGGCGGAAAGCAGAAGGCAGAAGGCGGCGAGCAGAAGGCGCGGGGGGCGCGCGCGTTGACTTGTGTGCATGTTTGCTCAATGCGGATTTTGGAAATATTGCGCGATGAGGTCGGAGAGGTCCGCGCTGGTGTGTTCGCGCAGGATGCGGAAGAAATCGTCGGTGGTCGCGATCTTGCCGCGCATCTGGGCGAGGTAATCCTGCAGGAAGGCGAAGAAGGCCTCGTCGCGGATGCGCGCGCGGAGGTCCTGCAAAAAGTGCGCGCCGTTGAGATAGACTTTGTTCCAGTATGGACGCTGGCCCTCGCCCTCGTAAATGCGCGCGTCCACCTGGTTGAGCGGCTTGTACGGGTCGAAGCGATAAATCCACCACCAGTCCTTGAGCGCGTCGGGTTGGACGGTTTCATAATAGACGATCTCGCTGTACGTGGCGAGCGCCTCGTCGAGCCACGGCTCAAATCCCTGATCGTTGCCGACCTGCTCGAACCACCATTGATGCGCGGTCTCATGGACGGACACCGCCGTGAGATGATTCTTCAACGTGCCGTCGTAATTATTGTAAATGCCCTTGCTGTGATAATACAGCGCGGAATATTCCATCCCGTCGTTGAAGTCGCCCTGCACCACCGAAAGCGTCTTGTGGATGTACGACCCGAAGCGCTGGCTGTAAATCTCGAACGACTGCGCGGTGGCGTTCAGGACGGCGGCCGCGGCGGTCTCGTAGGGCGGGAAATAATAACTGTAGATGACGACGTCGCCGACGGTCTTCGTCAGGACGCGGTATTCGGGCGCGAACGACAGGGCGAAGTTCCGCCCCGCTTCCAACCTGAACCTTCGGCTGGCCGCGCCGTCCGACGCGACCTCCTCCCCGCTCGCCGCGATCACGGGATTCGACCCATCGGTGAACTCGACGCGCACGTCGAAGTCCGCCGCCTCGAAGGTGAGATGCTCGCCGTAATACCAGGGATTGTGCAACACCCAGCCCTTGCCCGTCACGTACGGGACGATGAACGGATACCAGTCCACGAGGTTGACCTGCTGCGCGGTGTAGCCGTAGATCTGCGAGCAGAGACTGGTCTCGTCGCTGAAATTACCGACGACGGGCAGGATCAGCCCGAAGTTGATCTGCACCGTCGCCTGTCCGTTGGGCGGAAGCGGCTGCGGGAGCGGGACTTCCAAACGATGGCGGATGTACGCCTGAACGTTTTGGTAGTCGAAGACGTAATCGGAAATCGGCGATTGGTTGATTGAAACGCTGTTGAGCGTGAAACTCTGAGAGCAGGTCGCTTCGACGCCGAAGACGAGACTGGTCAACGTGTCCGCGCTGTTGTTGACATAGACGATGGTCTCATCCACGATGGCGGTCTTGTTGGCGTAGTTGAACTGCACGTCCAGCGCGTATTGCGGGCGAATGTTCTGTGGAGGAGGCGTCGAGGAAGGTGTTGGAGTGTCGAGTGTCGGGGTGACGGGTGGCGGAGTGACGGGTGACGAGGCGACGGGTGGCGGAGTGATGGGTGGCGCGGGGGAGGGAGAGCAGGCCGCGAGCAGGAGGCAGAAGGCGAAAAGCAGGAGGCGAGAAGCAGAGGGCGGAAGACGGAAGGCAGAAGGCAGAAGACGGAAGGCAGAAGGCAGAAGGCGGGAGGCAGAAGACGGATTGCGTTTGAGCATGGGGATATTTTACCTGTTTCGGGGAAAGAAGGCTAAAGGGCAAATCTTTTTCGGTTTGGTTATGCTATACTTTTACCTGAGAAGCAGGAGACTTGCCAATGACCACAACCCAGGCAGGTCTCAAACTCCGACCAGCGGATATTAAACGGACACCTGCGCCGACCGCAGGTCGGTGTAAGCGGATTCCCCCGCCCTCAGACTCATCCGCTTTGCGAAGCATCCGCTGGTTACCCAGCCATCCTTCCATCAAGCAAATCAAGGCACAGACAATGCGCGACCCAGCCTACCTCCTCGCAGAAAAGAATATCGAGGAAGCAGTAACTCAATTGGCGGTAAAATACCAGTAACAGAAGGAGCAACTCAATGACCACAGCCCAAGCCACCGCAGAAGTGTTTTGGACCGCTTTCAAAGTTCTTCCTGCCGAAGAAAAACGCGCCGTGTTGCAATATATCATTCTCGACGAAAATCTTCGCCGCGACCTGATGGACTTGTCCATCATTGAAGAGCGCCGCAAAGAACCTGGACGTCCTTTGCGTGAGTACTTGAAGGAAAAGGCGAAGAAGCAATGACCTATCAGGTCATCCTCCAACGTCCCGCCGAGAAAGAATTGGACGCGCTCGAAGCGTCCGTTCACAAGCGCATTGTGACGCGTTTGCTGGCGCTGGAGGAGAATCCCCGTCCAACAGGAGTGAAGAAACTACAAGGACAGGAAAGTTATCGTTTGCGCGTGGGGGACTATCGAGTTTTGTACACCATTGACGACAAAACAAAAAAAGTATTCATCATGGCGATTGGACATCGCCGCGAAGTGTATCGTTGAAATTATGAACGCCAACCATCCACGAATTCAGACCACGAATATCCGAACGCGCGCCGTCCCCATTCGAGTATTCGTTTCCCCATTCGTGGACGGTCTTCTCCCCACCAAACCGACCAGCGGATTTTAAGCGGATAAACGGATTCCCCCGCCCGCCGATTCCTCCATCCGCTAATCCGCTCCCCATTCGCTGGTCGCCCTCCCATCCTTCCATCAAGCAAATCAAGGTACAGACAATGCGCGACCCAGCCTGTCTCGAAGCAGAAAAGAATATGCTATACTGTCGCTTGCAGCAAGGAGTTTTTTTATGACTATCGCCGAAATCGAACAGGCCATTGCCCAATTATCGCCCAAGGACTTTGAGCGTTTACGAGAGTGGTTCGAAGAATTTGCGGCCCTGCAATGGAACAAGCAAATCGAACGCGACGCGAAGACTGGTAAATTAGATAAGATTGCAGAACAGGCTCTCAATGATTATCACGCGGGCAAAGCCAGGGAACTATGAGGCATTTCGCCAGCCCGTCGTTTTGGGAACTGTATGGCAAACTGCCTCCTGAAATTCAGGAGGCGGCGGATAAAAACTTTGAACTTCTCAAAGTCAATCCAAAACATCCGTCGCTGCACTTTAAGAAGGTTGGAAGGTATTGGTCAGTTCGGGTAGGAAAGAAATACCGAGCTATTGGGACGGAAGTGGAGGAGGGATTTCTATGGTTCTGGATCGGCGCTCACTCCGAATATGACAAGATGATCGGATAAATTCAAATCGTCCTGGATAAACGCAGGGCGATTTTCTTTTACCCTATTCCCCCATCAGCGCGATCGTCACGCCTTCGCCGCCCTCGTTGGACTGGGCCTCCTCGAACGAGCGCACGTACGAATGTCCGCGCAGGGCGGCGCGCACGGCGGCGCGCAGTTTCCCCGTCCCCTTGCCGTGGACGATCCGCACGAACGGCAGCCCCGCGAGATACGCCTTTTCGAGATAACTCTCCAGCCTCTCCAGCGCGTCGTCCACCATCATGCCGCGCAGGTTGACCTCCAGGCCGGGGGAAGTGACGGGTGACGGGGGGCGGGTGACGGGGGACGATTTCCGTACTGCGTGCTGCGTATTGCGCAAAGGCTGATCGCTGATCACTGATGACTGATGACTGATACGCTCCAAGTCAACGAGACGCGCCCGCACGCGCAGACTCCCGATCTGGACTTCCGCATCCGACTCACCCAAAGCGGTCACCACGCCTTCGGCATTCAACGTCCCCACGCGGACGCGCTCGCCCAGACGAATTGGAGATTGGAGATTCGAGATTTCCGATTGCGCCTCGACCTTCGACCTTTGACGTTCAACGGGAGCCTGCGCCTTCTCCTCCATCGCTTCCACTTTTTCTTCCAGCGACTTGAGCGCTTCGAGCGGTTGACGCGCCTTCCGCAACTGTGACTTCAGCGAGTCGATGTTTCTTTTTAGCACAGCCACTTCCAACTCACCCTCGGCGCGGGCTTTGGCAAGGACCTCGCGGCGTTCGTCCTCCATCTGGTCGAGTCTGGTTTCGAGCTCTTTCGTCTTCGCTTCGAGTTTGGCGCGCGCCTTCTCCATCTTTTCGCGTTCGCGGGAGGCACGGTTGCGTTCCTTGCGGATGTCGTCGAGCAGTTTGTCGGCGCGGAGGTCTTCGGGGGAGACTTCGCTCCGGGCGGCCGCGACAATTTCGGGGTCCAGGCCGAGGCGGGAGGCGATGGCGATGGCGTTGGAGCGGCCGGGGAGTCCGATCGTCAGTTGGTAGGTCGGGCGGAGAGTCTTCACGTCGAATTCCACCGAGGCGTTGACCACGCCCTCCGCGGCGTGCGCGAATTGTTTCAGTTCGGGGTGATGCGTGGTGACCAGGGTCGTCGCGCCGCGTTCGAGCAGCCGGGCCAGGATGGCGCGCGCCAGGGCCGCGCCCTCCTGCGGGTCGGTGCCTGCGCCGAGTTCGTCGAGGACGACAAGCGAGCGGTGGTCGGCTTTTTTCAAAACGTTGATGATGTTGGTGATGTGGCCGCTGAAGGTGCTGAGCGATTGCTGGATGGACTGCTCGTCGCCGATGTCGGCGTAGACCGCCTTGAAGAGACTCAACTCCGAGCCGCTCTGCGCGGGGATGTGGAGTCCGCTTTGCGCCATGAGGACGATGAGCCCGACGGTTTTCAGCGCGACGGTTTTTCCGCCCGTGTTGGGACCCGTGATGACGACGGCATGTTTGCCCTCGGGTATGTCGAAGTCAATCGCGACGACGGCGGTTGGATCGAGGAGGGGATGGCGAGCATGAAAGAGACGGAGGACGGGAGACGGATGACGAGATTGGTCGGTCCTCGATCCTCGGTCCTCGGTCTGCATGAAGATCGGCTCGCTCGCGTGAATCTCCTCCGCGTATTTCGCTTTGGCGAAGGCGAGGTCGAGCAGCGCGAGGGACTCCACGCCCCAGATGATCTCGTCTCCGTGTTCGGCGACGAGGCGCGAGAGTTCGGCCAGGATGCGGCGTTCCTCGTCGCGTTCCTGCAACTCCAGTTCGCGCAATTCGTTGTTCGCCTCCACCACGTTGAGCGGTTCGACGAAGAGCGTCGCGCCGCTGGAACTTTGGTCGTGGACGATGGCCTTGATCTTGCCCTTGTTCTCGGCGCGCAGGGGGACGACGTAGCGTCCGTCGCGCTGGGTGATGAGATTTTCCTGCAACAGCGGCGCGGTGCGCGGGTCGGTGAGATAGCGCTGGAGGCGCGTCATCAGGCGGTCGTGCGCGACGCGGATCTCGCGGCGGAGCGAAGCGAGTTTGGGCGAGGCGGAATCCAGGACCTCGCCGCGCTCGGACAGAGTCCGCGAGATGGCGTCCACCAGTCCGTGCGTGTCGGGCAGGCCGCGGGCGATTTCAGAAAGATGAGGATACGAATGTTCTTTGACGGAGGTCGCGCCGCGTTTGGTCGGTTTGGATTCGGCGGCTTCGTCCCGTTCGATCCTGCCCACCCCAAACGTCTTCCGCAGCTCGCGCGCCGAGATGAGCGTGGACTTGACGTCGAGCATCCCCTGCGGGTCAATCACGCCGCCGCGCCGCGCCAACTCCACCGAGGGACGCACATCGTGCGCGCCGCCCACCGACGCCCCGCTGACGGAGAGCAGCAGCCGCGCTTCGGTCGTCTCGGCGAGGAGACGCTGGATCTCTTCGAGGCGGGTGGACGGCTGCAACTTGCGCGCCAATTCCACCGAAGCGGAGAACGCGCAGTTTGCCGCGAGGCGGTCGAGGATCTTGGGATATTCGAGGACGGAGAGGGTCTTGGTGTCCATGATGGGGAATTATAAACGAAGGATGAAGGCGGAAGGATGAAGGATGAAATTCTTTAAACACAAAGGGACACAAAGGAGACAAAGGAAATTCAATTGCGCCTATAGGTTTTCCTTCGTTGCCTTCGCGCCCTTCGTGTTTAGGCTCTTTTGCTCTACCTTAAGCCGTCAACTCAATTGCAACGGGCAATGCCGTTTTCACCCACTCGCTCAGTTTCCGTCCCTCGCGCCAGCCTTGATATTTCCCCGCCAGCAGACGCCGCACACGAGACTCTTCGTCCGCGTCCAGGTCAAAGCGCGCCATCCCCGCGAAGTGACGTTTCCCGATCCGCACCTCCACCTGCGGCTGGACACGCATGTTCTTCACCCAGTCCGATTTCTCGCCGCCACCCGAGAGCAGGTAGATCGTGTCTCCGTCCATGCCGAACCAGATCTCGATCTCGTGTGGCTTGCCCGTGACGCGTCCCGTGGTGGCGAGGTAGCAGTAGGATTGGGTGGGGAGGGTTTTGGTGTCCATGGCGGAGGAATTATAACCACAGAGGCGTTTGGGTTTATAGAACACTTGCGCTAGTTTGTTTTGTCTGGTATTATACAAGTGCTATCAATTTTTCCCAGAGAAGAGGAAATCATGGGTGACAATATACTGGTAAGAAACATCCCGTCCGAACTTCGCAATTGGATTGATGATGAACGCCAGCAAAATAAAATGAGCCAACAGGAATTTGTTTTATCAGTTCTTAGAGAAGCACAAAGCGTTTATCAACCAACATTATCATTGTTTCCTCCTGTTGCTGATGAAACGGAATCAGATTCTATTCCATTCAAGTTTATTGATTTATTTGCAGGAATAGGCGGATTTCGTATTGCACTTACAAAACTTGGTGGGAAGTGCGTTTTTTCATCTGAATGGGATAGGTATTCCCAAAAAACCTATAAAACCTGGTTTGACGAAATCCCTCATGGCGATATTAGAAAAATTGAGCCATTCGAAATACCTGACCACGATATTCTCGCTGCTGGTTTTCCATGTCAGCCGTTTTCAATTGCTGGTGTATCTAAGAAAAACAGTTTAGGTAAGGCTCATGGTTTCAATGATGTGAATCAGGGAAATTTATTCTTCAATTTAGCCACAATCATTGAAATAAAACGTCCCCCCGTATTATTCTTGGAGAACGTGAAAAATTTACAATCCCATGACCAAGGAAGAACATGGAAAGTAATTCGAGAGACTCTTGAAGGTTTGGATTATTGGGTGAACGCGAAAGTTATTGACGCTGCTGGATGGGTTCCACAGCACCGAGAGCGTATTTACATTGTTTGTTTTGATAAAAAGGTGTTCAAGACTGAGCCAAACTTTAACTTTCCCGAACCACCCGAAGGCGAGAGTCCAAAACTGGCTGATATTCTTGACCCAAAACCCGACTCAAAATATACATTAACCGACCATTTGTGGAACTACTTACAGAATTATGCAGAACGTCATCGAGCGAAAGGAAACGGCTTTGGTTTTGGTTTGGCATATCCAAAAGGCATTACCCGCACCTTAAGTGCCAGATATTATAAAGACGGTTCAGAAATTTTGATTCCACAAAAAGGGAAAAACCCCAGACGATTAACTCCGCAAGAATGTGCTCGCCTGATGGGATTTGATGATGTTAAAATTGTGGTATCAGATACCCAGGCTTATAGGCAGTTTGGGAATGCCGTTGTTCCTAAAGTCGTTGAGGCTGTCGGACGCGAGATTACGAAAGTCTTAGCGTGGCAAATCCGAAACGGCGATAACTGTCTTCTAAAGAAATAACCCTTCTCAGGAGGATATATGCAGTCACTATTTTGTGAAAAAGCAATTGAAGATTCTCTGAAATATAAGAGGGCAATTCTAAAAATAATTTCACCTAATGATGTTGGCGTTACTGGCGGACACCAAAGTGGTTATTATTTGCCAAAGGAAGTTTGGCATTTGTTCACTCCTCAAAGACCAGAAAAAGGTATAAATCATCATCACCCAGTCACGGTTATTTGGCAGGACGGGAATACAACCAATTCAAATGTGATTTGGTATGGACAAGGAACACGGAGCGAATACAGACTTACAAGATTCGGGCGGAATTTTCCATTTCTGGAGAATGATAATGTTGGTGGTTTGCTGGTTTTGATTCCTAAAACACTATCAGAGTTTTATGCCTATGTTCTTGACCTAGATGAAGATATTGAAGAAATCCAAGCAGCACTTGGCGTTGAATTAATCAGAAATTGGGTTGCTTACGAAGAGGGTGTAGCAATTGCGGAGACAGAAGACGTTTGTTTGAATCGAAAGTTTAGAGAATTTGTTGCAACTGTTAGAGTATTGCCTTCGGGAGCAGTTTTTTCAAATACAACCAGAGAAGCGTTAATAGAATGCGTTCATGAATTTATTAGATTTACTCCCGACGAACAATTGATTCGTTTAGTTAATCAGGAATATACTCTTTACAAGATGGCTGAAAGAAAAGTCTTTGAGCCAGAAGTGACGCGGTTGTTTAGGGATATAGATGATTTTATAGAGACGGCAATGCATATTTTACAGAGGCGCAAAGCCAGAGCGGGACGATCACTTGAAAATCATGTTGATTTTTTGTTAAGGCAAGCAGGAATTCCACATGAGATGCGGCCTTCCGTTGATAAAACAGAACCAGATATTATCATTCCCAACAAGTTGTCTTACGATGACCCTGAGTTTCCTGAGAGAAAACTTTTTATGGTCGCCATAAAAACAACTTGTAAGGATAGATGGCGGCAGGTCACAAGAGAAGCGCCTCGCGTTAAGCACAAACATATCATAACAATGCAAAAAGGAATTTCAACCAAACAACTCGACGAAATGAATCATTTAGATGTTTCTCTTATTGTTCCAGAAAAACTACATAGGGATTATCCTAAAGATGGAAGAGGATCATTGTTAACTATTGAGTTATTTTTGGATTTGTTGAAAACCACATATCATTTAGCATGATGGACGTCTTAACTCCCGAACAAAGAAAATTGAATATGTCGAGAATCCGAAATAAAGATACTCGACCAGAAATAGTTGTTCGGTCTCTGATTCATAGGATGGGATACAGATACAGATTGCATGTCAAAAACCTGTCTGGGAAACCCGACTTGGTATTTCCCCGTCGAAGAAAAATAATTTTCGTTCACGGCTGTTTCTGGCATATGCATAATTGCAAATACGGCAGAGTAAAGCCGCAAACCAATGCAGAGTTTTGGGAAAATAAGAGACTCGGAAATATCGAGCGTGACAGGAAAAACTTATCTTTGCTCAAAAAGGATGGCTGGAAAGTATTAGTGGTTTGGGAGTGCTGGATTAGAAACCCGCAATCACTAGCAGATCGAATTTTAATATTCCTCGAAAAATAAATGTTTTCCATGATATACTCCCGCCGCTCCCCAACGGAGCGCACGCTTCTGGGAAATTGTTTTGATGTACTCTAAATAAAGCCCCGACGAACGCGGTCGGGCTTTTTTGTTGGGCGGGCCAATCTGCAAAGAAAGGCTTTGTTGGCAAGAAGGAGTTAGGCGGAGTTCATCGCTTTTAGTCTATTAGTCGGCTAGTCACCTAGTCCGCTGGTCAAGACTAGCAGACTAATAAACTAGAAGACTAGCAAACCAGAAAACTAGTAGACTACAAAGGACTCCAATGACCACCGACTTCTCTTCATTAAATCTCCGCGAGGAGATTCTCCAGGCCATCACCGAACTGGGCTACACCGAACCGACGCCCATCCAGGCGGGCATGATCCCCCTCATGCTCACCGGCGCCGACGTCATCGGCCAGGCGCAGACCGGCACCGGCAAGACCGCCGCCTTCGCCCTCCCCATCCTCCACAACTTCACCCCGCAAAAAAATCCGCAGGCGCTCATCCTCGCGCCCACGCGCGAACTCGCCCTGCAGGTCGCCAACTCGATCACCGAATACGGCAAAGGCATGCGCGTGCGCGTCCTCGCCGTCTACGGCGGCCAGCCCTACAGCCCGCAGATCAACGCCCTGCGCCGCGGCGTGGACATCGTCGTCGGCGCCCCCGGCCGCCTCAACGACCTGCTCGAGCGCGGCGCGCTCCGCCTCAACGAGATCAAAACCCTCGTCCTCGACGAAGCCGACGAAATGCTCAACATGGGCTTCATCGAAGACGTGGAAAAGATCCTCTCGACGACTCCCCCCGGGCGGCAGACGGCCCTCTTCAGCGCGACTTTGCCCGCGCGCATCCGCGCCCTCGCAGACCGCTTCATGCGCGACCCGCAAGCGGTCACCATCAAACGGGCGACTCTGACCCTCGCCTCCACCGAACAGCGCTGCTACCTCGTCCACGAATCGGACAAACTCAGCGCCCTCACGCGTCTCTTCGAGACCGAACCGATCCACTCCGCCCTCATCTTCGCCCGCACCCGCGCCGAGACCGCCGCCCTCGCCAACGAACTCGTCCTCCGCGGCATCCCCGCCGAAGCCATCCACGGCGACCTCGATCAACACGCCCGCGAGCGCGTGCTGGGACGCTTCCGCTCCAACCAACTGAAAGTCCTCGTCGCGACGGACGTCGCCGCGCGCGGACTCGACATCGAAAACATCTCGCACGTCTTCAACTATCACCTGCCCGACGACGCCGAAGTCTACGTCCACCGCATCGGGCGCACGGGACGCGCGGGCAGATCGGGCGTGGCCATCACGCTGCTCTCGCCGCGCGAGAGACGCCGCATGCGCGAGGTCGAAGCGCTGACGAAGCAGCCCGTCACCAGGATGGAACTCCCGACCAGGGAAGACATCCTCAAACACCGCGAGGGCAAACTGGTCGAGACTCTCAAAGTCTGGCTGGGACGCGCCCGCTACAAGCGCGAACTGGAGATCGTCAACCAACTCGTCGCCGAGGGATTCGATCCCGTCGCCATCGCGGGCGCGGCCTTGAAGATGGCGCGCGGCGACGAGAAGCAGCGTCCCATCGCGGAAGTCGCCGAAGTAACGGATGAAAGAAGAAAGAAAAAAGATGAAGGGGAGAGACGCGAAAAGCCGGAGCGACGCGAACGCTCGGACGGCGCGGCCCGCTCAAAGCGAGTCCGAGGCGAAGCGTCGCATGAGGCGGGCATGGTTCGGCTGCGCGCCAAAGTCGGCAAAGTCCACGGCGTCCGCCCGAACGATGTGGTCGGCACGATCGCCTATCACGCCGACATCCCCGGCTACACCATCGGCAAGATCCGCATCGAACCGAAGGTGACGTTCGTGGACATCCCCGAAGAGTCGCTCGACAAAGCGCTGGCGAAGAACGAAGAATATCGCATCGGCAAACACAAGTTCATTTTGGAGAAGGCGTAGTTGCGCTCACCCAATCTGGCATCGGTCGTTGCGCTGAAAAGGCGGGTAAAATCAATGCCATGTTCAATCTAAAGACCACCCCCTTCCATGAGCGGACGTCCGCTTTGTGCCAGCCGCAGAACTGGCGCAAATGGGCGGGCTACTTCGCCGCCGGTTCGTACGAACACACGCTCGACCGCGAGTATTGGGCCATCCGCAACGCGGCCGCGCTGATAGACGTCACGCCGCTGATCAAGTACCTCGTCAAAGGCCGGGACGCGGCCGCGCTGCTGCACCGCGTCACCACGCGCGACATCCACAAGATGAAAGTGGGACAGGTGGCCTACACGGGCTGGTGCGACGAAGACGGGAAGATGATTGACGACGGGACCGTCTCCCGCCTCGACGATTCGACCTTCCGCCTGACCGCGGCCGAACCGAACCTCCGCTGGCTGACGCTGAACGCGGTCGGCATGGACATGGAGATCGTCGAGATCACCGACGAGGTCGCGGCGCTCAGTCTGCAGGGACCCCATTCGAGGTCCGTGCTGAAGCGGGTCTGCGAGGCGGACGTGGACGGGTTGAAATACTTCCGTCTGATGGAAAACAAGATTGGCGGGGCCGACGTCACGATCTCGCGGACGGGTTACACGGGCGATCTCGGCTACGAGGTCTGGATGGCGAACAAGGACGCGCTCCCCGTCTGGGACGCGTTGATGGACGCGGGCGCGGACTACGGCATCACGCCCGTCGGGATTTTGGCGATGGACATGGCGCGCGTCGAAGCGGGGCTGTTCATGCTCGACGTGGATTACACCTCCGCCTCGCACGCGTGGATCGAGCGGCAGAAGTCCTCGCCGTTCGAGTTGGGCCTCGATTGGACCGTCGCGCTCGACAAGCCCGGCTACTTCGTCGGACGCCGCGCGCTGGAGAAAGAGAAGCGCGAAGGCTCCGAGTGGAAGATGGTCGGCCTGGAAGTGGACTGGGAGGGGATGGAGAAATTATTCAAAAAAATGGGACTGCCTCCGCAGATCCCCGGCATGGCGATTCGGGCGAGCCTGCCCGTGATGGCGGGAGGCAAACAAGTGGGATACGCGTCCACTTCGAGTTGGTCGCCGCTGTTGAAAAAATACATCGCGCTGGCGCACTTGCAGAGGCCGCATTACGAGATCGGGACGAACGTGACGATGGAGGTCACGGTGGAACATCAACGCCGGCACGCGCCCGCCCGCGTGGTGAAACTTCCCTTTTACGAACCCGAATGGAAAAAGAAATAATCATGGACTTCAAACTGACCATCTACTCCGATTACATCTGACCGTGGTGCTATGTCGGCCAGGGTGTGGTCGAGCGGCTGAAAGAAAAATACAACGTGGACGTGGACTGGCGTCCGTTCTACCTGCGTCCCGACACGCCGCCCGAGGGACTGGACCTGCCCGATTACGTCCTGCGCGGACGGGAAAACGGGTCGGAGGAACGCCTGTATCAGATCGCGGAATCGTACGGGATGAAGTTCGTCTCCGCCCGGCGACTTTACAGCACGCGTCTCGCTCACGAAGCGACGGAGTTCGCGCGTGAACGAGGACGGGGAAACGAGTTCCATCGGATCGTCTTCCGCAAAGTCTACGCCGAGGGAGAGGACCCAGCCAGATGGGAAACGCTCCGCGCCGCGGCCGAGGAGGCGGGTCTCGACGCCGAGTCCATGCAGCGCGAGGTGGAGGCGGGCAAGTACGCCGAATCCGTCGCGGCCCAGGTTCAAAACGCCTACCAGATCGGCGTCCAAAGCGTCCCGACATACGTGATCAACGACCGCTACGCCATCGTCGGCGCGCAGCCGTATGAAGTGTTCGCGCGGACGTTGGAGAAGTTGAAGAAGGATGGGGAGATATAGATTGCATTGCCAACCATAAAAACTGCTCCTTGCACAAAATCTGTTTATATCGGATAATTATCAAGAAACGATAATTATCCGATATAGATGAAAACCACCCTTCTCCAGCCATTTGAGCGAATCCCCTACTTTACGATCGAAGGATTCAAACAGGCCGCCGACATTTCGAAGGCGGAGCAGGCGCGCCTGTTGCTTCACCGCTGGGTCAATGCGGGGCATCTTATCCAGTTGAAGAACGGCCTGTATATGACCCGCCGTTTTTACGAACAGCGCCGCAATGATGCGGCATTCTCCGCGGCCGTCAGCGCCATCATTCTGCCGCAGTCGTATCTCTCCCTCGAATACATTTTGCAGAAATACAATATCCTCACCGATGTAACCTACCCCGTCACGGCAATCACCGCCAAGAACACGCGGCGGATCGTAAACTCTCTCGGCACATTCTGGTATCGAAACCTGCGCGCGGACTTGTATCACGGCTTCACGATCTCCGACTATTTTGGAGTCAAATACGCCGAAGCAACATTAGCAAAAGCCCTCTTCGACTTTCTCTACCTTCGTCCGCTCTCGAACGTTCTACGCGCTCCCAACCTCGATCTGGCCGAGGAACTACGCCTCAATCTCGACGATGTGGCGGGCGAGGCCGTCTCGGAGTTTTTCTCCCATGTCGAGCGGAGCGGCGTCCGCAAGATGAAAATGGCCGCGGAAAATTTCAGGAGGCATGTGTGGCAAACCTGGTGCAAACCCTCCAGCATGTTCTGACAGAAAAAGACCCCGCGTTGGCAAACGAGACCAAACGGATTCTTTTAAAGTCTGCTTTGCAGGCATTCACGTTGGATTTCCTCTACAACCATCCCATCTACCGCGGCTTGAACTTCTACGGCGGGACATGCCTGCATGTCGTTTACGGATTGAATCGTTTATCGGAAGATCTCGACCTGGATAACGGACACGGCATTGACCTTGCCAGCCTGTCCAGCGATGTGCTTGCTTTCTTTCAAAAAACACACAGCTATTCCGAAGCGGCGGTCAAAACCCAGAAAGCCGCCAACGGGATTTTGCGAATTACGCTCAAATTCCCCGTTTTGAACGCGCTCGGACTATCCAACACGCCCAACGAGGCGCTTCACCTAAAAATGGAAGTGACTCATCACAAGCAGGCAGCCGTGATCAAGAAGACGCCCGTGTTATATTATGGAAGAAGCATTGTCCCCGCGCATTTTTCCCTCGAAACGATGATGGCTGGAAAAATGATCGCCTGCCTCGAACGTAACTTTCAGCGCGGACGCGCTGACGCGACCCTCAAAGGCAGAGACTTTTATGACCTGCTCTGGTTCATGCAAAAACGCATCGAACCCTTGAAAGAGAAACTGGCAAAAGATGGCAAAAAGGAATATACGCCCGAATCAGCAATGGCCGAATTGAAAGCAAAAATTCAGCATATCCGTAAAGAAGACCTTGCCATTGACCTGCTTCCCTTGTTTGAGTCGCGCGTCTTCATCGAGGCCTGGCTGGATGGTTTCCACGAAAATTTTGACGATCTGATGGCCGCTTATCTATAAACGTTTGCTTTTTTTCTGATGTGCCAAAAGGAGGCATTTCCATGCGCGTCCCCGTCCCTGAAAAATATGAACGAAACGGCTGGCCGTCTGTTGACCGCCCCGACCTGGCGCCGCCCGAAGGCTGGAGCCTGCCGCTCATCGCCTCGGTCAACCGCGTCTACCAAAGCCGCCTCTCGCCCGACGGCGGCCGCATCGCGTTCGTTTGGAACCGCGAAGAACAGGCCGACATCTACGTCATGCCCGCGAAAGGCGGATGGCCGAGCCGCGTATCGTTCACGCGTCCCAGCACGCCGTATTGGTGGGACCGCGCCCCGCAGTGGTCGCCCGACGGCAAATGGCTGGCCTTCCGCATGAAGGGACACGTCCACATCGTGGACTCGCGCGGCGGCATTCCCGAAAAACTGCCCGCCCCGCTCGACGCCTCCGCCTCGCCCATCTGGATGCCCGACAGCAATCAACTCATCGTCACGATCCGCCCCGACGAGATCCCGCATCTCGCGCTGACCGACCGCGAGGGGACCTTCGTACGCGTCCTCACACGGGACGCGGGCGAGGACTCCGACCCGCGTCCCTCGCCCGACGGGACGATGGTCGCGTACGTCCACTGGCCCGACGACGACCGCAACCGCCGCGACATTCGGCTGGTTGACCTCGCCTCGGGCGCGACGCGCGTCCTGGTCGGCGCGCCGAAGATGAAGGACTGGTTCCCGCGCTGGTCGCCCGACGGGAAGTGGCTCGCGTTCCTCTCGCAGCGCTCGGACTTCAACCAGGTCTGGCTCGTCCGCCCCGACGGGAGCGACCTGCATCCGTTCACGGATCTCGGCACGAACGTGGAGGAGTTCTCGTGGTCGCCCGACGGGACGCGGCTGGCGCTCGTCGTCAACCGACGCGGCAGGCTCGATTTGGCCTCAGCCGCTTTGGGGTCGGGGAGAATCGAGGAGGTCAAAACGGGACGCGGAGTCTATTCGCGTCCGCAGTGGAGTCCCGACGGCGCGTACCTCTACGTCGAGTATGAAGACCCGCTGGCGCCGCCCGACATCCAGCGCATTGACGTGGCGACGGGGCGCGTGAAGCAGTTGACGTTTTCGAATCCGCCCGCGCTCGCGACCCGTCCGATGGTCATGCCCGAGGAGGCGGTCTATAAAAGTTACGACGGGCTGGAGATCGCGGGCCTGCTTTACAAACCGAAGCATCCCAACGGCGCGGCGCTGGTGCATCCGCACGGCGGGCCGACCGAGCAGTTTGGGTACACGTGGGAGATTTTGATCCAGTATCTGGCGGCAAAGGGGTACACGGTTTTGTGTCCGAACTATCGCGGCTCGACGGGATACGGACTCGCGTTCGAACACGCCAACTATAACAACTGGGGCATGGGCGACGTGCAGGACTGCCTGCACGCCGCGAAATTTTTGGCGGAGATGCCAGAGATCGATCCCGCGCGGCTCGGCATTTACGGTTCGAGTTACGGCGGCTATTTAACGGTGGCGTGCCTGGCGCGCGATCCCGAATTTCTTTTCGCGTGCGGCATCAGCCAATACGGCGACGCGTCGCTGGTCAGTTCGTGGGCGCAGTGCGACCGCAACACGCGTCTCTACACCGAAATGCAGATCGGACATCCTTCGGACAATTGGGAGGTCTTCGTGGACGCTTCGTCCATCCACCAGGTGGCGAACATCCAGGCGCCGCTGCTGCTCCTGCACGGACTGGAGGACGAAGTGGTCGCGCCGCAAGCCTCGGAGGAACTGGCCGAAGCCCTGCGCCGTCACAACAAGACGTTCGAGTATAAGACCTACGCGGGCGAACCGCACGGTTTCCAGAAACGCGAGACAGTGCTGGACGCGTCCGCGCGGCTGGAACGGTTTTTGGACTGGTATCTGCTGCCGCCGTCGGTACCGAGTCCGATGCGGATGGAGTTGCCGAATGTGGTGGAGGAGGATGAGGAGTAGGGCGTGACGCGGACGCTTCGCGCACGGATTACACGGATGGACGCGGAGAGGTTTTAATTTCTCCGCGTTCGTTTCAAATATCCCACCGACCCCACCAAATGCGAAGTAGAATCAAATTAGGCTGAAATAGCCAATGCAAGTATAATCGCCCAAAAGGTGACAACATGCGGGATAAGGAATTCATCCTCTTCTGCGACGAATCGGACAGACACGGCAAGTATTACTCCAACTTTTATGGCGGGGTGATTGTTGGTTCCTCGCAATACCAGCGAATTACTGACCGTTTGAACAATACCAAAGCCGATCTCAATCTTTATCAGGAAGTCAAGTGGGAAAAAGTAACTGAACTCTATTTGCCAAAATACGAAGAACTGATCCGCGTCTTTTTCGAGGAAATCTCTCGTAGTAATCTCCGCGTCAGGATCATGTTTCGCCAAAACGCCCACCTGCCGCGCGGATTGAGTCGTGAGCAGGTGGATTGGGAATATTATTTGCTGTACTACCAGTTCGTTAAGCACGGATTTGGGTTGGAGCATGTTCTAGAAAATATCCGCCTGCGTTTGTATTTCGATACTTTCCCCGACACTGCCGAAAAGAGCGAGCAATTCAAAGGTTTTCTGCTTGGGTTGACCAAAACCAAAAAATGGCAATCCATCGACATCAATAGAGAAGACATTACCGAAGTTCATTCCCACAATCATGTCATTTTGCAGTGTCTCGATATCGTTCTCGGTGCAATGTCTTTTCGTTTGAATGACAAACACAAGGAAATTCCCAAAGGGGCAAGGCGGCGAGGGAAAAGAACCGTTGCCAAAGAGAAACTTTACAAGACAATTCTCTCTGAAATTCGCAAAATACGCCCCAACTTCAATATCGGCGTAAGCACGAGAACGGAAACGCCTGCCGACAGATGGAGGCTGCCATACATGCATTGGGCATTTATCCCGTCGGACGAAACTTTTGATTCCTCCCTGATCAAACCGCGCCGCAGGAAATAAAAAGACCCCACCTGACCTACATCAGTATCTGACGCATAACGTCAGACTTCGGTCAGGCAGGGGGGCTACGCTTATTATACAACTTTGTAGAACTTTGTCAAAACGAGTTTTTCGCGTCGGCGGATCGGATGAACGCGGAGAGTTTAATTCTCCGCGTCCGTTTTATCTTGGCGGGTATAATCGTTACATATCTATTCCAAACATCGAAATTTTCTATTTTGGAGGATTGCAATGAAAGCAGATAGTTTGAAAATTGCAAGAGTATTTGCCAATGGAGGAGACGTTCATTACGTTCTGCCTCACTTTCAGCGTGAATATGCTTGGGATAAAGAAAACTGGCAAACACTTCTGAATGATGTAATTGGGCTGTATGAATCTTATACGTCAGACAAAGAACCAGAGCACTTTATGGGGGCATTAGTAGTTATAAACGATGGTACGCGCAACGGGGTCATTCCAGCCTTTAAACTTGTTGATGGGCAGCAACGGTTAACCTCAATCTCGTTGTTGCTGTGTGCGTTAGGCCAAATCATTGAGAATACTCATGCTTCTTTACACAAACGTATCCGACGTTTATTGACCAACCCAGACGAAACGGATATTTTATTTTACAAACTTGTTCCCACCAAGAAATATGGTGATCGAGACGCTTATCTTGCTTTACTTAAAGGCGATGAATTTCCAGAGGGAATCGATTCAAAAATTCCAGAAGCATATCGATTCTTCTTCAAAGAACTTGACAACAGAATTAAGGCTCAAGCGGTAGACCCTGATCGTCTATTTCTTGTATTGGCAAATAGCCTACAAGTTGTTTTTATCGATCTTGATCAAGGAGAACGCCCATATGAAATATTTGAAAGTTTGAACGCAAAAAACAAACCTCTCACACAAGCAGACTTGGCAAGAAACTATATCGCAATGAAATTGCCTGAAAAACGGCAGACCGATGTGTTTGAAAAATCCTGGTCAAAGATTGAAAACCTGCTTCAAGACAAAAGAACGGTCGGACGATCAAATCTTGGCGAGTTGACTGGATTTTTGCGCCATTATTTGACGATGAGAAATGGGGTGTTATGTAATGAAAGGCATGTCTACGAAAGATTTCGAGATCGAATAGAAAATGAAACATCCAATGTGAATGAATTTGAGGAGGAGATTGGTACTCTAAAGAAGTTTGCGGAATATTATGATCGTTTGCTTCGCCCCGAACATGAACCCGATTTAGGCATAAAGACAAAATTGCGCCGCCTGAATGTTTTGGAGATTTCAACGGCTTATCCTTTCCTGTTGCAGGTTTACGAAGCATATGGCAATAAAAGTATTTCTCGCGCTGAGTTTGAGGAAATATTAGACATACTTGAAAACTATATTGTTCGTCGTTATCTGACCAACGAGCCAACCAATTACTTGAATAAGATGTTCCCTGTATTATGGCGAGAGATTAATCCATCCAAACTGATCGAGTCGCTGAAAAGAGTAATTGTTTCCAAGAAATATCCTTCGGATATAAATGTCCGTCGCGAAGTGTTGACTGAGCAAGTTTATGACAAACGCAGTCAAACGCGCGAAAAGATAGTTCTTATTCTGGAAACAATCAACAGACATCTTTCAATAAAGAATCACTCTGGCGGATACACGATTCTTGATAAGCCTGCAACAATTGAACACATCATGCCTCAAACCTTGAGTGATGAATGGAAAACCCATCTTGGAAAGGCATGGGAGCAAACTTATAAAGATTATCTGGATACTTTAGGCAATCTAACTTTAGTTACCCAAGAATGGAACTCGGAACTTTCGAATTCTCCATTCCCGAACAAGAAGAATAAACTTGAACGACATGCGTTGACTTTGAACAATGAATATTTCTCACAAAGAATCTCCAAGTGGGATGACAAAGCGATTCAGAATCGCGCGAAATTCTTGATCGAAGCAATATTGGAAATATGGACGGAGCTTGGAACACCACCTGTAGTTCAGAAATCTTCAGGCACAAAACCTAGATCCCTGACGATCCTAGGCCAGGCGTTTGTTGTAAATACATGGCGAGACGTTGCATATTACACCTCGCAAATCGTCAGCGAGTTAGTTGATGATTTTGAAACCAGGATTGCAGCACAAATGCCCGCTTATTTTGATAAACATGAATTCCAAAATGCTTGCAAACAACTTCCAAATGGTTGGTGGCTGTATTTGAATCTGTCAGCCGCTAGTGTTAAAAGCCTATGTCGCAATTTGCTGACACTTGCTGGTATTTCAGAAGATGATTGGCAATTGGAAGAAGATTAGAAATCTACGCTTGCCCCGTATATTTGAAAATTTTCCAATGACCGAATTCTTCCCCTACGACAACCTCACCTGGCCTGAAGTCGCTGACCTGCCGCGCGACGTTCCCCTCGTCCTGCCGCTTGGTTCCTCTTTCGATTCCGAGAAACTCGCCGCGCAACTGGGGAACCCCAACCGCGTCGGGATTCTCCCGTCCATTCCCTTCGGCTGGCGTGGGGGTTAGGTTTATAATTGGGCAAGAGAGAGTTCCATGACTACCCATGTCAAAAACATCTTGAAAGAAATCAAAAAGGGACTTTCCCAACTGTACGGAAAACGCCTTCGCGGGCTGGTTCTTTACGGTTCCTATGCGCGCGGGGATAATCGGGAAGGCTCCGACCTCGACATCCTTGTAATACTCAACGAGTTCGAGCGTTCTCCCATTGAACTGGATCGCACCGAAGATTTGATGAGTGAATTGTCGCTGAAATACCTAATCACCATCAGTCCGCTGTTCATGCGCGAAAAAGACTGGCTGACCGCAGACAAACCCCTGCTTCGTAATGTGCGGGCGGAGGGTGTGCCTATATGAAAGAGTCCACCCAGCAGTTACTCGTCAACGCCGAAGAGACGTTGAACGCGGCAGAAGTTCTTCACAAAGAGGAATATCTGCGCGACGCCGTCAATCGCGCTTACTACTCTGTTTTCTATATCGCGGAAGCTCTGCTCAATGAAAAGGACTTGCGCTTCAGCAAACATGGGACGGTGCATGGAGCATTCGCCCTGCACTACATCAAAACAAAGATTTTCAACGAGAAATATCACAAATTATTGACAGGCGCTTTTCGCCGCCGTATGTTGGGGGATTACGATGAAATAGCGCGGTTCACATCCGATGAGGTAAAACAGGTAATTGAACAAGCTTGGGACTTCCTGAGCGCGGCAAAGAACTATCTTGCCAGCCAGCCTTGAAAATGACCTCCTTCTTCCCCTCCGACAACCTCACCTGGCCTGAGAGATCGCGGGGGAACCATCCACGAATAGATCACGAACACCAGCGCTGCACCGAACGCAGCGCGGTGCAAGCGTAATCGAATATGCGCTCATCGTCGCGTCGAAGACGTTTGTCAAAATAGCCCCCGCGTCGGGCCCGAGCCGCTCCGATTGCTTGACAAGCGCTCGAACGCGCATATAATAACGTCAACATCTGAAAACGCTTTGACCGGGACAAGTAGGCGGTCCCCTGTTTCTGACAGAGAGTCGACGCTGAGAGTTGAGAGCCGAGACCAGAAACGCCCGCCGAAAACCCCCCGCGAGCGGCGAACAGAACAGTGACCAGTTCACGGTCAGTCAGTATGGGAAACGGATTGCTCCGTTACAGGCTGAAGAGATGTAAAGCGGAATGTCGTCCGCTCTACAAATCGGGTGGAACCGCGTGAGCAAAACTCTCGCCCCGTGTCGGGCGAGAGTTTTTTGTTAATCGAAGCGGAGAGTCCCGCGTTCTCCAAAAAGAACGGGAACCCTGCAAGTCAAGAAAGGAAGCGAAAATGGCTCAACAAGTTCAGGAAAAGTACGAAGAGTCCCACCTTTACAAGGTCCGTCATTCGGCGGCGCACGTCATGGCGCAGGCTGTGGTCGAGATGTTCCCGGAGGCCAAGTACACCATCGGGCCGCCGGTCGAAAACGGTTTCTATTACGACTTCGACCTGCCGCGCAACCTGACGCCCGAAGATTTGGAAGCCATCGAAAAACGGATGCGCCAGATCGTGCAGGGTAAATACGATTTCAAAAAGACGGTCATCTCGGCGGACGAGGCGCGGCAGATCTTCAAAAACCAGCCCTACAAACTCGAATTGATTCACGGTCTCGAACAGGGCGGGTTCGACGAGTACGGGAATCCGCTCAACGCCAAGCCGGAGATCTCCATCTACCAGCACGATTCGTTCACGGACCTCTGCCGCGGTCCGCACGTGGCGAACACGAAGGAGATCAAGCCCGACGCCTTCAAGTTGATGTCCATCGCGGGCGCGTATTGGCGCGGCGACGAGAAGAACAAGCAGCTGCAGCGCGTCTACGGGACGGCGTGGGAGAGCAAAAAGGAGCTCGACGACTATCTCCATCAACTGGAAGAGGCGAAGAAGCGCGACCACCGCAAACTGGGACGGGAACTGGAGATCTTCATCTTCGAGGACGAAGTCGGCCCCGGCCTGCCGCTGTGGCTCCCGAACGGCGGCGTGTTGATCGAGGAGCTGGAGAAACTCGCCAAAGAGATGGAAGAGCAAGCCGGCTACGACCGCGTCCGCACGCCGAGCCTGACGAAGGAAGATTTGTTCATCCGCTCCGGCCACCTTCCCTACTACGCGGAGAGCATGTATCCGCCGATGGAACTCGAAGGCGTGAAGTATTACGTCAAGCCGATGAACTGCCCGATGCACCATAAGATCTTCGGCTCGAAGCAGCGCTCCTACCGCGACCTGCCCGTGCGTCTCGCCGAATACGGGACGTGCTATCGCTACGAGAAGTCGGGCGAACTGTTCGGGCTGATGCGCGTCCGCTCGATGCAGATGAACGACGCCCACATCTATTGCAGCGAGGACCAGTTCGAGCAGGAATTCCTGAACGTGGTGGACCTGTATCGCAGGTACTTCGACCTGTTCGGCATCGAGAAATATGTGATGCGTCTCTCGCTACACGGCAAGGCGGGACTCGGCAAGAAGTACGTGGACAACGAACGTCTGTGGCTGAAGACCGAGGAAATGGTGCGCCGCGCTATGGACAACGGCGGAGTCCCCTACGTGGAGGCCGAAGACGAGGCCGCTTTCTACGGTCCCAAAATTGACGTTCAGGTTTGGTCCGCCATCGGCCGTGAGTTCTCGCTGATGACGAACCAGGTGGACTTTGCCGTGCCGGAGCGCTTCGACCTGCACTTCACGAACCGCGAAGGCAACGAGGAGATTCCGCTCTGCATCCACCGCGCGCCGCTGTCCACGCACGAGCGGATGATCGGCTTCCTACTCGAACACTACGCGGGCAGTTTCCCCGCCTGGCTTTCGCCCGAACACGCGCGCGTCATCCCGATCACAGACAACCAGAACGAGTACGCGCAGGGGATCGTACGGCAGCTGCGCGCGCAGGGAATCCGCGCCAGCGCGGACGTCAGCGCGCAGCGCATGAACGCCAAGATCCGCAACGCGCAGGTGATGAAAGTCCCGTACATGCTCGTCGTCGGCGAGAACGAGATGAACGCGGGACAGGTCTCGCTGCGCGTCCGCGACGGCTCGCGCCAGGACAACATCCCGTTGGGCGATTTCGTCGCGCGCGCGAAGGATCGGATCGCGAGACGGGCGAAGGAGTTGTAGGGGAGAGAGAACAGAGAGGAGAGTAGAGAGTAGAGAACAGGCGGAGGAACTTCCTCCGCCTGATATTTATTGGCTAGTTGATTTTACGGAAACACTTCCTCGGCCTTGTCTTTTTTGCGTCGCGTCAACCAGTAACCCAGGCCAATGGTAAACAGGAAAACAAGCGCAAATACGTTATATCCATTGCTTACATTGACAGGGTCTTGCGCGCCGAGCGAGAGTAGCATTATCCATCCAGCGAGAAGATAGCCGAATATCAAATCGTATCGGTTGGCAAGGCGGACTTTGCGCCAGGTCGAATGGAAGGAGAGAATTGCAGCGGGTGTTAAAGTTAACAACTCGAGGAACAACCAAAACAGAATGCGCGCGGGGGAGATCAAGCCTGTTGATAATTCTGCGTAGTGTTGATCGAAAACAGGATATTTCTCCTGGACGGAAAAAAGTACGTTGACGAGCAATTGGTTTTCGTAGGCTTTGAGAAACGCTTGAGCCAGCATAATGACAGCCATGCCAAAGCAGGCATACAGCCACTTCTCCCAACCCAAAAGTTTCCGTTCGAGTTGCTCCGTCGTCGGGATATTTTTACTTTCCATCGCTTTCTCCGTTCATCACATGTTGAATCCGTTCCGCCACTGCGGGATGTTTAAAGATGAAGATGTTCCGTTCGATGAACATCCGCAATAAGCCGCGCCCCTCGTCGGTGAGACTGTAATATTTGCGCGGCGGACCCAATTTGGATTCCCCGCTTTCGCTGGCGACGAGTCCCATTTCCTCGAAGCGGCTGACGGCGCGGTAGATGCTGTTACCGTCGGCGGAGATCATCCCTTCGCTGAGACGCGTCACCTCAGCGCTCATTTCGTACGGGTAGGCCGGCTTCTCGTCCAGGAGCAGAAGCAGCCAGAAGGTGAGCAGTCCCTTTTTATAGACGCTCTCCCAGTTTTCGAGCATGGAATCAAGATTGGGCACTGATGTCTCCTTTGGGTATTATTCTATAGGTATAATACTGAAGATATTATAGTGAACGAGTTGGATTTTGTCAAGCCGCGTCAACGGATAATTGCCCGGCGCGAACCTTTCGTTGACGGCTCTCCGCCGCCCGTAGTATCATACGTCCGCTCAAAGAGCAAAGGAGACATCCATGAACGGAAACGATTTTGTCGGTTGGATTTTACGCTCGCCGTTCCACAAAATGATGAGCCGCGTCACCATGCTCATCATGGTGACAGGGAAAAAATCGGGCAGGGGATACACCCTCCCGGTCTCGTATTACGAGGACGGCGGTTATCTCTGGATCATCACAAGACGGGACAGAACCTGGTGGAAGAACCTGCAAGACGGCGGCGCGGACGTCAACCTGCTGGTGAAGCGGACGCCCCTGCGCGGTTTTGCCAGCGTGGAGTCAGACCCGAAGGCGACAGAAGCGCGGCTGGTCCAATACTTTCAGCGCTTCCCGCGAGCGGCGCGGGCGATGAAGGTCCGCATGGAAAACGGCGCGCCGCATCCCGAAGATGTGGCGCGCGTCCTGAAAGAGCGTATGTTTGTGAAGGTGAAAGTCGCGGAGTGACCGGGCGGAGACGTCTCTACCTTTGCTCGGCCGCGTCCCAGAGAAGAAAACAAGACTGGCGGAGGATTTTCCTCCGCCAGTCTTTATTTTTCAAAGAGACCGCCTTCAAATTGCAGCGTGATCCCGCCCATGTCCAGATCCCAGAAACGGATGACTGTTTTTTCCTCCTCTCCCCCGAAGTTCCTTTCCAAAGAGACCAGGGTGCGAGGGGTGGGCCAGGCGAGTTGGACGTAACGAAGCGCCGGTTTCTCGCCGAAAGATATGACGAGTTTTCCCGTCTGCGAATCCCATACGCGGATTATGCCGCCGCCCGTCGCAAGGCGACTCCCGTCGGGCGACCAGGCGAGACCTTCCGCCCAACTGTTATGGGCGTAAATGAGGCCGTCGCATTGATTGGTCGCTGCCGTCCAAAAACAAACTGTTCCGTTTTGGTGCGTCGAGGCAATTCGCTGTCCGTCGGGAGACCAGGCAAGCCCCAGGGCGGCATCGCTTCGTTGATCGTACAATCGGATGGCTTGGTCCGGTTTCACCCACCAGCGGCGAATCCCAAAACCCAAATCGCCTGTGGCGACCAACCGCGAGCCGTCTGGCGACCACGACACTTTATTGGGGGGAAATAGGAAATCGGATCGCTGCGCAATGACGTTCTCCGCGTCAACGTCGAAAACCGCCAAACCCCGATCGGCCAGACCAGCGGCAAGATATTTCCCGTCGGGCGACCACGCGATCGCGCCGAAGAAACTATACGACCCCATGGAGGTTTGAGGCTCAAAAACGACTTCCCAGGTGGATGTATCCCAAACCGCCAAATGTTGTCTGCCGCCATCGCTCGTTTCCATGATGACGCCGCCCGCGGCCAATTTTTTGCCGTCGGGCGACCAATCCACGCTGAAGAAGCTCTCTCCCTCGTTCAGTATGCTCATCTTGCGGTCGCTGAGGTCATAGACGACGATTCCCTGCGAAGTAGCGATGGCGATAAACTTCCCGTCGGGGCTGAGGTCGAAGGCGCGGATCCAGCCCGAAAGTTTGACGATCTGCGAGGCGTCTTCCGGCACGGGCAGCGGGATCGGCGTTGCCGCGCCGTAATGGGAAGTGGAAAAAACAGGCTGGGAATTGTCGCGCGGTTCGAGGCGAATATCGAAGATCCACGGGCCTGAGAAAGTATATCCAAGAGCTTCCATGAATTTCTGCATGGCTTCCTGCTCGCTCATGCCTGCGGGAAGGCTCTTCCATTCGGGGTACGCACCGCCCTCGAGAAAGCGCCATTCCATGTCAATGCCCTGCGCGCGGAGTTTGGGATAGGCCGCGTCCAGGTCTGTTTGCGGGACGACTTCGGGCATGGACTGTTCGAGCGTGGGAATGGACAGGCGCAGTTCCGTCGCGGACTGGATCTCGGAGCCGATGGGGAATCCGATCTTGACACAGCGCGGGTAATTGCCGACGGGAGTCCAGCCGGGCTCGCCGCCTTTTGTCCCGCCACCCGTGGAGGAGTCGTATAAGAGGTTGTAAGTTGTCATGCTGGCGGTCTGACGGTTGACGGTCAGCGCGGCGTCGCCTCCGATCATCCAATCGGCTTTGGTGGGTTTTGTGTAGCAGAGATAGAACCAGGTGAACGAGGGCGAGACGACGGCGCGCTCCACGTAGATCGGGTGGAGGTAATCCGCTTCGTTCGCGACGGAGATAATGCGAGCGGACGGGTTGTTGTTGAACACAGCCACCCGCGCGGGGAGGATGGGGAGATCGAGATCGAAATGGAGGCGCGCGACTTCGCTTCCGTCGGAGGATATGACGGAGAAGGACAGCCCGTCGAGACGGTCATCCGTCAACGCGTAGGCGGGGATCGCTTCGAGCAGGATCACGGACGGATCGTCGCCGGGCAGGATGTTGCTGTAGCCGGAGTTGATCTCCTCGCCGCGGGAGTTGGTCAGCGAGAAGTTCTCGAGCGCGTAGGCCTCGGTTTGTCTCTCGAAGCGGATCTTGAAGACGAGACGCAAAGCGTCGGCGTAGTAGGAGTCGAGGGTGACGGTGATCCCGTTGGCGGATTGGGGAGGCAGGCGGAGGCGCGAGAGTGGAGGCAGGTCGGGAGACGCGCCCGCTCCAACGTCGGGAAGGAGGCGGGCGAGCGCGTAGCCTCCGAAGGTCAACGCGAGGAGTCCGACGAGGAGTCCAAGTCTGGTCAACGTGGGTTTGTTCGGCATTCGTTCTCCTTCCGGGCGGGGATTCTATCCGATATTTCGCGATGCCAACCCGCCGTTTCATTGACGATTCCCCGCCGCGCGTGGTATCATTCGCCCGCTCAAAACCAGCCGCTGGCTGGTTGTCCGTTATTTGAAACGAGGAGATGATTTATCAGCGCCAACGATTTTCGAGTTAATGAAGGCATCCGCGTCCCCGAAGTGCGTTTGATCGGGGCGGACGGCGGCAACGTCGGTGTGGTTTCGATCAAGCAGGCTTTGCAGATCGCCCGCGACGCCGACCTGGACCTGGTGGAGGTTTCGCCGAACGCGACCCCGCCCGTCTGCCGGGTGATGGATTTCGGCAAGTTCATCTACGAGCGCGCCAAGAAGGAACGCGAGGCGCGCAAGGCGCAGACCAAGATCGAGGTCAAGGAGATCCGCCTGCGCCCGAAGACGAACGAAGCCCACCGCGGTTTCAAGGTGGACGACGCCCGCCGCTGGCTGTTGCAGGGACACAAGGTCCGCGTGACGGTCAAGTTCCGCGGCCGCGAGATGGATTATCCCGAGATCGCGCTCGAAGACCTGAAAGAAGTCGCGCAGACGCTTTCCGATGTGGGCGTGATCGAGCAGGCGCCGATGATGGAAGGGCGCACGATGCTGGTGGTGCTGGCGCCGGGAAAACCGTCCGCCAAGAAAAAGGAAAAAGCGGAGAGTCCGGTCGAAGTCCCGGCTGAAGCGTAAGTGTAAGTCCCCAACGATGTTCAAGTCCGCGGGAGGAAGTTCGCCCGCGGTGTATTTTGTCTGAAAGGAGAAAGTGTCATGCCCCGCAAAGCAAAGGCTGGCAAGGTCAAAATGAAGACCCACAAGGCGACCTCGAAGCGGTTCCGCCTGACTGGAGCCGGCAAACTGGTGCGCACGAAGGGCGGCAAGAGCCATCTGCGCCGCCGCACGTCCGACCGCACGAAAGCGTTATTCACGGAAATGGTCGCCGTGGAAGGCGATGGGTACGTCAAGAAGATCAATCGCCTGGCGCCGTACATGAAGAAGAAAAAATAATTCGTTATTTGCGGCTTTCGGGCGTAAGCAACTGGCGTAACCCGCCGACGCCCGAGGGTTGCAGGAGGTTTTGAAAATGGCTCGTGTAAAAAGCGGTCCCTACGGGAATCGCCGTCACAAGAAAGTTTTGAAGTTCACCAAGGGACAGCGCGGCACCAAACACCTGCTGTTCCGACGCGCGAACGAAGCCATGCTGAAGAGCATGTGGTACGCGTACCGCGACCGCCGCATCCGCAAGCGCGACCTGCGCAAGTTGTGGATCGCCCGCATCAACGCCGCGGCGCGTCTCAACGGCACCACGTACAGCCGGTTGACGGCCGCGCTCAGGAAGGCGAACATCGGTCTCAACCGCAAGATGCTGGCCGATCTCGCCATCCGCGACCCGCAGGCATTTGCCGCGGTGGTGGCGCAGGCGAAGTAGCGTAAACCAGAAACCAGGTTTCTCCAGAAACCTGGTTTCTTTTTTTGTTGTAGAATGGACGCATGAGCAAAATTCTGGTTGAAAAAACTTTGCCGACGGGCCAGACCGTCCAGATCGCGCGGGGCGACATCACGCTCGAGAAGACGGACGCCATCGTCAACGCGGCCAACGAATATCTCCAGCACGGAGGCGGGGTGGCGTGGGCGATCGTCCGCCGCGGCGGGGACTCGATTCAGGACGAAAGCGACGCGTGGATCGAGAAGCACGGACTCGTCTCCCACTCGCGTCCCGCCTGGACCTCGGGCGGGACCCTGCCTGCGAGATTCGTGATCCACGCGGTCGGCCCCGTGTGGGACGCCCCCCAAAGCGCGGGGGCAGGCGGCGACGAGGATCAAAAACTGGCGGACGCGGTCACCGGCTCCCTGCGCGTCGCCGACGAGTTGAAGTGCGAGTCCATCGCCTTTCCCGCCATCTCGACGGGGATCTTCGGTTTTCCAAAAGAGCGCGCCGCGAAGGTCATCTTCAAGGCGATGGATGATTATTTTTCGAGCAATGTTTCTGGATTGAAATTGGCGAGAATGGTGTTGTGGGACGACGAGACGGTGAAGGCGTTTTTGGCGAATTGGGCGGGGGATGGGCAGGCTGGCGGCGTCGAGCGATGATCGTTTCAGCGCAGAATTCCAAGATCAAATTTGTCCGCGCGCTGCTGGGAGGCGCGAAGGCGCGCCGCGCCGAGTCCGCTTTTGTGGCGGAAGGCGTGCGGCTCGTCGAGGAAGCGGCGAACAGTCGTTGGGGATTCCGATTCGTTTTGTACGATGAAACTTTGAGCGAGCGCGGAAAGTCGGACGTCGAAAATTTACGGTCGCGGGGGATCGAGTGCGAGGAAATATCGCCCAGCCTGATGAAGTCCCTGAGCGACACCGAAACCTCGCAGGGCATTCTCGCCGTCCTCGACCATTCTCTGCTCCCTTTTCCCCGTTCTCCGAATTTCGTTCTCGTCCCCGACCAGATCCGCGACCCGGGCAACCTCGGGACGTTGATCCGCTCGGCGGACGCGGCGGGCGTGGACGCGGCGTTGATCCCGCCTGAGACGACCGATCCGTTCGCGCCGAAGGTCGTCCGCGCGGGGATGGGCGCGCATTTTCGGCTGCCGATTCTTTCGATGGGCTGGGAGGAGATCGCCCGCAGGCTGGACGGCTTGCAGGTCTATTTGGCAGACATGGAGGGGGAATCCTGCTGGCATGCAGACTTGCGCGTCCCGCTGGCGCTGATCGTCGGCGGCGAAGCGGAGGGCGCAAGCGCCGCGGCGCGGAGACTGGCGACGCGGCGGGTCAAAATCCCGATGGCGGAAAAAGCGGAGTCGCTCAACGCGGCGGTGGCGGGGTCTGTGCTGATGTTCGAGGCGATGAGGCAGAAGACAGTAATCAGTGATCAGTGAGCGGTGAGCAGGGGGCAGTAATCAGTGAGCGGTGAGCAGGGGGCGAGGTCACGCCCGCTTTAATTCCTTAAATCCCTCTCCCAGCGCTTCGTGCGCCACGCCGACGACCATGAAGGCCCTCGGGTCCGTCTCCTGGACGATGGCTTTGATCTGCGCGATCTCGGCGCGGCTGACGACGCAATACAATACGGGACGTTCCTCGCCCGTGTACGCGCCGGTCCCGGCGAGGGTCGTCACGCCGCGCTCCAACTCGACGAGGATCGCGGACGCGATCTCGCGCGGCTTTGCGGTGACGATCATCGCCGTGCGGACGGTGCCTCCGCCCTCGAGGACCGTCTCGGCGGCCAGGCCGCTGACGTAAAGCGTGACGATGGCGTACAACGCCTCTTTCCAGCCGAAGGCGAATCCCGCGGCGAGGATGACGACCGAATCCACCATCAGGTAACTCTGCGTCATCGGGACGCCGCGCCAGTGGTTGAGGATGCGCGCCAGGATGTCCGATCCGCCCGAAGTCCCGCGCGCCCGGTAGACGAGTCCGTAGCCGATCCCGCTGATGACCGCGCCGTAGAGCGAGTTCAGGAAGATGTCGTCGGTCAGTCCATTTTTGGGGAAGAAGGGAAGCAGGAGGAGCAGGTCCACCGCGAGGGAGTAGGCGACGATGGCGAGCGCGGTGCGGACCGCGAAGCGGCGTCCGCCGAGGAAGCGCCAGCCCAACAGGAAGAGGGGGATGTTGCCGATAAGCACCATGACGCCGATGGGCCAGTCGGTGTAATGGTGGATGATCTGCGCGATGCCGCTCACGCCGCCCGAGGCGAGTTTCGCGGGGACAAGGAAAATGCGCAGCGCGACCGCCTGTATCAGCGAGCCGACGACAATGAGGGAGTAATCGCGCAAACGCGCCCAGAGTTTTTCTGAAGATTTCATGCGCCGATTATAACCGCCCCCGTCAACCGGCTATGGATCGCAGCGGATCCAGGCCCGCTCCAGATATTCCACGAAGCACGCGGGACGGCCGGGGTTTTCGGCGGCGACGGTTTCCGGGAACGGGGCGTTGACGATCAATGAAGGATAGGCCGACTTCAATGTTTGTTGATACCAATCGAAGGCGAGCAAATCCTCGGCGATGACGGCGAGGTCGGGACGCTCCTTCACCGCGTAATGGAAATACCACAGGGCGAAGACGGCCTCGTCGCCTTTGGCAAAGACGATGGCGTTGTCTGGCATTTGCGCCATGACCATCTGCCCGAACTGTTCGGCGCGCGCGTCGCGGGAGGCGTCCATGCGCGGGAAGCGGGACGCGGCCAGCGCGAAGATGTAGACGAGCGCGAGGAGACCGAACGCCCACGCCATCTTTTTATTGCGCGGCGGCAACGGTTCTTTCCGCGGACCTGAAAGCGCGTCCATCAACCCGTCCACGCCGAGGCCGAGCCAGACCGCGAAAGACAACACCAGCGGGAGGAGATACAGATACGAATCGTCGGTGGAGTAGACCGTCGCGAAAACAAAAAACACGGCCGCGATCCAGATCGTGTTTCGATGCAGCCGCGAGCGGCGGAAGTAGAAGATCAATCCGAGCAGGGACAGGGCCAGCCCGGCGAGTCCAAATTGATCGCGAAGCAGGGCCGCGGCGGATTGGAGCCGCGCCGCCAGAGCGGAGCGCGTCAACGCGAGAAGCTCGTCCCGGTAAAGCTGCCCTGTCGCCAGCCAGAGGAAGTTCTTCAGCGTGACGGGATTCCCCCAGTTGACGGGCGGGTTGGTCAACGCGCGCAGCGGGAGGGCGAGGTAGGTCAGCAGGCCCGCGCCCGTCCACGCGAGGCGGCGGAGAAGCGACGATCTGTTCGGGGCGGCGAAGACCAACGGCAGGAGAAAAATGGACGTGACGTGATTCCCCATGGCGAGGCCGAACGACAATCCAAGCGCGGGATCAGGTCCCGGCTCGCGGAGGGAAAGGTATAGGATCAGCGCGACGAAGAAGGCGTGCAGGGCGTACACTTCCGTGATGACGGCCTGCGACCAGAGCAGGGGGGAAAGTCCGAAGGCCAGCCCCGAGAGAACGGCCGCGAGGGTATTTTGCGAGGCGCGCTTCACCAGTCCATAGACCAGCGCGGCGGCGAGCGCGGCCGCCAGCGCGGAGAGCAGGTTCGTGCGGAAGGCGAGCGTACCGACCGGCAAAAATTGGAAGAGCCGCGCCAGCAGCAGGTAGGTGGGATACCCCGTCGGGTGGGGAACGCCGCCGGTGGCCGCGGCCGCGATGAGGTCCCCGCCGTCCGCGCCGCGGTGAGCCCACGTCAGGCCGGGCGCGAGGGTCAGCCCGTAGACGGTCAACAGGCCGACGGTCAGGAGGAGAGGCGGAAGGCGTCCCGGGAATTTCATGTCGGAAAAGAAAAGGATGGAGTTGAGAGACTCCATCCTTTCGATCTGCGGCTGCGGAACAGCCTATTGTCCAGCCGGGACGTACACGCCCGTCCCCATGGCGGGAGCGCAGGCCAGACCGTTTTCAACGGTTGTGGGCAAAGCCAGCCACGACGCGGCGATCTGTTCGGAACTGTCTTCATGGACCAGACTTTCGTAGAAGTAGATCGTCACCTTTTTGGTCGGCGGGGCGGCAAAACAGATCTGCCATTTGCCTTTTTTGTCGGTCACATTCTTTTGCGTCTCCGCCCATTGGTAGTGAAGCACGTGACAGCCGGGGAAGAACAGCAGGTCGCCGTTGTCGGGGAAGGCGACGAGGGCGGTATCCTCCACCGGGAATTCGACATAGAAGCGATTCATCAGGCCGCTGGTTTTGTAGACGACCTTCAAGGTGCAGACGCCTCCCATTGCATACGTGCCGGAAGCGCGGATCACGTTCGGGGAGGAGGGCGGCCGGACGGTTCCAGGTCCGGGCGGAGGCGTGGGTCCGACCGGGCCTGTCTTCGGGATCGGCCCGCCGGGGATTACTTTGCCGGCCGGCATGTAAACGCCCGTGTACAGCGCCGGCGCGCAGGCATAGTCGCCTTCCACGCTGGTCGGCAGCGGAATCCAGACGCGCGAGCCGCCGGGCGGGTTGTCGAGGTAGTAGTAGATCGTCAGTTCCATGTCGGAGCGTTTGCCAAAGCAGACTTTCCAGTCGCCGTCCTCCGCGTTGGCCTGTTCAACCGCCTGATCCTGCTTGAAGTGGACTACGTGACAGCCCGGATAGTAGAGTTGATCGGGATACCCGAAGGGGACCTTCCGCGAGTCTTTGACTGGAACCTCGGCGTCCACATTGACTTTGATGTCGGTCGCTTTGAATTCCGCGTCGAACATGCAGACGCCGCCGACAAGGTAACTTCCCGAGCCGGTCACGACGATGCTCAGGGGTTGGGCGGCGGTGTTGCTCACGGCTTCGAAACCGGTCATCGGCTGGGATTGCGCCGCGCCGTTCCAGCGCTCGGCGAGGGTGGGGTTGGTCCGCGCCACGCCGACGACGATCAAAACCAGCGCAGCCACAACAAGAACTTGAAAGAATCGTTTCATGGGAACCTCCGATTTATTGGGGCTATTTTACCCGCTGGGGCTTTTCCAGCCCCTCGGATTTCGTCCGAGTTGCAAAAGCGGCTCAAGACCGCTCGCGGAAACAGGGCAGCGCGCGGAGAAACCTCCGCGCGTACAACCACGGCCAGAATCCGAACGGCGCGCGGCCATAGCGCCATTCCATGTACGCGCGGCCGGGAAAGACATCCTGCAAGGCGATGAGGGGACGCTGCCGCCAATCGGGGAACGTCAGCCAGGTAAGCAGGTGCGCCAGGGCAGGATATTTGACCGTGAGACCATTCCAGGCGTGGACGAATCGCTCGCCCCGCGCCGGACTCAACCCCGCCAACGCCTCCCGCGCGGACCTCGGGACGGTCCCAGGCCATAAACGTTCCACCCGCTCCAGCCCCTCGCGGACGGGGATCGTCAGCCGCCACTCCCGCGCCCGCGCGGCCGCGACCTCCCAGCGCAGGGACTCTCCCGCGCGCGCGATCTGCGCGGCGATCTCGTAATAGCGGAAGAGCGCGGGATCGAAACGATGGTGCAGTCCCCAATGCGCGCAGGCGTAGACGACCTCGTCCTCCGCGCCGAGTTCCAGCGCGTCCACGCCCGCCACGTTCAGCGGACGCGTCCGCGCGAAGAGCTTGTCCATGTCCACCCGGCGCGCGTCGTAGGATGGGATGTGGATCAGTCCCCAATGCAGTCCGATCGAGAAAGTATTGGCGGGATTTCCCGGCCGGCTCGGAAAGAAAAGTCTTTCGCCGTTCGTATATCGGCGATGGTAGCCGGGCCAGCTTTCCCGTTCGGGTTCGCAGCCGAGACGCGCCAGCGCGGCCGCGGCCGCGTCCACGCGGCGGGGATGGACGAGCAGGTCCACGTCCTCGCACAGCCGCTGGCTGGCGTCGCCGCCGTAGATCGTCTGGATGTAGGCCCAGCCTTTCAGGACGATGACGGAGACGCGCGCCTCCTTCAGCGCGGCGAGGGACTGGCGCACGCGCAGTCCGCATTGCTCGCCATACATTCCCTGCGCGGCGCGGAACAGGCGCAGGCGTTCGCGGAAGGATTCGGGCCAGCGCGCCTGCCGCGGCTTGATAAGCGCGTGGAAGCGCGCCGCGAGACGGTGACGGACCAGGAGCGAGTACAGCGCGTCCCAGTCGGCGTCCGCGGGCGGGTCGGGGAGGGGACGCGCCGCGAGACAGTCGAGCAGGTAGCGGAATGCGGAGGATTCGTCTGCCATGATTTGCGTAATGGTCCCGCGCGAGGCAGGGCGGAGAGATTATAGCCTGAAGAGGAAAATATCATTTTAATAACAAAAAATTCCTTGACAAACTCCATTATTAAATTAGAATTAATCATCTTCGAGCGGCGAACAGGTTGCAGGATTTTCGGTTCGTCCCGGCCGGTGAATTTTCTGATTTAAGGAGGCGCCTCGGAAACAATCCAGCTCGATCCCGACGTTGCTTTGCCAATTCAACAAAGGAGAAAAACGTGAAAAAGAAACTTATCGCGCTGTTAAGCATTGCCATGGTCATTTCCCTGGCTCTGCCGGGTACGGTCTCTGCCACCAGGCAGGACGCTCCTGCTGCCGGCCCGTTCACTCCCGGGCAGATAACGACGTTCAAGCAGACGATCCCGATCAATTTTGTGTTCATCGGGTACAAACCCTCCGATATCAACACAACGGATTTCTCGCAATGGCTGCCCGCCGCTTATAAACCCATAGTCCGCTATCCGACATTCTACGGCCTGCCTGGGCGCGACATGGGGCTGCAATACAATTTCTCGTATCGCTACATCTACAAAGATAATACCTTCGCCAGAAATTTCTTTTTCTACCTGCGATCCATCGGGCGGCAGGGCGATCTTACCTACCATCAGGAAGCGTATAACGCCATGGCCAATAACTATGTCGATGTGAACGGCCCGGTGCTGTACATTGACGGACCGTCGGTGGAGAAGTGGCTGGCTAATCAATTGAAGCTGGGCGAGAGAGGCTACACGCTCGTGTTCATCAACTGGTATAACCGCCCGGACTTTAAATTCCACGTTTACACTAAAACCAACGAACCCGATTTTGATACCCTCTTCAATTTCGGCGATGAACTTTCTTCCCGCAAGACGATTGCCTGGGGCGGCGGCGACAAGCGCCTCTGGTTCTACGATCTCTCCGCGGGACCGGAAGCCTGGTCTGGCAATTACGATGTGGACAACGCAGACTTGGACGGCGATTCCATCCCCGATTATCGCATGCCTCCGATTTGGGAGTATGCCGCTGGCGGGTATCGCGCCCCGTCCGAACTCAGCAGCGACCTGGGCATGATTTCCCGTTTCGTCGCCATCAACCTGCTCTTTACCGGTTCGCCGCTCTACGATCCGATGAATACCGTTCCAAAACTTCACGGCCGCAAAGTGGTGCATATTAATATGATGGAGGATGATCCGGCCAGCCTCGGCGTGAACTATGCCAAGCCTTCCTTTGTCTTCAATCGTTTTAAACAGTTCCAGCCCTACTACAACTGGGTGGCGAAAATGGCGGACAAGAAGCCGATCGATGCCAACGCCCGCAGGGCCTTCCGCATCTGGACCGGGTTGGATTCGTCCAATGATTGCTGGAATGGCTACGGCGATCCGTTCGCGGAACTCTTCTGCTTCTTCAAAGCCAACCGCGCCGCCTATGTCCCATCCTACGTGCCAGGCGATTATGTGGCTCCCATCCATGTCTTTAACACCACGGCCGCCAATATGGGCAGCCAATTTGGCCTGCTCGGTTTTGCGGACGACAACTGGGTGAATGGCAGGCAGAGTTACGTCTTTGTATTCGGCGGCGACTTGTACCGCGCCATGGGCTACGGTTTCACCTCCACCATCATCCACGAGGGAGGCCATCATTTCGGCTTGTCGCACCCGCATGACGGATACGACTACGAATATGATATTAACTACGGCAGCGAGGGCTCTCTGTACTTTGCCTGGTCTGGCGATGAAAGCGCCACCGTCATGAGCTACATGGATCTGACCACCGAGTTTGGCCGTTTCAACAAGGACAACCTTTATCGTTGGGAGACGGCCGGCTACCTGAACTGGAGCAACATGCTGCTCGCCGACCTGATGGCGCACCCCAAATATGCTTCCGTCAAGAAGTACGTTGCTAAAGCGGAGAGCCACGCCTCCATCGCGTTGAGGGCTTTCCGAGGCTGGAATTACGAGATGTCCGCTTCGCAGGCCAGACAGGCTTACAGGCAGCTTGTCATTGCCGCTCGCGCGTTGCGCACGCCGACCCCGGATGTCATGCCGGCCGCTGAAATGCAAATCGGCAACGCCAACTTCCCGCGCGAAGGCGACCCGATCCGCTTCCCGGATAACTAACCTGATCCCCGCTCGTTTTTCAGAAACCAGGTTTCGCCAGAAACCTGGTTTCTGCTTATAATCCGCACATGCTCACCCCAGAACAGATCGAAACCAAACTCGACCGCATTCTCTTAAAGGTGCAGAAACCCGGCCGATACGTGGGCGGCGAACTCAACAGCGTCGTCAAGGATTGGGATTCCGCCGACGTCCGCGTCGCGCTCGTCTTCCCCGACATCTACGACATCGGCGTTTCCAATGTGGGACTCAAGATCCTCTACGACCAGGTCAACCAGCGCGGCGACGCGCTGGCCGAGCGCGCCTACGCTCCGTGGACCGACATGGAAGCGCTCATGCGCGCCGAGGGGATTCCCCTCTACGCGCTCGAATCCAAACGACCTTTGAGCGGGTTCGACCTCGTCGGCTTTTCCTTACCCTATGAGACGCTCTACACCAACGCGCTGAACCTCCTCGACCTGGCGGGCATCCCCCTGCGCGCGGGCGAACGCGGCGCGGAGCATCCCATCGTCATCGCGGGCGGACATTCCACGATCAACCCCGAGCCCATGCACGCCTTCATGGACGCGTTCGTGATCGGCGAAGGCGAGGAAGTCATCCACGACATTATCAACGTCCTCAAATTACGCAATACGCAATACGCAGTACGAGACGATCTTCTCCTTGCCCTCGCCAAAATCCCCGGCGTGTACGTCCCGCGCTTCTACCAGCCGCATTACATGGACGATGGGACCATCGCGCGCGTGGAGACTCTCGCCGAGGGGATCGCCAACCCCGTCGTCAAGCGCATCGTCGCCAAACTGCCCCCGCCGCCGACGAAGTTCATCGTGCCGAGCATCGAAGTCGTCCATAACCGCGCCTCGGTGGAGATCACGCGCGGCTGCACGCGCGGGTGTCGGTACTGCCACGCGGGCATGATCACGCGTCCCGTCCGCGAACGACGCGTGGACGAGATCGTCGCCGCGGCGCGCGAAGCCGTCCGATCCACAGGGTTCAAGGAACTCGCCCTCCTGTCGCTGTCGTCGTCCGATTACACCCACATTGAGGAACTGGTCGCCGCCATCGGCGAGGAGTTCAAGGACGAGAAACTCACGGTCTCCCTGCCGTCCCTGCGGATCGAATCCGTCTCGATTGATTTGGTGGACAAACTGCGCGGCCGCCGCGGTTCGGGCTTTACGCTCGCGCCCGAAGCCGCCACGGAGCGGATGCGCCGCATCATCAACAAATTCATCCCCGACGAGGACATCATCAACACCACGCGCGAAATCTACCGCCGCGGCTGGACGAACATCAAACTGTATTTCATGATCGGCCATCCCAGCGAGACGCTCGAAGACGTGCAGGCCATCGCCGACCTGTGCAAGCGCGTCATTGCCGAGGGGCGCAAGGTCGCGGGGATGAAAGTGAAACTGCACGCGGGCGTCAGCACGTTCGTGCCGAAACCGCAGACGCCGTTCCAGTGGGTGTCGTGCGACACGCGCGAGAACATCCTCGCCAAACAGGCGCTGCTCAAACGCGAACTGCGCGACCGCAATATCAAACTGTCCTGGACGAAGCCCGAAGACACCCTGCTCGAATCCTTTTTGTCGCGCGGCGACAGGAGACTCGCGGAGGTGATTTACGCCGCGTGGAAGAACGGCGCGAAATTCGACGCCTGGGAGGAACACCGCCGCTTCGAGACGTGGATGTCTGCCCTCGCCGAACACGGGCTCGATCCCGCTTTCTATACCCACCGTCCGCGCCGCGCCGACGAGATCTTCGCCTGGGACCACATCACCGCCGCGGTCCGAAAAAAATATCTCTTCCAGGATTTCCGTCGTTCGCTCGAGGGACACATCCGCGTGGACTGCCGCCTCAACTGCTACGCCTGCGGAATCCTGCCGACCTTCGCCGACCTGCGCCGCGACAACCCAGGCGAGGGCTGGAAGTGTCCCGACGTGAAAAGCCCGCGGAAAGCGGACGTTAGCGACCGCGGACAACCGCTCGCCATCCGATGAGACTCCGCGTCGCTTTCTCCAAACAGGGCGCGCTGCGCTATATCGGTCACCTCGACCTGCACACCCTGCTCGAACGCGCCGCCCGCCGCGCCGCGCTGCCCCTCGTCTACTCGCAGGGTTTCCATCCCGCGCCGAAGATCCAGATCGCGGCCGCGCTCCCGCTTGGATTTTCCAGCCGCGCCGAGATGGCGGACCTCTGGCTGAGCGAAGACCGCGACCTCGTCTCGCTGCGCGCCGACCTGCAATCGGCCCTCCCGCGCGACATTCAAATCCTCGACGTTCAGCAGGCGGACGACCGCGCCCCCGCGTTGCAGACGCTCGTCGTCGCCGCCGAATACGAAGCGGTCATCCCCGACGAATTCGCCTCCGACCTGACCTCGCGGCTGGCCGCGCTCATGGAGGCGGAATCCCTCCCCCGCGTCCGCCGCGGGAAGACGTACGATCTCAGGCCGTTGATCGAGTCGCTCGAAGCCGCGCCCGCCGAAGGTTCAGGAGAGACGCGGGTGTTGCTGCGCCTCGCCGCTCGCGAGGGCGCGACCGGCCGTCCCGACGAAGTCCTGGCCGCGCTGGGCATCCCGCCCGAGTCGGCCCGCGTGGAGAGAATCCGCCTGATCTTTCGGGATTAATCGGCGCAATGGTTTTATAATGCTCCCAACTCATTTGCGAGGAGAATAATCATGGCATTCATCGGCGCGCTGTTTTTTGGATTTGTCCCGACCTTCCTTTTCGCGGTATTCCTGTATTGGCTGGACCGTTACGAGAAAGAGCCAAAATTACTGCTCGGCGCGGCTTTTATGTGGGGCGCCGTGGTCGCCGCGGGAAGCGCGTTTGTCATCAACACTGTGCTGGGAATCGGCGTTTATATTTTCACCGGCTCGGAGGTCGCCACCGACCTGACGACCGGCTCGATCATCGCCCCTGTGGTGGAGGAAATCTTAAAGGGATTGGCGATTTTGTTCATTTTCCTGATCTTCCGCAAGGAGTTCGACTCGATCCTGGACGGGATGATCTACGGGGGCGTGACCGCGCTCGGCTTTGCCGCCACGGAAAACGCCTTTTACATCTACGACCGCGGCTTCTCCGTGTCGGGCTGGAGCGGATTCTGGTTCCTGGTCTTCGTACGGGTCGTCCTGGTCGGCTGGCAGCATCCGTTTTACACGGCTTTCACGGGGATCGGTTTCGCCGTTTCCCGCTTGAGCCGCAACCTGGCTGCAAAATACCTCGCGCCGTTGGCCGGTCTGGCTATGGCAATCATCGCCCACTCCTTCCATAATACGCTCGCAAGCCTCACCCGCGGATGGGGCGGCCTGGCCTTGGGCGCCCTGATTGATTGGGGCGGCTGGCTTTTCATGTTCCTGTTTGCCGTCTGGATGATCCGCCGCGAGGGGAGACTGCTTCCAAAACATCTCCAGCAGGAAGTCGCCGAGGGACGCATCACCGCCGCGCAACTGCGGACGGCGGCCTCTCCCTTTGGGGCGAGTCTGGCGAGCCTCGGCGCGCTGGGGCGCGGCAAGTTCAGGGCGACGACGCGCTTTTATCAGGTTTTGGGCGAGCTGGCGCACAAGATGGAAGAAGTGTCCATCCTGGGAGACGAGGGCGGCTATGCGGCCATCATCGAGCGGTTGCGCGGCGAGATGGCGAATCTCAGCCCGCAGGTGAGCGCGTAAGACGCTCTCCGCAGGAAACGCCGGGCCTAAACCGTTGGCGAATTGACTTTTTTGCCTGAACCTTGTACACTAGACGCAAGTTATTCTTTATTTTTTTGGAGGCAGAGATGGCAGGAAAATATCAGTTGGTCATGCGTTCCGGTCCAACGATTGGCGCCCTGTATTCGCTGGAGGGCGAGTCGATCAGCATCGGGCGGGACGCTTCTAACACGATCCAGATCAATGACGCCGAGGTGTCGCGCCGCCACGCCCGCCTGCAATTCCAGGGCGGAAAATACGTGATCGAGGATGTCGGCTCCACCAACGGGACGCACGTCAACGGGCAGCGGATCATGTCTGCCTACGTGCTGCGTCCCGGCGACGTGGTCTCGTTTGGCGAGGGGATCGTGCTGGCTTACGAGGTTTTGGATTTCGACGCGGCCGCCACGCTGGCTGTGCCGCGCTCTTCGGGGCAGGCGCGGCAGTACGCGCCGCCGCCCGCTCCCGCCCCAGCCCCGGCCTATGCGGGACAGGTCGCGCCCGGGCCGGGGGCTGCTCCCGCGGCGCGCAAGACCAATCCCCTGCCCATTGTCATCGGCGTGGGCGTGCTGGTGTTCCTCTGCGCCTGCGGGTTCGCGCTGTACCTGGTCGACGCGACCAATCAGTGGTGTAACCTGTTTCCCGGCTTGATGAAGATGTTCGGATTGTATTGCCCGTAAAACGGCGGCCCCCGCGATGGCGGGGGCTGTTTGATTAAAGACGGCTGCCATACGACCGTCTCACGCGCTCGTGAAATTCGCTTTTTGGCTTTCTGGCCGGCGCAAAGCGAATTTTCCCTCCATCCTTTTCGATTATCCTGCGAAAGTTTTCAGGCGACGCGTGATCTTCCAGCATGTGCGGGGCAGCTCTGCGGAGAATTCGTTTACTCCGGCTGCTTATCGAAGAGTCCCTTCTCCACGCGGTAGCGTTGACGGATCTCGTCCAAAACGACCAGACGGCTGTTTTCCTGCAAGTACCAATGCTCCCACCCGTTGCACGGAGCGCCGTCCATGTAGCGACTGCCCGCCTTATGGATGCTTCCTTCGAAGCCGTCCGCCGTGCGAATCCGCGCGTCGGGTTTGATGGTCGCAAAGCGGGATTTGTCCCTGGAGAAAAATAATTTTTGTCCCGCCCGCAGGAAACCGTCCTCCACCAGCGCGGAGAATTTCACCTTTGGCGCGGACTTGCGTTTGCCGGTCACGTCGAAAGTCTGCGGATCGAACTCACCCGGTCGGACAGCGGCAATGCGTTTTTTGGCGGCTTTGATATATTTGTCCTCCCGCTCGATCCCGATCCAGTTGCGATGAAGGCGTTTGGCGACCGCGCCCGTCGTCCCGCTGCCAAAGAACGGATCAAGGACCACGTCGCCCGCGTTGCTCGAAGCGAGAATCACACGATACAACAGCGACTCGGGCTTCTGCGTGGAGTGAACCTTATCGCCGTTTTCGTCCTTCACGCGCTCCGCGCCCGTCGCCAGCGACAGCAGCCACCAATCGGAACGCATCTGTTTTTCATCGTTCAAGCCTTTCATGGCTTGATGATTGAACGTGTACTTCGCGCCCTTCCCCGAACTTGCCCAGATCAGCGTTTCGTGGGCGTTCGTAAAACGGACGCCGCGAAAATTGGGCATCGGGTTGGTCTTGACCCAAATCACGTCGTTCAACATCCAAAATCCCAGATTCTGCATGATCGTCCCGACGCGGAAGATGTTGTGATATGAACCGATCACCCAAATTGAGCCTGTGGGTTTCAATACGCGCTTGCAGGCGGTCAACCAATTACGGGTGAACTCATCGTAGTCCGCGAACGAATCGAACCGGTCCCAGGAGTCGTTCACGGCGTTCACTTTGGTCATGTTCGGGCGGTGAAGTTCGTTTTGCAGTTGCAGGTTATAAGGCGGGTCGGCAAAGATCAGATCAATGGACCTCTCAGGCAGGGAGTTCAGAGTCTTGACGCAATCGCCTTTGAGAATTTGATTGAGGGGCAGGTTCATACGCCGCGATTATAGCAGAAGGAGTCTTTTAAATCGCGCTCTCCATTCTTCCGCCCGTTGGCCCTCCCCAAACCGCGCCGCCGGTCGTGACGCCGCGAGCGCGTTTCCCCATCCCGCCTCCCAAACAAAAAGGCGGCTGACGCCGCCAATTTGCCGTTATGCTTCCTGTCCGCTTAACTGATCGCCTGCGAGTCGATTCAAACTGACTCCAGTCTCTGCCGCTTCGATCGCCTTCGCCATGCCTCGATCGTTATATTGACGCGTGGATCGCCATGTCAGGGCGTCTTGTAGAAGCGCGGATCGCCCAGTAACGACACATCGAGCAGTAACAAATCGCCGCTTTCCTGCGGAAATTCCAACGTCACCATCGTCAACTGTGTCAGATCAATGCCGTCCAAACTGCCAAGTTGAAAGCGGTCAGCGCCCGCCAAAATCGGCATACCGCCAAACCCATAAAAATCATCTGGTTTGGTGTAAAGCAAAGGTGTGGTACTGGCAGTAAATGTTCCGCTATTGCCTGCCGCATCCACAAGGCGGACTGTGAAACTGATGGTCGCCGAACCGCCATTCAGGTCGCTGGTTGGATCGAGAACGGTACGGATATTGAGCGCGTCGTAGGCGGTCGCGTCAATTGGCGAAAAGGTCAGCGTGTAATTCGCAGCGGGCTGTTTCCAAGTCAGCCGTTTGATGATCGGCTCACCAGGCACTCCAAACTGGTCGAGGTTAACGAAGGTTGGATGGCAAATCTCTTTGACTTCACACGAGGTGACAGACAGTCCCTCACCCGCTTCCTCACTGACTTCTTCATTGTTCAGCAAAATTTGTTTGTCGGCTGTCGTCAAATTGGCGACAATGGGCTGACCGTAGAGTTGAGTCGGGGCGGGTCGCTCAACCGAAAAGGGGAGAGAACCGTGAAGCATCGCCACAAAGTCGCGTACGTAGGCGACCATAAACGCCTGTTGCGCTTCTTGCGATAATCCGCCATCTTCCGCGAAACAGTCTGGGTTGCCGATCTTGTTGCCGCCATCGTCGTTCATGCCGATCAATCCATTGAAGAAATTATGATTTGCCTTGTCCAGCATGATCGCCGACGCGAACGCCGAGCGATTGGGATCGTTTTCCGCTTCTTCAAAATATCGCTGGCTGTCCCAATAATAGACGTCGCCGTCACACTCCCCATACAGGATGCCCAGCGGCACGTCGGACGGCGCGGACAAGCCGCCGTCTCCTGGCGCGCCAAGCAACACCAATCCAGAGACAGGCATCTTCTTCGCGAGATCGAGAATCAACTCGCCGCCGCGCGAATGACCGAGCAGTAACGGCGGCTGATTCAGATCGACGCGACCCGTCAGGTCAATGGGCAGTTCGTTATTTGCCAATGCGTCAAGGTGGAGTTGAACAAGTTGTGGAATAAAGTAGTCGCCAATGTTGTTGAGATCGATCCCGCCAGCAGTGCCTTCAACGCTGAAAATATCATACGTGTCATTGAGGTTGATTGCGAGGGCGACATATCCCTCCTCAGCCAACGCGCCAACGAGATTGGCTTCACCGACATCAAAACGTGACTCTGCCCCGCCTGGCAGACAAAACGTCACAACGGCTTGGGCGGGCGAACTAATGGAACCCGCCATCGGGCGACAAATTTCCTGCCCGAACCGTCCGTGCAATACCAGCGCGACGGGATGCGCCCCGTCATCCTCTGGCACCGCAATGATGCCCTCGACCTTTGCAGGACGACTCCACAGCGACTTATCCACTAAAGCCGCGACCTCATCAGGCAGGGTCAAGGTCGTCCAGCCCAGCGAGTAAGCCTGTGGGATGATCGAAGTTTCGCTCACCAACGCAGTCGTGGCTACATCGGGGATGATGGGCTGAACTTCGATGAATTTGATGGAGTCGGTCAGCGCGGCGACTTCGCCTGAGAACTTCCCACCCCACGCCTCGTTATTGGCAATCGCCACCAGCGTCACAAACTGATCGGCGTCCGATAGGATCGTCACCTGACCTGTACCGTCCTCAACGCCGAGCGCCATGGCAAAGGTGAATTGGACGCCGCTCAGGTCATTGGCTGTGACGAGCGATTTCGTTTTGCTGAGCTCGAGACCGTACTGGTTGCCGTAGTAGTCGCGGTAGGCGTCGAGCAGCGCTTCAGACGTGAACGGCTTTTGCAACACGCCTCCCCCAACGCGCACCAACGGACCTAAATCCGTTACGCCTTCCTTGCCCAGCAAAATCGAACGCTCGTCGCCCGCGTTCTCGCCCTCCGGGCCAACGGACGGATTGAGCAAATAACCGTCGGGCAGCACATAGGTGAAACCGCCGCCGGGCAACTCGCTTACAACCTGCGCTGGCATTGCGGCCGGCGACGCTGGCGACTTCACACAGGCTGCCAGAGCAACTATCAGGATCAAAGAAAAAGAGAATTTAGTTGTCTTCATCGTATGTGTCCTATCAAGCCCCGCATGATACTTGAAGGCAGGAAGTTTGTAAACTGGGGCTCAAGGAACGCTAAAACCTCACACCTCCCCCTCCATCTTCTCCTCTTCCTCCTCCGACTCTGCACTGCGCGCGACCTTCTCCTTCAAATGCCCCGCCCACGCGGACGTGTCCTCCGCCTGCAAAAATAGCGGGCCGCTCCCACCCCTCCCCGTCAGAATGTCCCGCGCGCGGCAGTTCAGCGCCGCCTTCACCGCGTCTATCCCCGACGCCGTGACCCCCGCCACGCCGTGGCTGATCGTGCTTGCCCCGCACAGGAACAGCCCCTCGAACTCGGTCCGCGCCGAGAACCCGAGCGGACCGACCTGCGAAGGACGCTTGTCGATGCCGTACAAGTTGCCGCGCGTCGCGTTGAGATAATGCTCGTTCGACAGCGGCGTGCCGAGGCTGTAATACGTGATGTGCTTGCTCAGCCCGGGGATGCGCTTCTCCAATCCGCGCACTATGCGCCACGCCAGGTCTTCCTTCATCGCGTCGTAGTCGGCGGGGCGTGCGCCATAGCGCGTGTGAGCCCACTGTTCGAAGGCGTCGTAACTCACGAACGCAAACGACTCGCAGGTGTGATGCCCCGCAGACGGTCCCGTCGCATGCACCTTCGACGGGTCTTTCAACGTCGTCACCGTCAGGAACATGCCGGGCGGCGTCTCCTCGCGCAGCAGCGCGTCGGTCAGCCCGTCCGTGTAAATCTTGTCCACGTCGGCGTGGTCGTAATACCACATGTTGCCCGAGTCGAGCCCCGCGCCGCGCAGGTCCATGTCGGTGGCGAAGAACAGGCTGAGGCACGAGGTCGAATATCGGACGGAATCCACTTTCCGTCGGAGTCGAGCCGAGAGCCTGTCCCTCCCGATCATCTTTCCGAACGTCGCTTCGGGATCGGCATTGGAGACGACGACGCCCGCGCGGATCTCCTCCCCCGATTCCAATTCGACGCCCAAAACTTTTTTGCCTTCGAGGAGAATCCGCCTCACTCTGGACTTCAGCCTGATCGTCCCCCCAGACCGCCTCAACGCCCGCACAAACGCGCGCGGAATCGTGAACGCGCCGCCCAGCGGATAGTAACCGCCGTCGATGTAATGATGAGTGACGCTCGCGTGCACGAACGCGCTGACCTGCGACGGCGGCATGCCGTGGTCGCCCGATTGCCCCGCCAGCACGCCGCGCAGCGCGGGGTCGTTGATGTGCGCGTTGATCAGGTCTGCGCCCGTCGCGCGCGCCCACTTGAGAATGTTTCCCGCGCTCTTCGCCACTCCCAGCGGATTCGACAGATCGCCGATGCGTCGCAAACTCCCGACCATGACGGTTAGGTCGTTGAAATAGCCGTCAATCCCCTGCGCCTCGTGTGGAAAATGACTCTTCAATCGCTCGATGAGATTCTCCTTGCCCTTCGGGAAATCCACCCGCTTCTCGCCGACGAAGATGTGATCGTACCCATCGGGATTCAACTCGACGAACGCCAAATCCTGCGACACGTCCAGTCCGTCGTAGATGCGGCGCAGGTTTCCGCCCTCCTGCAAGTCGCCGATGTAATGCACCCCAGGGCTGAAGCGATAGCGGTTCAGCGTGAACGAATGCGTCCAGCCGCCGGGGCGGTCATGCTGTTCAAGGACGAGAACTTTCTTCCCCGCGCGCGCCAGCGCGACGGCGGCGGTCAACCCGCCCGCGCCCGAACCGATCACGATCACATCATAGTCTGTCATGGCAGCCTCCTCTGCGAGTCATGGTCTTCATCATCTTCGTCCCGGCTTTTACGGGATAAGGATATATATAGTGGCGGATAATTTTTGCGGCGCAAGCATACGCGCTGGGGACGTCAGCCTGGGGTTGCTTAAGACGAGGCGCCTTTGTCGGCGTTCGATTTCAACGGGAAGTATTTGTCCTTCAAATCCAGGATCGGTTTCTCGAAGTATTTATAACTGAGCGAGGCAACGAAGTAAAGCAGGACCGCGGAGATGACCAGCGTGAGTGGTTTGGCGATTGGCACGGGGATGCTCAGGTCGCGGATGCGCGCCACGAACCAGACGAGGGCGAAGTGGTAGACGTAGAGTCCGTAGGAGATTTTGCCGAGGTAACTGATGAAGGGTTTGTCGAGGAAGCCGACGAGAAATTTTTCCTTGACGACGATATAGATGAACAACGCGCAGACGTAATCGAGGTAGGTATATCCCCAAATCTGCTTCATACCTTTGGCAAGCGGCCAGGAGAAACCCAGCGCGGTGAGATCGCCCCAACTTCCTGTGAAATAATAAGTGGTGACGAAGCCGATGACGGGCAGCAGCAGGAGCAGCGCGAAGAACTGCCAGCGCGCTTTGGGAATCTCGAAGCGCGAGATGAACGCGCCCAGCCCGAACGCGTCGAGGTGCGAGAACGGCAGAACGTAGATCGCGACCGAGTAATCCGAATACATGAAGGGGAGTTGGTAATACTTGTAGAGGAAGGAAAGTCCCGCGCGGAAGAGCGGCCCCGCGATGATGGCGGCGACGAATAATTTTTTGATGTGTTTTTTCGGTGTGAGGAGGATCAACAGCGGCCAGACGAGGTAGAACTGTTCCTCCACCGAAAGCGACCAGAGATGACCGATCAACCACGACTCGCCGCCGTAGGCGCGGCTGGCGTTGAAAAAATTGTACACATACGCGAGCGCGTAGGGCAGCTGCGCCTGTGAGCGTTCCATATATGCGGTGCGATACTCGTAATGAATGAGGATCGCGGTCACGATCAGGATGATAAGAATATATAAATAATAGAGCGGGAAAATCCGCAGGAAGCGGCGCCCGTAAAATTTCTTGAAGTAATCGCCCGCGCCGAATTTTTCTTTCATCCGCAAAAGAATGTCGGTGATGAGGAAACCCGAAAGCACAAAGAACAACTGCACGCCCACCCAGCCGAAATAAAAATAATCGGTGTGCAGGGCGAAGACCATTAAGAACGCGATGGCGCGCACGCCGTCGAGGCCGGGGATCATCGCGCGGCCTCCAGCAAATCGTCGAATTGCCCCGTGTTCATCTTCCAAATGGCGGCGAGGCGTTCGCGGCTCAGGAGCGGTCCGCGCGTGATGAGCGCCAGCGCGTCGTAGAATTTCGCGAGATTCGGATCCTGGATTTGATTGACTCCCGTCCGCAGGGTTTGGACGTAGCCCGCGGGGACGTCCCTCTCGAAATGGCCGATGCGCCACCCTCCCGACGTTTGGGCGGGGAGGCGGGCGAGGAGCGGGTCCGCCAACGCGTACCGGTCCACGATGAAGACGCGCTGTCCCGCAAAATAGCCGATGAACCCGACATTTTTCTCGACGACCACAGCCTTTCCGCTTTCGCGCAGGGCGTATCCATGCTCCACCCAGCCTTCGCCCGAAAATGGGATTTGTTTACCTGGGCGGTAATTCATCAATCCCGAAATGGGATAGTAGAACGCGCGCTCGTCGTTGATGCCCGTGACGAGGTCGCGCTCGGTGAAACGCGGCTGGTCCGTCGGGAGGATGAGATTCGGCGGCGCGGCGAACAGCCCGAGGATGACCGTCACTGCGAGCGCGGCGGTCTTCCCGCGCGGGGACAGGCCGCGCAGGAGGCGGATGAGGAGAAGAACGGAGACGAGCAGCGAGGCGGTGAAAAACCGTCCGCTCATGAAGTCGCCGCCGATGGAGAGGACGTAGGCGAGGTAGAGGACGCTTCCGAGCGCGAGCAGGCGTTCGCGGGTTTGTCCGCGCCAGAGGGCGAGGAGGATTCCCGCCGCGATGACGGCGAGTGTCAACGGGTCGCGTTGGAGGGAGTCGAGGAAGTAGACCCATCCCTGCGCGAAGAGCGCGGCTTTGGGAATCCCCGCGCCGAGTTTGGCGTAGAACGTGTTGGGGACGGGGAAGCCATAATAGAAGACGGAGAAGACTTCCCAGAGGAGGAGGGGGAGGAAGCCGAGGAGGAGGTTTCCCAGCGCCGCAAGATTTATCTTGCGATTGGCGGCGCAAAATAAATTTTGCGGTACTAACCAGGCGAGCGCGGGCAGGACAAACAGAATCGCGTCCTGACGGTTGAGCGCGATGAGCGAGGCGATCAGCGCGAGACGAAACGTGGAGGCGGGCTTTTCAATGAAGGCGATGAAAAACAGAACCAGCAACAGATGCGTGAGCGGATTTTCCAAACCAGAGGCGGAGTAGTCCACGAAGGCTTTGGAGAAGAGGAGGGTCAAAACTCCGAGGGCCGCGAAACCGTCTCGGCGGGCAACCAGCCAGAAGGTCAGGAGGGAGGCGGCGAAGGAGGCGAGCAGGGCCGCGAGGTAGGCGTCCCGAGTCGGGAGGTAGAGCGCGGTCAGGAGGAACATCCAGAGCGGATGCGTGTATGGCTGGACGCGCTCGGCCACGTTCCACGTCAGCCCGTAGCCGTTGACGAAATTGTCCACGGCGCGGAGGGTGATGTAGACATCGTCGCCGACCCACGCGGTGCGGAGGAAGAGGAGCAGAAAGGCGGCGAGGGCGATGAGGATGGAGCGTCGGTTCATGGGCGCGGGAAAGTTTATCATAGAGTATAGTAAAATAAATTCATCAGCACACTATGGACTTCGGAAGTCTAGGAGGCTTCCGAAGTCTGGATAATGGAGAAAATCATGCCTGAAAATTTTGACGTTGTTGTGATCGGCGCGGGGCCTGCGGGCTACGTGGCCGCCATTCGCGCCGCGCAGTTGAAACAGAAAGTCGCCATTGTGGACAAGCAGTGGCTGGGCGGCGTTTGTCTTAATGTCGGTTGTATCCCGTCCAAGTCGCTGTTGAAGAACGCGGAAGTGGCGCACACTTTGCGCGAGCGCGGCAAGGAATTTGGCTTCTCGTTCGAGAACCTGAAATTGGATTACGGCGTGGCGGTGAAACGCTCGCGCTCGAATTCGGACAGATTGACGAAGGGCGTCGGCTTCCTGATGAAGAAGAACGGCATCGCCGTCTTCATGGGCGAAGCGCGTCTTTCCGGACCTTCGGCGGTCACTGTCACCGACAAGGACGGCAAGCGGACGGAGATCGCGGCGAAGAACATCATCGTCGCCACGGGCGCGAGCGCGGCTGTGCCTGGCGCGTGGAAAGCGGACGGCGAGAAAGTCGTCACGTATCTCGAGGCGATCGTGCAGGACAAACTGCCCAAGTCGGTCGTCGTCATCGGCTCGGGCGCGATCGGCGTGGAATTTTCCACCGTGTGGAGTTCCTACGGCGTGGACGTGACCATCGTCGAAATGCTGCCGCGTCTCGTCCCGCTGGAGGACGAGGAGATCTCGAAGGAACTCGAAAAGGAATTCAAGAAGCGCGGCGTCAAAGCGCTGACGGGTCACAAGGTCGAATCCGTCGAGGCGACGAAGACGGGCGTGAAGGTCAAGGTGAGCGCCGACGGGAAGGAAACGACTCTCGAAGCGGACCAGGCTCTGGTGGCGATTGGGTTCCGTCCCAACTCGAAGGGGCTCGGACTCGAGGAGGTCGGCGTCAAGATCAGCGAGCGCGGCTTTGTGGAAGTCAACGAGAAGATGCAGACGAACGTCCCGAACATCTACGCCATCGGCGACGTGACGGGCAAGTTGATGCTGGCGCACGTCGGCTCGGCGATGGGAATCGTCGCGGCGGAAGTCATCGCGGGCGCGGAGACGGTCACGCTCGATTACGAGATGATGCCGCGCGCCACCTACTGTCAGCCGCAGATCGCCTCGTTTGGGATCACCGAAGCGCAGGCCAAAGAACGCGGCTACAGCGTGAAGGTCGGCAGGTTCCCCTTCCAGGCGAACGGCAAGGCGCTCGGTCTCGGCGACTACGCGGGCTTTGTCAAGATCGTAATGGACGAGAAATACGGCGAGATTTTGGGCGCGCACATGATCGGTCCGGAAGTGACCGAGTTGCTGCCCGAACTGACTCTCGCGCACATGATGGAACTCACCCCGCACGAGATCGCCCGCAACGTCCACGCGCACCCGACCATCTCCGAGGCGATCATGGAGGCCGCGCACGGCGCGAGCGGACAGGCGATCCATATTTAGAGAGCGGCGAACAGAGAATGGAAAGTAGTCAGCCCCGCGAATCCGCGGGGCTGTTTGATTTTGATTGGGCTTCCGTCAACGGGTCTGGTTCATTTCCCAGATGATCCTCAGTCCATCGAGAGTGAGCCACGGGGCGATGACGTCAATCACATTCGTCTCTTTCGCGACAGTTTCGGCGAGTCCGCCCGTGGCGATGACTTTCATCTCCTTGCCGAGTTCGGCGCGGAAGCGGGACACCATCCCTTCGACCATCGAAACGTAGCCGAACAACAATCCCGATTGCATGGCGTGGACGGTGTTACGTCCGATGACCGAGGGCGGGCGTTGGATGTCAATGCGGGCGAGTTTGGCGGTGTGTGTGAAAAGCGCGTCGGCGGCGAGGTTGATCCCCGCGGTGATGGCGCCGCCGAGGTATTGACCGTCCGCGGTGACGGCGTTGAACGTTGTCGCGGTGCCGAAGTCCACCACGCAGGCGGGGCCGCCGTAGAGCGCGTGGACGGCGACCGCGTCCGCCACACGGTCCGCGCCGACCGCTTTGGGATCGTCGTAGCGGATCCTGATTCCCGTGCGGACGCCCGCGTCCACGATGAGCGGTTCACGCTTGAGATATTCGCGGCAGGCCTGCGCGATGCGCGTCGTCAGCGGCGGGACGACCGAGGCGAGGCAGATCCCCGCCAGGTCGGCGGGCGTCTTATCCGCGTGGGTGAGCAGGCCGAGCAGCTGCAGCCCGTACTCGTCGGGCATGCGCGCGTCCTCGGTGGCGAGCCGCCAGTGATGGACGAGCGTCTTGCCTTCGTAGAGGCCGATGGTCAGGTTGGTGTTGCCGAGGTCAATGGCGAGGAGCATGAGGCAAGTATACACGGAAACAGAAACCAGGTTTCTCAAAGAAACCTGGTTTCTGTCGTAGCGGGGAGGGAGGGATTCGA
>DKTP01000110.1:0-5416 GCA_002473085.1 Anaerolineales bacterium UBA7227
GGTTCGGCATTTTAAGCGGCTCGGCTGTTAACTTCCTGACCATTTACGCAGCCCGCCTCGGCGCCTCGGCCCTCGAGATCGGCCTCATCGGCGCGGCCTCCGCGGTTGTCAACCTGCTTGTCGCCATCCCAGCCGGGCGCTGGGTGGCGAAGCGCAACACCGGCCTGGCGGTATTCTGGTCTTCGGTCTTCTATCGCCTCGGCTACGCGTTGTGGATTCCCCTGCCGTGGCTCTTCAACGCGCAGGGACAGGTCTGGGCGCTCATTGTCCTCACCTTTCTGATGGCGATCCCCTTAACGCCGCTGGGCGTGGGCTTCAACGCGTTATTCGCCGAAGCCGTCCCGACCGAATACCGCGCCCACGTGGCGGGCGGCCGCAACGTCGTCCTCTCGGTCGCGTATATTTTAAGTTCCCTCGTCTGCGGACGCATCCTCGACACGGTCGCTTTCCCCGTCGGATATCAGATCGTCTTTGCGATTGGATTCATCGGCGCGGCGATGAGCAGCCTGCACCTCTACTTTGTGCGTCCTCTCAAAAAGGATCGTCCCCCGCGTCTCTCCGACCTTCAACCGGCCGCGTCCTCGCCGGCCAATCCGCCCCGTCAGGTTTCCTCCTCCCTCCGCCTCGACATTTTGCGCGGCCCCTTCGGGGCGATCGTGGGCGTCATGTTCTTTTTTCACCTGGCGCATTACATAGCCAGCCCGATCTATCCGTTGTTCAACGTCAACGTGCTGAAGCTCAACGACGACAACATCGGGATCGGGACGGCGCTCTTCTACGTCACCGTCCTGATCGGCTCCGCGCTGCTTAAGCGCTCGGTGAAACGCCTCGGCCACCAGCGCGTCACCGGCTGGGGGATGATCGGCATGGCCTCTTATCCGTTTTTCCTGGCCCTGTCCAGCCAGGTCTGGCATTTCTACGCGGTCTCCCTGCTGGGCGGGTTTACCTGGGGACTGGCCGGCGGCGCGTACGCCAATTACCTGCTCGAAAATATCCCCGACCACGACCGCCCCGCATATCTGGCGTGGTACAACATGGCGCTTAACGCGGGCATCCTCGCGGCATCTTTCCTCGGTCCGCTCATCGCGGATTCCGTCGGCCTGTCCGTTGCGCTCATCCTCTTCGCTGTGATGCGGGCGCTGGCGGGCGTTGTCATCCTGCGGCGTGGATGAAAAAGAACAACCCGGCATTTGCCGGGTTGTTCTTTTGGCGGTCCCGACGGGATTCGAACCCGCGATCTCGGCCTTGACAGGGCCGCATGTTAGGCCGCTACACCACGGGACCAGTTCCTAACAGCGGGCGAGAGTTTACCATACGCAATTAGGCGTGTCAATATGCCCCGCCCTGATACAGCGCGGGATCGGTTGGCGTCTGCCCGGAGGGGTCGTGGACGTAGACCCAGTCGCCGACGTCTGCCCAATCGAACAGCCAGCGCGCGTCCCCAACAGAAAGGTTGACGCATCCGTGCGATTGGGGATAGCCGAAGCGCGTCCGCCAGTAGGCGCCGTGCAGCGCGCGCGCGCCGTCGAAGTACATCGTGTACGGAACGTTTTCCAGATAGTAGAAATCGGACGGGTCGTTATTCCGCATCGTCTCGGTCTCTTTTTTCTCAAAAATCTGAAACAGCCCCGGACGCGTCCAGAACGGCTCTAGGCCGGTCGCGATAGCGGTGGCGTAGACGAGTTGGTTGTTGTCGTAGACTGCGAGCGTCTGTTCTTTGAGATCAACGTCGATCCAGCGGTTCGTGGACGCGCCCTCCGGCGGCGCGGGGTTCGGCGTGACGAGCGCCACCCGGCGTCCTTCCACCCACTGGTCGGGGCCGATCATATTCCACTCCATCTCGTTAGCCATTTCGGTGCGGTAAACCTGGACCACCGTAAAGGGCTGGAGAATTTGACCGGTGTCCGGCGCGTTGTAGCCCGGCGCCGATTTGACGGGAATCTGCTCGAAGGTCCAGCCGAAGGCGACGCGGGGCGTCCCGCGGAAGAGCAGCCCCTGAAACTTCGAGATGTCGCCGATGCGGTTGCCGTCTCCGCGCAGCCAGTATCCGCTTTGCGAGAGGAAGTAGTGGCCGCTGTCGTCCATGCTGGTGTAGGAAATATAGACGAAGCCCGGGGTATACGTGAGCGCGTTTTCCGATTTGGCTTGCGCGTCGGCCAGCGAGGAATAAAAACGGGCCGGCGTGTCGTCTGCCACGTGGAAGTAGCGATAGGGGACCCGCGTCAGCGCGGGGTCGGGCGGATAGGCGGGCAGCGGACGCGGCGGCAAAGTCAAGCCGAGGCGCGCCAGTTCCGTCAGATATGCGGACGGGCCGGCTAGCAGGCAGTCGCCCGGCGCGGACGGATATACGCCCGGCGCGCAGACCACGGCGCCGCTTGCAATTTCGTCGTCCGGCGCGGCGCCCTGCGCGTTCGCGGGGGCCGGCGTTATGGTCAGGGTCAACAAAAGTAAGACGCGAACAATATTTTTAAATCTCATGCAGCCTCTGTGAGTTCGCAGGATTATAGCATGTTCGCCTTACGATTCTGTTGGGTTGACGCCCGATTTTAAATCCAAAACTTGACACAATGCCCTGCGTGTTCTAAAATAGCGTCATCAAATTCAAGGATATTCCGTTTCCGCGCACGTATACGCGCGAAACCCTGCAAGGAGGGTTGCCTTGTCGAAGTCCCGTACGCAACAAATGGTGGATCGCCTGCGCGAGCTGCAGGCTTCTTCTCCAGACATCGAAGCCTCCGCGGTCGTCAGCGTGGATGGTTTGAGCATCGCCTCGGCGCTGCCGCAGGGCGTGGAGGAGGACCGCGTCTCGGCCATGTCGGCGGCCATGCTGTCCCTGGGCGAACGTATCGCCGGCGAACTGGGGCGCGGCTCCCTTGAACAGGTCTACATCAAGGGCGAGAAGGGTTACGTTGTGCTGATGTCGGTCGGGCAGGAAGCCGTGTTGACCGCGCTGGCGCGCGAACAGGCCAAACTCGGCCTGATCTTCCTGGATATGCGCCGCGCCGCGGAAGACCTGTCGAAATTAATATAAGTGGAGATTGTATGCCCTTCATCGAAAAAAGCGGTTTGGCTTATCCCAACAAATTCGGCGCCATCCTTTTTCGCGCCCTCGAAGACGTCATGGGGCGCAACGGCCTCAACGCCATCCTTAACTTGGCCGGCTTGAACCAATATATTGACCAGCCCCTGCCCGACAATCTGGAAAAAGGCTTCGATTTTGCCGAGGTGGCCGCGGTGAATACGGCCCTCGAAGAGATGTACGGGCCTCGCGGCGGACGCGGCCTTTCCCTGCGCGTGGGCCGCGCCCTCTTTGCCGACGGCCTGCGGAATTTCGGCGCGCTGGCGGGCGTGGGCGACCTGGCCTTCAAAGTCCTGCCCCTGGGCGCCAAACTCCGCATCGGTCTGCCGGCCATCGCTAAGATCTTTTCGCAGATCAGCGACCAGCACAGCATCGTGGAAGAGAGAGAGAACGAGTTCATCTACACCATTCACAAATGCTCCGAATGCTATGGCCGAAGAGGACAAGACAAACCCATCTGCTTTATCGCCACTGGCATCCTGCAGGAAAGTCTGAAATGGGTCTCCGGCGGAAATGAATTCCGCGTCAACGAATCGAAGTGCATGGCCGCGGGCGACGACGTGTGCGAATACGTGATCCAAAAAGAACCCCTGGCTTAAGAGGGACCGTGCCAAAAGCCAAACAGAAAATCCTTGTTGTCGAAGACGACGTTGACGTTGCCGAGATGTTGACGGCGTATTTCCGCGCCCAGGGTTACGACGTGTTGACCGCCAACTGGGGCGAAGACGGCGTGCGCGCCTGCCAGGCCAGCCATCCCGACCTCGCCATCCTCGATATCCGCCTGCCCGACATTGACGGCTACGAAGTGGCCCGCCGCCTGCGCAGCGAACGCCGCACCGCCGACGTCCCGATCATCTTCCTGACCGAGAAACGCGAACGCGCCGACAAGCTTCAGGGACTCGAACTCGGCGCGGACGATTACATCACCAAACCATTCGACATCCAGGAACTGCGCCTGCGCGTCCGCAACGCGCTCCAGCGCATCAGCCAGGGGTCGCTCACCAACCCCGTCAGCGGGCTGCCCGAAGGCGCGCTGGTGGACGAACGGCTGGCAGCCGCGATGCAGGCCGAGGAACAGGCCCTGCTCCTCGTCGCCCTCGAAAATCTCGACGCGTTCCGCGAGATGTACGGCTTCGTGGCCTCCGACGACGTGCTGCGCGCCTTCAGCGTGATGATCCAAAACACGATAACGGAACTGGGCGCGAAAGACGGTTTCCTCGGCCATCTTGGCCCGGCGGAATTCGTCGTGGCGCTGCCCATCGCAAACATGCCGGCTGTATACGAACGCCTGCGCAGCCGCCTGACGCAATCGCTCGATTATTTCTATCCCATCAAGGACCGCGCCCGCGCGGCCGGGCGCCCCGACAGGCTGACCGTCAAAATGGGCGAGATAAGTCCCGTGAAGCGCTTCCCCAGCGTGGATAAACTCAAAATGGAACTGCTGCGACTCAAGCGTTAGAGGACATTTGAAGATCGTTGTCATCACTCCCACCTATAACGAAGCGGAGAACCTACCCAGGCTGGTCTCCGCTCTTTTTTCGCTTCCGCTCGACTTGCGCGTCCTCGTGGTGGACGACGCCAGTCCCGACGGCACCGGCGCCGCGGCCGACGATCTCTCCCGACGTTACGCGGGGCGCGTCTCCGTCATCCACCGCGCCGGGAAGCAGGGCCTGCGGACAGCCTACCTCGAGGGGTTCGCGTCCGCCCTCGCGTCCGACGCCGACGCCATCGTCCAGATGGACGCGGACTTCTCCCACGACCCGTCCGCGCTGGCGGGGATGGTCGAACGTCTCGCCGCCTGCGACGTCGTGCTGGGTTCCCGCTACGTGGAAGGCGGCTCTGTGGACGAACGTTGGCCGCTCTGGCGGAAGGGACTGAGCGCCTTCGGAAACTTCTACGCCCGCGCCATCCTGGGCCTGCCCCTGCGAGACGTGACGACGGGCTACCGCATGTGGCGCCGCGAGACGTTGGAAGGCCTGCCGCTCGACCGCATCCGCGCGAACGGCTACATCTTTTTAGTGGAAATGGCTTATCTGGCGCGCTGTCTCGAGTATCAAATCGGAGAGGCGCCCATCCATTTTGCGGACCGGCGCTGGGGAAAATCGAAGATGTCGTTCAAGATTCAAGCCGAAGCCGCCGTGCGCGTCTGGCAGGTGCTATGGCGTTACCGCGATTTAAGGAAAAGGGGAAAGAGCGCGAGGCTGAACGGTCGTTCGTAGGCGGAGCGCCTACGCTCTGGCCGTCAACTCGCGCCACTCTTCGAGCGACAACGTCTCCGCGCGGCGCATGGGATCGATACCCGCCGCGCGCAGCAGGGACTCCGCCTCGGCGGGGGGC
>DKTP01000110.1:5496-5756 GCA_002473085.1 Anaerolineales bacterium UBA7227
CCCCCGCCGAGAGCGAATTGCGGAGCGTCTTGCGTTTCTGGCTGAAACCCGCCTTGGCGAGCGCGAAAAATGTATCCAGCAGGCTGTAGGGGATGAAGGGGGCAGGGGAGAGGTCTATCCGCACAACGGCAGAGTCGACTTTGGGCGAGGGGTAAAACGCCCCGGCGGGGATGGTTGCGACAACGCGCGGCGTCCCGTACACCTGCACGGAAAGCGCCAGCAGGCTCATGTCGCCGGGGCCGGCGCAGATGCGTTCGGCC
>DKTP01000031.1:0-23858 GCA_002473085.1 Anaerolineales bacterium UBA7227
GATCGACATCGAGACCGGCGCCCGCCGCATGTCCAAACTCGACGACGTGCGCGACATCGCCCGCATCGCCGACGCGACCGAGGAGGTCGCCTTCCACTGGGTTCCCGTCAGCGCGCAGGACAAACCCGCCGAGACGCGCGGCCTGCACGAGATCAAAACCATCTGGGAAAACTCCACCAAGCACGTCCAGACTGAGTCGATCTACACCGTCCACGAGGCGCGGGCCGCCATCGAAATGGCCGCGTTGATCGCGGGCGGCAGGGACAAACTGCGCGAACGCCCCGTCCTTTCGCTGATGCAATGCACCGCGCCCCCGCTCGGACACGACGGCGGATCGGTGGACGCCGCGCTGCTCGCCGCCGAAGCCGGCATCCCGACCGGTTTCATGACGATGGCCGCCTGCCTCACCACCGGACCCGCCGCGCTGGCGGGCAATCTGGCGGTGGGCAACGCCGAAGTCCTCGCGGGGACGGCCCTCCTGCAGCTGGCCTTCCCCGGCGCGCCGGTCTTCTACGCCGCCGCGCAGACCGCCTCCGACCTGCGCTCGGGCGCGTACACCGGCGGCGGTCCCGAAGACTTCCTCTTCGGCGCGGCCACCAACGTCCTCGCGGACTACTACAACATCCCGCTTTCGATGGGATCGTTCGCCACCGGCGCGAAGGAGCCGAACTGGCAGGCAGGCGTCGAAAACAGCCTCTCCACTTTCATGGCGAGCGTCGCCATGTCCGACATGCTGCTCGGCGTGGGATTCCTGCACGGCTCGCGCATCTGGTCCTTCGCGGAGATGATGATGGACTGCGAGATCTTCAGCATCATCCACAAGACCATGCAGGGCATCGTGGTGGACGACGAAACCCTCGCGCTCGAAACCATCGCGGCCGTCGGCCCGGGCGGGAACTTCCTGGCGCAAAAGCACACTAAAAAGCACATGCGCGAGATCTTCCTGCCCGAGTTCATGGACCGCCGTCCCTACAACGTATGGGAAGAGAAGAAAGACGACGCCCGCGACTGGGCGCTCGCCAAAGCCCGCCGCATCCTCGCGGAACACCAGCCCGATCCGCTCGACCCGAGACTTTCCGCGGAAATGGCGAAGATCATCGAATCGCTCGAGAACTAACCGTACACGGATCACGCGGATATTCCGCGCGCGGACTTTCGCGGATTTCATCAAGTCTTCTTTCGCAAAATTCTGTGAAGCCCGTGTATAGAGAGGCATGAATGAGACCTAAACTTGAATTCCTCACCCCCGACCTGATCGGCCAAATCCTCGACGAGGCCTTTCAATTGATGCTCAAGCCCGGCATTAAAGTCCAATATGCCGAGGCGCGTCAATTGCTGGCCGCCGCGGGCGCGGACGTGGACGAGGCCGCGGAAGTCGCGCGCATCCCGGAGAAACTCGTCCGCGCCGCGCTGGAAACCGTCCCGCGCGAATTTTTCCTCCACGACCGGCGCGGCCAGCCGAAGGTCCAGTATGGAGGCGACGCCGTCCACTTTGACCCGGGCTCCTCGGGCGTCCACATCCTGGACCCCGAAACGGGCGAGCACAGACCGTCGGAGACGCGCGACCTGGCGCGCCTCGTCAAAGTGACCGAGATGCTGCCGCAGTACGACGCGCAGTCCACCGCGGTGGTGTGCAACGAAGTCCCCAAGGAGATCGGCGACCTGTGGCGGCTGTACGTGGTTTTGATGCTGTCGGAAAAGCCGATCGTGACCGGCGCGTTCTCGAACCAGAATCCGCAGACGATGTTCGACATGCTCGCCCTGTTCAGCGGCGGCAGGGACGGGCTGGCCGCCAAACCGACGGCAATCTTTGACGTGTGCCCCTCCCCGCCGCTGGTCTGGTCTTCGTTCGGCGCGGGGAATCTGATCCAACTGGCGCGCGCCGGCGTCCCCGCGGAGATCGTCGCGATGCCGCTGGCGGGCGCGGGCGCGCCGGTGACGCTGCTCGGCTCCATCGTCCAGCACGCCGCGGAATGTCTGAGCGGGATCGTCATCCACCAGCTCGCCAAGCCCGGCGCGCCCATCGTCTGGGGCGGCGCGCCCACGATCTTCGATATGCGGAAGGGAAGTACCCCGATGGGCGCCATCGAAACCGCCATGATCGACGCCGGGTACGCGCAGGTCGGCAAATCTCTCGGGCTTCCCACCCACGCCTACCTTTGCGCCACCGACGGCAAAAGCATCGACGCGCAGTCTGGCATGGAAAGCGGCATGACGGCCCTCATCGGCGCGCTGGCGGGCATCAATATGATTTCGGGCGCGGGGATGCTCGACTTCCTGGCCTGTCACAGCGCCGAGAAGTTGACCATTGACGCCGAGATCATCGGCATGGTCCAGCACATGCTCAAAGGGATTCAAGTCCGCACCGAGCCGCTCGCCGCCGCCATGTACGAGGGCATCAACTTCAAAGCCGACTTCCTCAAGCAGAAGGTCACGCGCCAACTCTTCCCCGTCGAGCAATACCTGCCCTCCCCCGTCATTGACCGCGACTCGATCCGCGGCTGGCAGGACGGCGGTTCGCTCGACGCCTTCGACCGCGCCAAAATCCGCGCGAACGATTTGGTCGCGAAATACCAGCGTCCCGAGTCGGCGCTCGCGCATGAGAAGGAATTGACCGCCATGGTCTCCGCGCTGGCGCGCGAGGCCGGGATGGACCAAATGCCCGATCTGACCTAACCGAAAGGAATTTTATTGTTGCCGCTGAACCTCGAAACCCTCCTCCGCGTCCCCGATGTCGAAACCGCCGGTTGCAGTCTCCATCCCGACGGCCGCCATGTGGCCTTTGCCTGGAACAAGACCGGACAATGGGAAATTTACACGCTCGAACTACCCGCCGATTCCTCCGCCGTCACGCCGGAGGTCCACATCCCGATCCGCCAGGTCTCGTCTGGCGTTGGCAGCAAGTTCATGCCGCGCTACTCGTTCGACGGAAAATATCTCGCCTGGCTGCTCGACCTGACCGGGAGCGAAGACTTTCATCTCGTCCTCCACGAGGTCGCCACCGGCGAGACCCGCGACCTGACCCCCGAGGTTGACTTCACAATCCAACCGGCATACGCCTGGTCGCCCGATTCCAAACAGATCGCCTATCTCGCCGACGCGGCGGGCAACTTCGACCTCTATCTCCTCGACCTCGCCTCTCCGCGCCTCCCTAAAAAAGGCTCGGAAGCGCGGCCGTTCTTCTCTCCCAGCGGGCCCGCGCACTTCGTCCGCTGGTCGCGGGACGGACGTCACATCGCCGTCGCGGCCGAGCAGGAATGGCAGACCGACGGCGTCTTCATCGTCCCGCTCGACGGGCGTCCGCCGCGCCGCATCGGCGGGGACGCCGCGCTGGACGCCATCCAGCCCGCCTGGTCGCCCGATAACGCCAAAGTCGCCTTCTCGTCCAACTCCAGCGGGTGGTCGCAGATCGGCGTCTACCATCTCGAAGACGGGCGCATCGAATGGCTCACCAGCGACGAGGGCGACAAAAACAACGCCATCTGGTCCGAAGACGGGACGCGTCTCGCCTGGATTTACAACCGCGGCGAAGCCGCCTGGGTGGAGATCCGCTCGATGGACGGGACCCGGCGGAAGGTCCAGACCGAGGCGGGATTCGCCTTCTGGCCGACGTTCACGCTGGACGGCAAATCCGTCCTCTTCGTCTACGAAAACCCGCGTCAACCTCCCGACCTCTGGCTGGCCGCGCTCGACGATGGGCGGCTCGCCCAGCTGACGGATTCCCTGCCCGCCGAGTTGAAGGGCGCGGAGTTCGTCGTCCCCGAAGTCGTGACGTTCCCCTCGCTGGACGGCACGCCCATCCCCGCCATGCTCTATAAACCGCCGGGCGCGGGACCGCATTCGCCCGCGGCGGTGGTCATCCACGGCGGACCGAACTGGCATCTCGGCTACTACTGGCATCCGTTCATGTCGCATCTCGCTTCGCGCGGCTGGACAGTGATCGCGCCAAACTATCGCGGCTCCACCGGCTACGGCCTGGCCTGGACGGCCGCCAACCGCTACGAGATGGGACGTCTCGACAACGACGACTGCGCCGCGGCCGCGCTCCACCTCGTCCGCGAGGGGCTCGCCGACCCGAAGAAGATCGCCGTCACCGGGCGCAGTCACGGCGGCTATTTGACGATGACCTGCATGACGCGCCAACCCGAGTTGTGGGCGGTCGGCTCAGCGGTGGTCCCGTTCCTGAATTGGTTCACGGGACACGAAAACGCGCGCGAAGACCTGCAATATTGGGACATCAACAACATGGGCGACCCCGAGACGCATCACGATCTCTGGTATGAACGCTCGCCCTTCTTCTTCCTCGACAAAGTCCGCGCGCCGGTCCAGTTCATCTGCGGCGAAAACGACCCGCGCTGCCCGCCGTCCGAATCCATCGAAGCGCACGAGAAACTGCAAGCCCTCGGCATCCCCAGCGAACTGCTCCTCTACAAAGGCGAAGGCCACGGCTTCCTGAAACTCGAAAACATCATCGACTCGGACGTGAAGCGCGTGGAGTTTTTAGCGAAGGTATTGGAGAGTTAGGCGTTGAAATGTTCCCTTTCTTAAATCCCCAATCCATCGAAGCCATTCACAACGCCACGCTCCGCATCATGGACGAGACGGGCGTCGTCGTCAACCACGCGGGCGCGCGCGAAATGCTCACAGCCAGCGGCGCGCGCGTCGAAAAGAACCGCGTCCGAATCCCGCCCGAACTTGTGGAAAAGTGCGTCGCCGTCGCGGGCAAGAAAGTTTCCGTGCGCGGACGCAACGGGACGGTCAAACATCTCGGCGACGGCAATCTCTACTTCCACAACCTCGGCGGGGCGCGCGACGTGCTCGACCCCGTCACAGGGACGAAGCGCCTCGCCAACGCCCAGGACGTGCGCGACTCCACCCGTCTCCTCGACGCGCTGGAAAACTGTCACACCATCACGCCCTTCTTCACGCCCTGCGACGCGCCTGGCGACATGATGTCCCTCGCCATGTACCGCCACGCCCTGCCGCACACCGTTAAGCCGCTGCAAGGCCCGGGCGTGCAATACGCGCCCGAAGCGCGCGCCGCCGTCCGCATGGCGGAGGTGATCGGGACTCCCTCCGAAGTGTTGACTCTCGCCGTCTCGCCGGTCAGCCCGCTGACCATCCCCGACCACGAAGTGGACGCCATCTTCGAGATCGCGCGGCTCGGGATCGCCTTCGCCCCCCTCCCCTGCCCGACGGCGGGCGCGACCGCCCCGCTGTCCATCGCGGGCGCGCTTGCCCAGCAAAACGCCGAAGTGTTGATGTGCGTCGTCCTCGCGCAACTCGTCAACCCCGGCCTGCCCATCATCTACTGCGGACGCCTCGCCATGATGGAACCGCGCACGGGAGTCTCTGTCTGGGGCGGCGTGGAACTCGGCCTCGCTTCCGCCGGGACGGTGGGGTTGGGTCACCGCTACGGATTCCCGGTCAACGTCTACGGCTTCTCCACCAACGCCCACAGCCTCGACCTGCAAAGCGGCTTCGAGCGCGGACTGAACGCCATGATCCCCGCGCTGGCCGGCGCGGACGAACTTTCGGGCATCGGCGAAATGGAAGCGGGCGTGAGCGGCTCCTACGCGCAGATGGTCGCGGATAACGAGTTCGCGGGCAGCGTCCTGCGCGCCTGCCGCGGCTTCGAGGTCAACGACGACTCGCTTGCGGTAGAATTGTTCCAGCCCGTCATGGACGGCTCGCGGAATTTCCTCAGCCAGAAGCACACCATGAAATATCTGCGCGCTGGAGAAGTGTTGATGACGAAACTGTCCGAGCGCGGTACCTGGGAGACCTGGGAAAAGGAGGGCTGTCCCGAATTCGCCCGGCGCGCCCAGTCCGAAGCGGAGCGGATCCTGCGCGAACACAAAGTGGAACCGCTGGAAGAGCGGCAGGAGAAAGAGTTGGATAAAATATTGGCCGAGGCAGAGAAAGAGATGGAAAAGAAGTAATACGTATTGCGTATTGCGTAACCACTTTGATGAAACAGGAATTACGCACTACGCAATATCAGAATTTATCAGACTCCACAAACAGAGAGACCCATGCTAAAAAACGCACACTCAATCACCGAAGAACTGATCGAATGGCGGCGCGACTTCCACCAGAATCCCGAGATCGGGTTCGAGATCCACCGCACGGCCGCGAAGGTGGCGGACGAACTGGAGAAATTGGGATGCCGCGTCACACGCGGCGTCGGCAAGACCGGCGTGGTCGCGGAGATCGGCGAGGGGAATCCCGTCGTCGCCATCCGCGCCGACATGGACGCGCTCCCCATCCTCGAGCAGAACCGGACCGACTACGTTTCGCAGAACAAAGGCAGGATGCACGCCTGCGGACACGATTCGCACACGTCCATGGCGCTGGGCGCGGCGACGATCCTCGCGAAGGAAAAATTCACGGGACGCGTCCGCTTCCTGTTCCAACCGTCCGAGGAGACCGCCGACGAGGAGGGCAAGAGCGGCGCGATGCGCATGGCCGAAGACGGCTGCATGGACGGCGTGGATTACGTCATCGCGCAGCACGTGGATCCGTCCTCGCCCGTCGGGACGATCGGCATCAGTTCGGGTCCCGCCTCTGCAGGCGTGGACTCGTGGTTCGCGGAGATCCGCGGCGTGGGCGGGCACGGCGCGCATCCCGACAAGACGGTTGACCCGTTCGCGCTGGCCGCGCATGTTATCATCGCCCTGAACTCCATCGTCTCGCGCCGCGTGGACCCGCTCCTGCCCGCGGTCGTCAGCATCGGCTCGCTCAACGGCGGCTTCACCGAAAACGTGATCCCCGAAAGCGTGAAGATCACCGGTACATTGCGTTACATGGACCTCGACCTGCACAAAGAACTTCGCGCCGAGATCCAGCGCGCGTTCGAAGTGGCGCGCGCCCTCGGCGGCGACTATGACCTGAGATTCGAATACGGCGGCCCGCCGATGACCAACGACGTCCACGTGGCGGCAATGATTGAAGCCGCGGGCGTGGACCTGCTCGGGCGCGAAAACGTCCACGAGTTGTGGAAGACGATGGGCGCGGAGGACTTCGGCGCGATGCTGGCGCACGCGCCGGGCGCGATGTTCACGCTCGGCACGCGCGGCGGAGACGACACCGGCTTCCCGCTCCACCATCCGCGCTTCGACATTGACGAGCGCGCCATGCCCATCGGCGCGGCGGTGCTGGCGGAAACGGCGCTGAGATTTTTGCGGAAGTAAACGGAAGCGCGCAATCCGGGAGAAACTTTCAACTGGAGGTAGAATGCACACCATCTTGAAGGGAAAGGGCAGGGAAGTCGTCATCGGCCGCGACAAGCCGTTCGTAGCGATCGGCGAGAAGATCAACCCGACCGGCAGCAAAAAACTCGCGGCTGCCTTGAAGGAGGGAAATTTCGATTTCGTCGTCGCGCTCGCCAAACGGCAGATCGCCTGGGGCGCGGACGCGCTGGACGTCAACGTGGGCGTGCCGGAGATTGACGAGGCGGCGACCGTCTCAAAATTGACGGAGCTCCTCGCCGCGAGCGTGGACGTCCCGCTTTGCATCGACTCGAACAGCCCGCAGGTGTTGGAAGCGGGACTCAAAGCCGCGCCCGGCAAGCCGCTGGTCAACTCGGTCAACGCGGAGGAAAGGTCGCTGAATGGGATCCTGCCCATCGTCAAGGAGCGCGGCGCGGCGGTCATCGGTCTCACCTTCGCCGAGGGCGGAATCCCGAAGACGCCCGAGGAGCGCGTCGCCCTGGCTGGAAAGATCATCGAGCGCGCCGCGCAAATCGGCATCCCCATCGAAGACGTGATCATAGACCCGCTGGTGATGACCGTCGGCTCCGACAGCAAAGCCGCGCAGGTCACGATCCAGACCATCGAAGCGCTGCAACGCGAGTTCGGCGTCAACATCATCCTCGGCGCGAGCAACGTCTCCTTCGGCCTGCCCGACCGCCACACCGTCAACCAGGCGTTCCTCGCGATGGCGATCCAGGCGGGCGCGACCTGCTCCATCACCGACCCGATCAAGCTCGGACAGACCATCCGCGCCGCCGACCTGCTGCTGGGCAGGGACGACTTCGCCATGCGCCACATCAAATATTTCCGCGCGGCGGAGAAATTACGGGAACAGGAAGCGGCCGCGGCTTAAGGCAAACTATGGACGCCATCACTCAATCACTTTGGATCACGCTCGTCAGCATGGGATTGGTCTTCGCGTCCCTGCTGCTGCTGGCGGGGGCAATGTCGCTGATGACGCGGCTGTTCCGCGACCGCGAGGAGGCCCTCGCCCCTGTCCCATCGGGAGAGGCGACAAAAGAAGACGAAAAAGCCCGCGCCGCAGCGGCGGCGGTCGCGATCGCGCTGGCCGGGCAGTCCCAATCCGCCGCGCGGCCGCTCACCCTGCCCGAACCCGCCCTCATCGGCGCGTGGCAACTTGGAATGCGCACGCGGCAGATGACGCAAAAAGGCGAGACGAGTCGGCGAAGCAAATAGTAAATCCAGCTCCGAGACCCGCAAGATTTCGAAAACACGAACACTCAGGAAACAACATGAAGATCAACGTAAAAATTGGCGAACACAGTTACACAGTCGAGATCGAAGACTTGAACGCGCGTCCCATCGTCGCGATCGTGGACGGCGAGCGGTTCGAGGTGACGCCCGATAACGGGAAGCCGCTCGAAGTTCGCTCGGAACCAAGCCGCGTCGTCCGGAAGGAAGCGGGCGCGCAAGCGGCGTCCGCGCCGAAGGCGGCCGGGGGAAATCTCGCCGCGCCCGGCGACAAGTTCATCTCCGCGCCGCTGCCGGGAACGGTCGCCGAAATTCTCGTCAAAGCCGGCGACGAGGTGAAAAGCGGACAGGTCGTCTTCGTTATTGACGCGATGAAGATGAAAAACAGCGTGCGCGCGGCGCGCGACGGAAAGGTCTCCGCCGTCCTTGCCAGCGCGGGACAGACCGTGCCGCACAAACATCCCCTGCTGGAGTTCGAATGAACCTGCTCGAATTGCTGGCAAACGTATTCGGCGGGCTGACCTTCACCTGGGCCAACGCGCTGATGCTGCTCATCGGCGGCGCGCTCATCTATCTCGCGGTCGCGAAAGAGTACGAGCCCGTGCTGCTGCTGCCCATCGGATTCGGCTGCATCCTCGCCAACCTCGGCATGTCCGTTTACGCGGATGGAAGTTTTTTGCAGGTCATCTACAAAGCGGGCATCGAGACCGAGCTCTTCCCCCTGCTCGTCTTTATTGGCGTCGGCGCGATGATTGACTTCCGTCCGCTGCTGGCGCAGCCCTCGCTGGCGTTGCTCGGCGCGGCGGGACAGTTCGGCATCTTCGGGACTCTCCTGCTGGCGGCCGCGCTGGGATTTCCGTTGAACGAGGCCGCCTCCATCGGCGTGATCGGCGCGATCGACGGCCCCACCGCCATCTTTGTGACGACCAAACTCGCGCCGCATCTGCTCGGACCGATCGCGGTCGCGGCCTACTCGTACATGAGTCTCGTCCCGATCATTCAACCGCCCATCATGCGCGCGCTGACGACGCGCCGCGAACGCCTCATCCGCATGGACTACGCGCCGCGTCCCGTCTCGCGCGTCACCGCCATCGCGTTCCCCGTCGTAGTGACCATCGCCGTCAGCCTGATCGCCCCGTCCGCCGCGCCGCTGATCGCCGCGCTCATGCTCGGAAACCTGCTGCGCGAAGCGGGCGTAGTGGACAGGTTGAGCAAAGCCGCTCAGAACGAGATCATCAACATCGCCACGCTGTTCCTCGGTCTCGCCATCGGCGCGACGATGACCGCCGAGAAATTTCTCTACGACCCCGCGACGGGAATCCAATGGCAGACGCTGATGATCCTCGGACTCGGCCTGCTCGCCTTCATCGTGGACACCGTCGCGGGCTTGCTCTTCGGCAAGTTGATGTCCTTCGTCACGGGCGGGAAAGTCAACCCCCTCATCGGCGCGTGCGGGATCAGCGCCTTCCCCATGGCGGGACGCCTGTCCGCGAAAATGGCGCTGGACGAGGACCCCGACAACTTCATCCTGATGCACGCCATGGGATCGAACACCGCAGGCCAGCTGGGAAGCGTCATCGCGGGAGGGGTGTTGCTGGCGGTGGTGTTGGGGATGATGTAGAAAAGAAAAAGCCAGAGACGAAGTGTCCTGGCTTTTTTGGTTAGAATCACGTCCCTTTATTTTGGCAGAACAGACAAGCCGGAGTCCTGCGCCGCCTTGCGGAGTTGGCTGTCAAAAGTCGCGAAAATGACAGGCGTTTGAAGCGCTTCCTGCCACACCAACGCGCAGGCGAGATGAACGGCATCGTAGCCGCGCAGAACAAACTGGCAAATCAGGAAATCGGCGCGGGAGACAACCTGCTCGGTGATTGGAATACGATGAAAGTATTCCCAATCATGGCGAAAATCACTCAGGCCAGTTTTGTATTGGGATTCAGTGGCGATTTTCATTCGATACACGCGATTGATTCCCGAAGAAATCTCGGCACGTGCGATCAACCCTGCCGCAATCACGTCAGCCTTCGCGATCCAATTTCGCACCGATTCAGAATCGGCTTCTTCTACGTAAACCTTGATGAGCGCGCTGGAATCAATATAGAGATTCATTCCGCATCTCGATGATGATATCCGATGCCAGTTTATCGCTTTTGTTGATGATCGCGGGTTTCACGGGTTTTAGTTTTTTCCCATTCCACAAAATCACTCCCGCGTCCACTAACGCCTTCATGCGCGCGGTAACATCATTCTCCGCTACGGGAGGCAGAACACGTCCCACCACCTTGCCATGGGAGGTGATGGTAATCGTCTGGCCTTTTTCCAACTTTTTCAAGTAGGCGCTTAAATTAGTCTTGAAATCACGGATACCAACTGTCAGTTCAGCCATTTCAATCTCCTTTGTGACTACATTTTATCATAAGTAGTCACATTTCCCAAAATTAAAAACGGAGCTTCCTCCCCAACGGAAATAACGGCAACCAATTGATTCGATATTTCGGCCCTGCGAATTCGCGCATCAACTCGCGGGCGCGGAGGAGATCGGCGCGGGATTCGAGGGAGAGGGTCATCAACTCCTCGATGACGGCGCAGCCGCGCGGCGAGGAGGCATATCTGCCCGTCAGCGATTTCAGGAAAGCGAATTGCTCCTGCCAGGCTTCCAATTCCCCGCGCACGGAGAGGGCGGCGACGAGTCCCTGCTTTAAGTGTCTCACCTCGTGGACGAGGAGGCTGAGCGCGTAGGCCTCGTCCGCGAGCAGGGCGGGATTCAGTTCGACGCCGCCGAACAACGTCCAGCGCGCGCCGGTCGGCTGGGGGCGCAGACCGACTCGGACGCGGCGCGCCCGCAGGAAGTCACGCGCGGCGCGGCCCTCGGGACCGGTCTCGTCGAGGCGGGTCAGCAATCGGTCCAGTTTGGAGACGTCGTCCATGCGGCAAGTATAATCGGCAATTCGAGAGGAACTGATAGAGTCATCGGGTAGAATATCCGAGAGGAAAAATGAGACCTGTAGCCATCCTGGGCATCGGCCAGACAAAAATTGACGAACATTGGGACAAATCGCTAAAGGAACTGGCGGGCGAGGCGGCCTTTGAAGCGCTGAAAGACGCGGGCATCGAGCGCGCCGATTCGCTCTTCGTGGGCAATATGCTCTCGCCGCTCATTGACCGCCAGAACCAACTCGGCGCGCACCTCGCGGACTGGATCGGAATGTGGGGCGCGGAGGCGACGAAGATCGAAGCCGCCTGCGGGTCGGGCGCGGCGGCGTTTCGCGCGGGACTGACGGCGGTCGCGGCGGGCGAGACGGAGGTCGCGCTGGTTCTCGGCGTCGAGAAGATGACCGACCGCGCCGGGCGCGAGGTCACCTCGGCGCTGGCAACCGCCGCGGACGCGGATTACGAAGTGGAGCAGGGCGTCTCGTTCGTGGGGCTGAACGCGCTGGTGATGCGCCGCTACATGCACGAACACGGATGGAAGCACGCCGACTTTGCGCCGTTCACCATCAACGCGCACGCCAACGCCATGCACAATCCTTTTGCTCGCTTGCGCCAGAAAATCACGGCGGAGCAGTTCGAGAAAGCGAGCATGGTGGCGACGCCGATCAACTTGCTGGACGCCTCGCCCATCGGGGACGGCGCCGCGGCGGCGATCCTCGTCCCCGCGGAAAAGTTGACGGGACGCCGAATCGTCGTGGCTGGCTCCGCCTCCGCGACGGACACTATCGCCGTCCACTCGCGGCGCGACCCGCTGTTCCTTTCGGCCGCGTACGCGTCGTCGAAGCAGGCGTACGCGCAGGCGGGGATCGACGCGGCGGACGTGGACGTGTTCGAGCTGCACGACGCGTTCTCCATCATGGCGGCGCTGTCGCTGGAGGCGTGCGGGTTCGCGGAACGCGGGCAGGGACCGCGTCTCGGCCTGGACGGGCAGATCCAGCCCAAAGGCCGCGTTCCCGTCTGCACGCGGGGAGGGCTGAAAGCGCGCGGACATCCCGTCGGCGCGACGGGGATGTACCAGATCGTGGAGGTCGTCCAGCAGCTGCGCGGCGAGTGCGGCGAGACGCAGGTGGACGGCGCGGAGATCGGCCTGGCGCAAAACATCGGCGGTTCGGGCGCGACGATTCTGACCCACATTTTGCGCCTGGAAACGTGACAATTAATCCTTGCCTCTCATTTCATAATGTTTTATACTTTCGATTAAGACGCCTTTAAGAAAGGAGGTCCCATGCCATCGGAAAAAAGAAAACTCGCCCGCCGCAATTTCTCATACTACATGCGCGTCATGGATGAGGCCAACGGCCAGCTGCTCGGTCACCTGGCCGACATCAGCACGGGCGGCTTCAAACTGGACTGCTCCAACAGCATCCCCATCAACAAAGACTTCCGCCTGCGAATTGACCTGACAAGAGACGTCGCCAATAAAAGTTTCATGGTATTCATGGCGCGCAGTAAATGGTGCCGCCCCGATCCCATTGACCCGACCTCCTATAACGTCGGTTTTCAGATCAGCAACATGTCGCCCAGCGACTTTGAAATTTTCTCGCGCATGTTCGAAAAATACGGCTCCGACGACTCGCAAAAGCGAAGCGACGATTATCTCTGGCGCTAAAACGACCCGAACCAGGTTTCTCAAAGAAGCCTGGTTTCTGTATTAAAATCGGGGACATGAAATACACGACCCTCCGTTCCATTGTCCGCTTCGCCCTGAACGTCATCGCCGAGGTGGAGATCGCCGGCCTTGAAAAACTGCCGCAGGGCAACTTCATCCTCGCCGTGAATCATCTCGGACGGCTGGACACGGCCATCCTGCTTCACGCCATTGACCGCGAAGACATCATCCTGCCGGTCGCCGAAAAATACAAGGAGCATCCCCTCTTCGGGGCCATCGGCCGCGCGGTGAACGCCATCTGGCTGAACCGCTTCGACGCCGACTACGCCGCCTTCCGCGAGATCCTGACGCGCATGGAAAAAGGCGGACTGATGGTCATCGCGCCCGAGGGGACTCGCTCCAAAACCGAGGCTTTGCGGGAGGCCAGGATGGGCGTGGCGTACCTCGCCGCGAAGAGCGGATATCCCGTCCTGCCCGTCGCGCTGACGGGGACGGAAGACCGCCTCGTCGTCCAGAACTTGAAGCGCTTCCGCCGCTCGAAGATCGCCGCGCGCGCCGGGGAGTTGTTCCGCGTCGAACCTCCCCCGCGCGGACGCGGACGCGAAGAATACCTGCGCGCCGCCACCGACGAGATCATGTGCCGCATCGCCGCGGAATTGCCCGAAAAATATCGCGGCTTCTACGCGGATCATCCCCGCTTGAAGGAATTATTGGAACAGAGACAACATGCGTAATTTTCTGCGCTGGCTCATCCGCTCGCTCCTCCATCTCATCGCCCGCGTAGACGTGCGCGGCTACGAGAACCTGCCCACCGAGGAAAGTTACGTGCTGGCGACCAACCACATCGGCATCCTCGACGCCATCCTGCCGTTCGTCGCGCTCAACCGCTGGGACATTTACATCCCCGTCGCGGAAAAATGGGAAAAGAACCGCTTCCTCAACTGGCTGGGGAATTACTTCAACTTCGTCTTCATTGACCGCTTCAACCCCGACATCAAAGCCATGCGGAAACTGATCCGCCTGATGGAAGACGGCAACGTCCTGGGCATCTCTCCCGAAGGGACGCGCAGCCGCGTCGGGTCGCTTATCGAAGCGAAGCCCGGCGTCACTTACCTCGCCACAAAACTGAACCGTCCCATCGTGCCGGTCGCCATCACAGGGACGGAGGACAAGGCGCTCCTGGGGAATCTCAAACGGCTGAGGAAGAGCCGCATCACCGTCACGGCGGGACCGTATTTTACGCTCCCGCCCATCCCGCGCGAAAACCGCGACGAGGCGCTGAAACAGTCCACCGACGAGATCATGTGCCGAATCGCCGCCCTGCTCCCCGAAAAATACCGCGGCGTTTATGCGGAGCATCCGAGGACGAAAGAACTGTTGGGGGGCGATTAAAAAAGAAACAGTCGCAACATGCGGCTGTCTCTTTCAAAAATCGCTTGCGTATCGCGCTATTTTTCGAATATCCAGCGGTCCACTTCCCGCTTCCAATCCACCAACTCGCTCGGCTGGAACCACAGCGCCACTTCCTTCGCGCCGTTCTCAGCGGAGTCCGACGCGTGCGTTAGGTTGCGTCCCACTTCGAGCGCAAAGTCGTGACGGAGCGTGCCGGGCGCGGCTTCGACGGGTTTCGTCGCGCCCATCGTCTGGCGGACGGCCGCCACAGCCTGCGGGCCTTCCCAGACCATCGCCATCACGGGCGCGGACGTGATGTATTCAATCAGACCGTCGTAAAACGGTTTGCCTTTGTGGATCGCATAATGCGTCTCGGCCAGTTCCCTGCCGACCGACATGAATTTCGCCGCCGCGAGGCGCAGTCCGCGCCGCTCGAGGCGGGAGACGACCTCCCCGATCAGTCCGCGCTGGACGCCGTCGGGTTTGACAAGTACCAGGGTTCGTTCCACAGATTCCTCCGGAAATAAGATTCAGAAAGACCAGGTTTCTTCGAGAAACCTGGTCTTAATCCTTTGCTATCGCAGCAGCTCTTCCGCTTTGGTATACGCGTCGAGCGCGTCCTGCAGGCGGTTGGCGCGCATATACGCGTCGCCGAGCGCCTGCCAGATGGAGACTTCCACCGGGAAGCGATAAAGCGCCTCTTTCAAATCAAACGTAACCTCTTCGAGCAATTTGCCCTTGCGGGTGAGATTCCCATAATGCTGCAACGCGTCGGGGATCTTTCCGTGCGTCATGGCGTCGCGCGCTGAGGCAAGCGCGGGATCAATCACGGGTCTCAACATCCCTGTCTTCTTGGTCTTCGCCGATTCCGCAGGTTCAGGCGCAGGCTGGGACTTGGCGGCCGCGGCGCGCGGCGCGGGAGACTTGCGCTCCGGCTTCGGCGCGGGCGGCTGGACGGGTTTCGGCGCTTCGGGAGTCCAATCCGCCGCGCGGGTGCGGACGGGGGGAATCGGCGCTTCGGGACCCTCGCCCTTCAACCAATCGGGCAATTCCTCGGCGCGCGCGGGAGGCGTTTCGGATTCATTCGGCGAGAAATCGCGCAGCCAGGCGGGTAAGTCGGCCTGCGCGGCAGGCTCTGCCGAAGACTGGACGGGCGGCGTAATTTCGATCTCGCCAGACCACGGAGCGGGCTCCGCTTGGACCGGCTCCTCTGCTTTAAATTCCTCGGCCTCCAGGCCGCGCAGCCAGGCATCCGTATCAGAAACGGGAGCGGGCGCTTCCTCCGCCGGCTGCGACGTAGTCTCGGCCGGCAACAGTTCTGCCTCCTGCACGAAATCGTCCATCCGGGCGGCAGGCTGTTCAGGCGCGGGAGGTTCGGGCTGAGATTCTTCCTGTCCCATGCCGCGCGGCCAGACTACGGGCTGCTCGGGCGCAGGGACGGGCGCTTCGGCCCGCGACTCGCCGACGATCTTCGCCTGTTCCACCCATTCGGGCGGCTTTTCCAGGCGCGCGTTCGGGTCGGTGATGAGCTCTTCGGGTTTCGCGCCCTGCTTGGCCGCGAGGCTTTCCAGCCAGGCCAGGGCGGCATCCTGTTCGGCGGCAGAGGCGCCGAGTTCGCCCAATCCCGCCATGGGGACGGGCGCCGCGGGCGGGGTTTGGGCCGGCTCCGAGAGCGGCTCCGCGACGGGTTCATCCAACGTGGAAAGCCAGTCCGCCAGTTCCGCGGCGGCGGCAGGGGCAGCCGGCTCGAGAGGAAGGGCAGAGGGCTGTTCCGCCTTTGGCTCCTTCGTCTCGTCCAGCCAATCAAACGAATCAGCCGTCGGCGCGGGCGTTTCTATAGACGCTTTCATCTCGTCCAACCAGTTGGAAGTTTCGGGCGCGGGCGTCTCTACGGATGCCTTCATCTCGTCCAGCCAGGCGGGAACTTCAGCCGCCGGCGCGGGCGTCTCGGCGGGCGACTTCATTTCGTCCAACCAATCAAGCGAATCGGCCGCGGGAGCGGGCGTCTCTGTGAACTTAAAGCCCGCCAGCCAATCGGGAACTTCGGCGGGCTGCCCGGCCTGTTCCGCAGGCGTTTGCGGCTCGGACGCGGCCGCGTCAAAGGGATGCTCGCCGCCGAGTTTGTTGAGCCAGTCCGTCATTTCCGCGTCGGGCGTCACGGACTCGATGGAGGGCGCGGCCGGCTCGGGCGCGGGCGGCGCCATGGATTTGATCCAGTCGGGCAGGTCAGCTTTTTCCAATCCCTCCGCGGCGGGTTCTTCCTGGAAGGCGGACGCGGCAGATTCGTCGAACGCGCCGGTGGACGCGCCCCAACCCGCGGCGCGCATCCATTCGGGGATGTCGTCTTCCGCGGCCGCAGGCTGGGATTCGGCCGGGGCGGGCGCGCCCGCTTCCACAACGGCGGGAGGCGTTTCAAAGTCGTCGTGGAAGGCCGGGGCGGAGGGAAAGGCCGGTTCGGCTTTCTGTCCGGGACTCATCCAGTCGGGTTCGGTCTCAACAGGTTTTCCTTCGGCCATGCTCAAAGCCCCGCTCCAGACCGCGCCGGTTTCGGCGGCCTGGCCGGTGTATTCCAGCCGTTCGACAACGACGGAGGCCGAGGGCGCTTCCTCGCTGCGGAAGATGGAGCCGCTGGCGTAGGCCGCGTAGGGATCGAGTTCCACCACGCGTTTGCGATATTCGCCGGCGCTGTCGGCCAGGCCGGTGCCGGGCAGGATTTCCACGAGGATACGGTTGGCGTCGAAGTGATAAGGGAATTGGTCGAGCAGGCGCGTGCAGGCTTCGGAGGCCTCCACCTTCTGACCGTTGCGAAAATAGACGAGCGCGAGGAGGGATTGCAGGTCGACGCGGGAGGCGTCTTCGGCCATCACCGAACGGATCTCGGCAATGGCCTGCGTGTATAGTTCGCCCTGGTAATACATGTGCGCCAGCGCGCCGCGCGTGAGGCGGATCTTGGCCGGCTCGCGTCCATCGCGGCGGCCGTAGAGGCGCTGTAGTTCGGCCTGGATCGCGGCGTTGGAGGGCTGCTTCTCGAAGGCGCGCTCCATGTGCCAGATGGCTTCGTCCTGCCGCCTGGCCTCGTCTGCCAGGATGCTCAGACCGACGTGCGAGACGAAATCGTCCGGCGCGGCCATCAGGACGCGGTTGAAAATATCGGCGGCGTCTGAATGGCGCCTGGATTCGAGGCAGGCCTTGCCCAGCAAGCGATAGACTTCCAGGTATTTCGGAAAGGTCTTGAGGATGTGACGGCAATGCGCGATCGCCTCATCCGTGCGGCCGCCTTCGGTCAGCGTTTCGATCTCGCCGACATATTTTCGTAATGGAACTTTAGCCATGGCGTGACTCCTGCGTCAAGTATGCCTTATTCTTAAAATAAATGCAAGGATTAGGCGGAACAGGTTGACAATTCGCCTGCGGTCATTCGTAGAAGAGCGGCAGGGGCGGCGCTGGATGGTCCACGATGACGTGCGCCGCCAGCCCCGAGGCAATGGCCGCGTCGCGCTTGGCCGCGTCGCCCGCGTGGACGGTGAAGAGCGGATCGCCCTTCCCGACCGCGTCGCCGACTTTGTGATGGACGACGAATCCGACCGACAAGTCGAGCGGATCGCCCTTGCGGGCGCGTCCTGCTCCGAGCGACACCGAGGCCTCGCCCACGCGCCGCGCCTGAATCTGCTGGAGGTATCCGCTTCGAGGCGCGCGGACCGTCTCGACGAGCGCGGCGCGCGGCAGTTTGTCGGGGTCGTCCACATACGAGACGTCCCCGCCCTGCGCGCCCACGAGCTGACGGAACTTCGCCAGCGCGGAGCCGTCGGCGATGGATGCTTCGGCGAGCGTCCGCGCCTGCGCCAGCGAGCCGGTCACTTCGCCCAAAACGAGCATGTGCGCGGCCACATGCAAACAGTGTTCGCGGAAGTCGGCCGGGCCCGCGCCGCGCAGCGTATCAATCGCCTCGCGCACTTCGAGCGCGTTGCCGACGGCGTGTCCGAGCGGCTGGTTCATGTCTGAAAGCAGGGCGGTCACTTTGCGTCCCGCGAGTTCGCCGATCTGCGTCATCAAGCCGGCCAGGCGGCGCGCGTCTTCGAGGTTTTCCATGAACGCGCCGTTGCCCACTTTCACGTCCAGCACGATGGCTTGCGCCCCGCCCGCGATCTTTTTGCTCATCACCGACGAGGCGATGAGCGGGATGGACTGCACGGTCCCGGTCACGTCGCGCAGGGCGTAGAGTTTCCCGTCCGCGGGCGCGAGTTCCTTCGATTGCCCGCACAATACGAGTCCGATTTCCTTCAATTGGCGCTCGAATTCCTCGACAGTCAGATCGGCGCGGTAGCCGGGGATGGATTCCAGTTTGTCGAGCGTACCGCCGCTGAAGCCGAGACCGCGCCCCGACATTTTGCCGACCGGCAACCCGCAGGCCGCGACGACCGGCAGGGCGACGAGGCTGGTCTTGTCTCCCACCCCGCCCGTGGAGTGTTTGTCCACCGCGATCTTGACGAGATGGGAAAGGTCCATCGTCTCGCCCGAGTGGGCGATGGCGAGAGTCAGGTCCGTCGTTTCGCGCGGCGTCATGCCGTTCAGCAGGACGGCCATGGCCCAGGCTGAAGTCTGGTAATCGGGAATGGACCCGTCGGTGATCCCGCCCACAAAAAATTGAATTTCTTCGCGAGTCAATTCGCTCTTGTCACGTTTTTTGATGATGATGTCTACAGCGCGCATGTGTGCCTCTATGGAAATTGTAACGCAATTTTACCCCCGCTCCCAATCCATCTCGCGGTCACGGCGAGGAAAATCTTTTTTGCATACAGGCGACCAGTTCACGCACGGCGCCAGCGGGTTCGGAGGGAGTCAGGGCGAGGACGGGGACGGCGGCGGCGAGGTACAGTTCGCGCAGTCCCTCCGTCATCCAGCGACGCGGCAGGATGCCGACCGCGCGCGCGTCCGACGTCAACGCCTGGACCATCTGCGAGGGGCTGACGGCCAGCCGCGCCAGCGACGCGACGCTTCGCCCGTCCATCAGGGCGGACTCGAACGCCCGCTGCGCGTCCACGCTGGAGGCGTACGCCCACACTTGCACCGACGGGTCGCCGCGTCCCACGAAAAGTTCACACGCCCGCTCCGAGGTCAGGATGGGAAGCGGGCTTTGCGCGGAGGCCGCCACGAGGACATCCTCCGTCCCGATCTGGTAGGCGGCGCCGTTCCAGCCGTCCAGTTCGCCGAGTCGGATTTGAATCTGCGGGGCGAAGGGAGTGATGTTCAAGGTCACGGAGGAGGCATCGGCGCAGGCGTATAAGTCGCTCAGGTAGGGGACGGTCGAGGCGGTCGCGAACGCGTCCACGCTGGGGGAGGACGGAGGGACAGGAGAGCAGGCGGCGGCGAAAAGAAGAAAGCCGAAGAGGATTCTTTTCATCGAAGAAACAGAACCAACGCGCCGAGCGCCGCGCAATAAACGGCGAAGACGTAGAGAGAGTGTTTGCTCAGGTAGCCGATCAGCCATTTGATGGAGAGCCAGCCGACGATGGCCGCGACGACGAGTCCGATCAACAGATACGGGAGGAAGGCGCGGATGTCGGGCAATTGGGCGACGCGGAAGGTCTCGTAGGCGCCCGCGGCGATGAGGATGGGCGCGGACATGAGAAAGGCGAAGCGCGCCGCCGAGGGACGGTCGAGGCCGAGGGTCATGCCGCCCGCGATGGTCGAGCCGCTGCGCGACGCGCCGGGGAAGAGCGCCAGGATTTGGAAAAAGCCGACGGCGAGCGCGTCCCGCCAGGTGGCGGATTCGAGGCGGCGGTCGCGTCGCCCGAAGCGTTCCACCAGCCCAAGCAGCAGCGCGGACATGAGGAGACGAATCCCCGCCTGCGTGAGCGGGTCGGCGAAGAGCGTCTCGATGAAATCCTTCATGAAGTAGCCGAAGACCAGCGCGGGGATGGTGGCGACGATCAACAGCCAGCCGAGGAGGGAGTCGTGCGAGGCGAAGGGTTTTCGATTCCAGATGCCGAGGAAAAAGGCGCGGGCGATGTGCCAGATGTCCTTCCAGAAGAAGACCAGGAGGGCGAGGACGGTCCCCAACTGGATGATGACCTGGAAGGCGAAGACATGTCCATTGGAGGGCAGGCCGAGAAGTTTCTGGCCGATCAGCAAATGCGCGGTGGACGAGACGGGGATGAACTCAGTCAGTCCTTGAATGACGCCGAGGAGGATGGCTTGGAAGATGTTCATGAAGCGGCGAGTTTTATCCTTCAGCGGATTTTGCGGCGATGCGCTGTTTCAACTGCCAGATGAAATAGGCGGACAGACAAGCCAGCAGAAGATAATAGTTCAGTTCCTTGGTCTGCTTGATGGCTTGCACCAAAGGAATCTCCGAGTAGGCGTAAATCCCGCCATAGATGATTTTGGAAATTTTCACGAACGCGTAGTTGAGGAGGAACAGGAGTCCCATCGCCCAATAGCCAATCGGAATATATTTCCCCGCGAACTCCCGAAAGCGATTCCAAAACAGGCTGACCATCGGCACGATCACCGCGAAGCCCAGCCAGAAGTAAGTGAAGAGACGGTCAAAACTGAAATAGTCGCTGTATTCGAAAATGTCAAGGTTGTGGAGATTCGTCTCCTGCTGGGCGTTGACTTCCGCGATGGATTCGGGTGTGGCGATGTTGAAGATGCGCTGTCCCCAACTGATCTCCTCCCCGGCGATGAAGAAGAAAAAGAGAGCCAGCGCGAGATAGGCTGCCAGTTTGCTCCAATGCGTCCTCAACGCCTGGCGATTTTTATAGGCGAGCCAGAAGGCATATAGCGTCAACCCACCGGTGACGACAAGAATAATGAACTGGACATTTTCAAAGAAATGGTCTTCGGGATAGAAAAACGCCGCCGCTTTATCTCCGTAACCCAGGACGGTATACGTCCACACGATGAACAGGCCCATCACAACGTAAAAGACGGGCCGCGCGAACCAATTTTTGGTATTCATGGAAGTCTCCTCTTCGCTGGCGATTCATGCAAACTTGCGGGTCGTCCGAGAACGCGCTCTATTCTATCAGAAGCGCGTCAGTTGCTTTTTCTCTCCGCGTTTCCGCGCCATCGCTGCAACAACTCGGGGACGCGCTCTTGAAACGTCCCATCGGCGATGTAGCCGCGGATGGATTCCATCAAACGGATCAGCGCGCGCAGGTTGTGGATGGAGATCAGCGTCCCCGCGAGCAATTCTTTAGCGACGATGAGATGGCGGATGTAGGCGCGCGTGAACGTGCGGCAGGCGTAGCAATCGCAGGTCTCGTCAATGGGACGGCTGTCGCGGGCGAAGGCGGCGTTCATCAGGTTGAGGCGTCCCTCCACCGCGAAGGCGGAGTGGTGACGCGCCAGCCGCGTCGGCAGGACGCAGTCGAAGATGTCCACGCCGCGGGCGACGCCGTTGATCAGGTCTTCGGGCGTCCCGACGCCCATCAGGTAGCGCGGCTTGTTTTCGGGAAGCAGCGAGGTCACGACGTCGAGCATTGCGTGCATCTCGGCTTTGGTCTCGCCGACGGAGAGTCCGCCGATGGCGATTCCGGGCGTCCCGAGGGAGGCGATGAAGTTCGCGGATTCCGCTCGAAGGTCCGCGCTGACGCCGCCCTGGATGATTCCGAACAAGGCCTGGTCGGCGCGGCGTTTGGCTTTGAGGGAGCGTTCGGCCCAGCGATGAGTCCGCTGCATGGCGACGCGGCTGTAGGCGTGGTCGTTCGGGTCGGAACATTCGTCGAAGGCCATGACGATGTCCGCGCCGAGGTTTTCCTGGATGCGGATCGAACGTTCGGGGGTGAAGCGGTGCGTCGAACCGTCAATGTGACTTTTGAAGGTCACGCCGTCGTCGTCAATTTTGCGCGTTTGCGCGAGCGAGAAGACCTGGAATCCGCCCGAGTCCGTCAGCATGGGACGCGGCCACTTCATGAAACGGTGCAGTCCGCCCATTTCAGCCACGAGGTCGTCGCCGGGGCGGAGGTAGAGATGATAGGTGTTGCTCAACACGAGCGAGGCGTTGATGTCCTTGAGATGTTCGGGCGTGAGCGTCTTGACGGCGGCCTGCGTGCCGACGGGCGCGAAGACGGGCGTGAGCAGGTCGCCGTGCGGCGTGGAGAATGTCCCCGCGCGGGCGCGTCCGTCGCGGGCGGTGAGGGTGAAATCGAACATGGGGAGGATTATAACTTCGGAATAAGCGCGCGCGGCGCAAAGAAAAAGCCCAACCCTTCGGTCAGGCTTAGCGGAGAGGGAGGGATTCGAACCCTCGGTGGACCGGAGCCCACAACGGTTTTCGAGACCGTCCCATTCAACCACTCTGGCACCTCTCCAGGGTGACGGGCGGGGCAGATTATAACCGAAAAATCCGTCACAACTCCGAGAATGAATGGGGGCTGGGATATTCGACCTGCCGCACGCCCACATCCCGCAGTTTTCCGAGAAGCGTGAGAGCGGGCTTTTCCTCCCCGTGGACGAGGAAGACCTTTCGCTTTTTTCCGTTGCCGGACAGGGCATATTGCATCAACAGGTCTTGCCCCGCGTGGCCGGAGAGACCGCCGATGGTGGACACTTCCGCGCGCACGTCATAGACCTCGCCAAAGATCCGCACCTGCTTCTCGCGGTCGGCGAGCCTGCGTCCCAGCGTATCGGGCGCCTGCCACGAAACAATGCAAATGGTGTTTTTGGGGTTTTCAATATTGTTCTTCAGGTGATGCAGGATGCGTCCCGTCTCGGCCATGCCCGAAGCGGAGATGATGACCATCGGTTCGTGGCGCTCGTTCAGCGCCTTCGACTCGTCCACCGAGCGGATGTAGGTCAGCCACTCGAAATCCAGCGCGGGATGACGGTTCTCGCGGACGAACTGCCGCGTCTCCTCGTCGAAGGTGTCCGAGAAACGCTTGAAGATGTCCGAAGCGTTGACGGCTAGCGGGCTGTCCACATAGACGGGCATCGGCTTCACGCCGTCCTTGTGCATCATCATGTTCAGCCAATAGACCAATTCCTGCGTGCGTCCGACCGCGAAGGCGGGGATGATGACCTTGCCGCCGCGTTCCTGCGTCCGTAGCACGACCTCGCGGAATTCCTCGTAGGCCAGCTGCGGTCCGCGGTGCGGTTTGTCGCCGTAGGTGGATTCCATCAACAGGAAATCTGTCTCGTCGGGGAGGACTGGGTCGCGCAGCAGAGGAAGTTGGAAGCGGCCGATGTCGCCCGAAAACCAGAAGCGCACGGAGCGGCCGTTTTCGGTCAGCGTCAGCGAGATGCCCGCCGAACCGAGGATATGTCCCGCCTCCACGAAATGCGCCTTCACGCCGGGGAGGGGTTCGAACTCCTCGCCGAAATCCTTCCCCACGAAATTTTCCGAAACGACCTCGGCGTCGCGCTGCGTGTAAAGCGGCTCGATCAGCGGCTCGCCGCGCGCC
>DKTP01000031.1:23963-36189 GCA_002473085.1 Anaerolineales bacterium UBA7227
CGCCCGCCGTTTTTTGTTAAGATACTCCGCGTCCGATTCCTGGATGTGACCCGCGTCCCGCAGCATCACGTCGGTCAACTCGACCGCGGGTTTGGTCATATAGATGGGGCCGTGGTAGCCCTGCTTCACCAAATTCGGCAGGTTGCCGCAATGGTCAATGTGCGAATGCGAAAGGATCATCGCGTCCACCGAGCGCGGATCGTATTTGAAGTTCCGATTGCGTTCGAAGGCCTCGGCGCGCCTGCCCTGGTACAGCCCGCATTCCAGCAAAAGCCGCGAGCCGTTGATCTCGATCAAGTGCTGCGAGCCCGTCACCGTGTGAGCCGCGCCGTGAAAGTTGATCCGCATATCAGCCTCCTAAAACTTTTAAGATTTGCTCGCCATATTGCGCCAGGCGCGTGGGCGAACTGTCCATGATCGTATTTATTTCACGCCCGCCCTGCTCGGCCAGCGATAATAGGAACGGACGCGGCAGGACGATGTCCGACTCCACGCCCATCTGCGCGGCGATCTTCTTGCGCCACTCTTTCAGCGCCTCCAATCGGCGCAGGACCGCGTCGTCTGGACGCTGGGACGGCTTCCGCTTCACGAGCGGGGCCGCCGCGCCCCTCTCCAGCGCGGAGAGAATCTCCGCGCCCCAGCGGTTCACCTGCTTCTCGCTCAAGCCCGTCTCTTCCAATTCCTTTTTGGTTTTGGGGGCGGCGCGCGCGATGGCGATCAGTTTATCGTCGGTGACAACCTTGAAGGGCGGGCGGTCCAGGCGGGCCGCGATCTGCTCGCGGAGGTTAATCAACTCGCGCAGGACGGTCAGTTCGCGCAGGTTCACGTCGCGGCGATTGGCGAATCGCCGCCACGGTTCGGGCGCATCCTCCGCGGATTCGCCGTTCGGGTAACAGGCGCGGCGGAAGTCCTCGCGCGCCAACTCCCAGCGCCCCATCGCTTCGAGTTCCCGCTGAAGTTTATCGCGCAGCGGGATGAGATAATGCGTGTCGAAGCGGGCATACTCCAGCAAGTCGCGCGGGAGCGGGCGCATCCCCCAGTCCGCTTTTTGGAAGCGTTTGTTCACGTTGACGTTGAAGTGCTTTTCGAGCGCGGCGTCCAACCCCACCTTTTCGTAACCGAGGATGCGCTCGGCGTGCATCGTGTCGAAGATGCTGGCGAACGCGAATCCAAAGTCGCGGCGCAGGCAGATGAGGTCGTACTCCGCGGCGTGGAAGATTTTCTCGATGCGCGGACTCGCGAAGATCGGGGCAAGAGACTCGAGGTTGGGCAGCGCGAACGGATCGAGCAAATAGTCGGCGCCCGGCGTGGAGAATTGGATCAGGCAGACTTGTTCTCGATACGCGTGCAGGGAATTGGACTCGGTGTCCACCGCGATGCGCGGCTGCCGCGTCAAATCGTTGACGAGGGACTCCAGCGCGGAGTTTGTCGCCACCCAGACGGGCGGAAAGTTCTTTTCAAACATGGGGCGATTATAAGACGGAATGCGAAATGCGCAATCTTAATTCCTAGCGCGCGGCGAACGACTTCTCCATCACCATCGCGTCGGCGCGGTCTTTGTAATAGCGAGGCCATATATCCACGCGCTCATAACCTGCCCGCTCGTAGAGTCGGATGGCCGAGGAATTGTCAATGCGGACGCACAGGCGCACGCGCGGCGTCGCCAGCCCGGCCTCGCAGGCTTCGAGCAGGGCGCGCCCGATCCCCTGTCGGCGGAACTGCGGCAGGACGGCGACGGTGGCGATCCACGAAAGACCCCGCGCCTCGCGCCGGTCGCCCGCGATGAATCCGACCATGCGTCCGTCTGCGACGGCCTTGAGGCGGATCACGTCTGGAAAGGTCAGCACGGCCAGCAGGTCGAGAAGCGGCCAGCGGTCGGCGTCGAAACTGACGCGCTCGATCCGCTGGAGCGGGCCGAGGTCAAGGAGGGAAGCGGGAAGGATGTCCATCGCGAGAGAAGAGAGCAAGAGGCGGAAGATGAAAGAAGCCTCCCGATTTTCGGGAGGCTTCTATTTTACACGCGTTACGCGGCGTTCAATGCGTTTTACTTGCTCTTGACGAAGTTTTCGATCATGCTGGTGAATTCCATCGGGAAGATGTACTTGGTGGCGGGGCCGGAGCCGAGAGCCTTGAGGGTCTCGAAGTATTGAAGCGTCATCGTCTTCTGATCCACCAGTTTGGCGGAGCCGAAGATCCTTTCGAGCGCCACCGCGTAGCCCTCGGCGCGCAAGGCCTGGGCCTGCCGCTCGCCTTCGGCCTGCAGGATGGCGGACTGCTTCTGGCCTTCGGCTTTCAGGATGGCGGCCTGTTTCTCGCCTTCCGCTACGTTAATGGCGGCTTCACGCGTACCCGTGGATTCGGTGACGACCGCGCGGCGGACGCGTTCGGCGGACATCTGGCGGTTCATCGCTTCCTGGACTTCGCGCGGCGGGATGATCTCGCGGATCTCCACGTTGGTCACTTTCACGCCCCAGCGCTCGGTCACTTCGTCGAGACGGGTGCGGAGCATGGTGTTGATGTGTTCGCGCTCAGACAGCACGTCGTCCAGCGGGATACCGCCGATGACGGCGCGCAGGGTGGTCGTCGCCATGCCTTGCGCGGCCACTTCAAAGTTGCCGACTTGCAGCACCGACTCGGCCGGGTCCAGCACTTTGTAGTACCACAGGAAGTCGATCGAGATGGGCGCGTTATCCTTGGTGATGGAAGTCTGATGCGGGATCTCGCGCACCTGCTCGCGCAGGTCCACTTTCACAGCGCGATCAATGACCGGGACGAGCAGGATCAAGCCGGGACCGCGCGTGCCCACGCAGCGGCCAAGCCGGAAGACGACCAGCCGCTGGTATTCAGGCACGATGCGGATGGCGTTCGACAGAAAAATGAATCCGCCCACGCCAACGAGCAGGATGAGGCACAATATGTAGATGAAACTATCCATGAAGGTCTCCTTTGATTTTGTCTGTTATTCGGATGAAACGGATTCCACGTCCAGAACAAATCCGTCCCTTGCGATCACTTTGACCTGCCTGCCCGCCGGGATGGGTGTGCGGCTGCGCGCGCTCCACAACTCGCCCGCCACCTGCACCGAGCCTTCCTCGTGGACGCGCGTCCTGGTCTCGCCCACCTGCCCCACCAGCGCGGCCAGGTCGTGCGTGGGCGGCGCAAGGATGGCCTGGACAGTTTTGCGGACCGCCAGCCAGACGAAGGCCGCGTACAGAACGGAAGCGGTCGCGGCGAGGAGCGGGTTCACGCCGGGGATCCACCATTCCCGGCCGCGGAACAGATAAGCCGAGCCGAGCGTCAATCCCAGAATCGAAAGCGCGAGGAACGCCTCCCTCCCTTTTTTGCGGGTGGCATGGACGAACGGCGCAAGACTCACAACGATCAGGATCAGCGCCCACGGATTGAAATCGAGTTGGGTGACCGCGTATCCCGCCAGCACAAGGCTGAAGAGCGCGCCGATTTCCAGCCCCCCCGTCCCCGGCGTGACAAGCGACAGCAGGCCAAGCAGCGTGCCGGTCAAAAGAAGCAGATACGCGAGATTTGGATTGAGCAAAAAGTTCATGGCATCTCCAACTTCCGCCGTCATTATACAACCAAATCGGCGGATTTTCTAAAACCGCCTCGCCAAAGCGCGGAACGACGGGCGAGGGAAGGCTGTATAATAGGCGCAACCCATCCCCGCCATCCCTTCTTGAAGCGGGGAAACGCCCGAAGAGCGGGGCAGGGACAAAAGGAGCCTTCATTGAACTTCCAAAACATCTGCGTCATCGGACTCGGCTACATCGGCCTGCCGACCGCGTCCACCTTCGCCGCGCGCGGACGAAACGTCCTCGGCGTGGACATCAACGGAGCAGTCATCTCCACTCTCAAGCGCGGCGACATCCACATCCACGAGCCGGGGCTGCGCGAGGAATTCCAATCCGCGCTGGCGACGAAACGCCTCTCCTTCGCCGCCGCGCCCGCGCCCGCCGACGCGTTCATCATCTCTGTGCCGACTCCCTTTTACGAGGGCGAACTCGGCGAAGCGGACGGGGTCAAATTCAAAAAAGCCGACATGCGCGCGGTCATCGCCGCGGCCGAATCCATCGTCCCGCACCTGCGGAAAGGGAATCTCGTCGTCCTCGAGTCGACCTCCCCGCCGCGCACCACCGTGGACCTCGTCCGTCCGATCCTCGAGCGTTCTGGACTTGTGGCCGGGCGCGACTTCCATCTGGCGTACTCTCCCGAGCGCGTCCTGCCGGGACAGATCCTGCGCGAACTGATCGAGAACGCGCGCGTCATCGGCGGCGTGACTCCCGAATCCGCGCAGGCCGGGCGCGACCTCTACGCGGCCTTCGTCAAGGGGCAGATCATCCTCACCGACGCGACCACCGCCGAGATGGTGAAATTGATGGAAAATACCACCCGCGACGTGAACATCGCCCTCGCCAACGAGTTCGCCCGTCTCGCCGAGCGCTTCGGCGTGGACGCGTGGGAGGCCATCTCCATCGCCAGCCTGCATCCGCGCGTCAAGATCCTCTCCCCTGGCCCGGGCGTCGGCGGGCATTGCATCGGCGTGGACCCGTGGTTCTTCGTCGAGTCCGCCCCCGACATCACGGCGCTCATCCAGCAGGCGCGCCTCGTCAACGACGGACAACCGCGCTTCGTGGCGGAGTCCGTCAGGAAAACAGTCGGCCGCCTCAAAGGTAGGAAGATCGCCGCGCTCGGGCTGGCGTACAAACCCGATGTGGACGACCTGCGCGAGAGTCCCGCCGCGGAAGTCATCCATCTCCTGCAAAGCGAGGGCGCGCTGGTCAAAGCCTTCGAGCCGTTCAAGCCCGAGGGACTGCCGAACATGGAATGTGCCGCCACGCTCGAAGCCGCCATCGGGGACGCGGACGTCATCCTGCTGCTGGTGAACCACACCCAGTTCCGCGAATTGACGCCCGAGTCGCTCCGCCCGCTCACCTCGGCGACGGCCCTGTTCGACGCCGTCAACGCCTGGCAGGGACGCGATTGGGAAAAAGCGGGATTTGCCTATCATCGGCTGGGAGTCGGCAAAGCATCATGAAACGGAGCGTCTTCCTGTTGACGATTGCCGCGCTCGCGCTTTCGGCCTGCGGACAACCCGCCCCGCTCCCCGCGTCCACGCCGCGTCCGCCCACCCTCGCGCCCGCGCCCACGCTGACGTTCACGCCCGCGCCGACGTCCACTCCCACGCTCACGCCCACCGCGACCCAGAATCCCGATCCCGCCGCGTGGACAAAGGAGGAAGTCCGCGCCAACCACGAGAAGGAACGGCTGGCCTACATCGCCGAGCAGGGAACGGCGAAGTCCATCCCTGCGCTGGAATATCACGGCGATAATTACCGCATCCCGTTCGGCGCGGCGGTGGTGGAACTCAGCCCCGATAAATTTGAAGCGCAGATGGCCTGGTTCCACGAAAACCGCGTCCACGCGGTGACGGGCGAGGAGCTGCGCGACTGGCTGGACGGCTCCATCGAACTCCCCGCCCGCTCCGTGATCCTGACTTTCGACCTCGGCAACAACGGCGTGAACAGCGTCCCGCGCATGTTGGAAGTGTTCCGCAAATATCAGATGTTCGGACTCTTCACCATCACCCACTACGGCATGGACGCGGGTACGTCCGTCCTCTGTCCCGACGACCGCTGCTGGGAGGCTTACCGCGTCGCGCACAATTCGGGATACGTCACCATCGGCACGCACACCATCTCGCACCAGGATTTCTCGTTGATATCGAAAGAAAAGGGACTGGCGGAACTGACCGAATCAAAGCGCATCATCGAAGAGAAGATCGGCGACGGCTGCGAAGTCTTCCTCCTCACCTGGCCGCTCGAAGCGGTCCCAGCCTGGGCGAAGGAGATCAAGACCCTCGGCATCGTCATCGCCTTCGGCGGCAACACCTATCCCATCCTCCAAAACGCGGCCTGGCAGGACAAGCCCGAAGACTTTTACAAACTGCCGCGCATCCTCCCGCCCAACAGCAACGGCATCTCCGGCCGCCCCGCGGGCAAGACGCTGGAGGAGATCATGAAGATGTATACTGCGTGGGAGTAAGTTACCACGAAGCCCGCTTCATGAGGTCGGGAATCCTGAAGTTCTACTTCAGGCCGAAAGTAGAACTTTCGGATTCCTTTGACCAAAACTCCCGAAGTCCCACTTCAGGCCGAAAGTAGAACTTTCGGATTCCTTTGGCCAAAACTCCCGAAGCCCCACTTCAGGCCGAAAGCAGAACTTTCGGATTCCTTTGTAAATCACAAATGAAAATCCTCTCCGTTTTTGGCACCCGCCCCGAAGCCGTGAAAATGGCTCCCATCGTCCGTCTCCTCGCGGGGACGACGGGAGTCGAGTCGCGCGTCTGCGTGACGGCGCAGCACCGCCAAATGCTCGACCAGGTCTTGAATTTATTCGACATCCAACCCGACTATGACCTCGACCTGATGCGCGACGACCAGTCTCTCGCGGAACTCAGCGCGGCCATCTTCACCCACCTCGACCGCGTCCTCACCGACTTCCAACCCGACTGGGTCCTCGCGCAGGGAGACACGACCACCGTCGCGATCACGTCCCTGCTGGCGTATTACCGCCGCGTCCGCTTCGGGCATGTGGAGGCGGGACTCCGCACCCGCGACAAGTGGCAGCCCTTCCCCGAGGAGATCAACCGCCGCGTGGCGGGCGTCGTCGCGGACCTGCACTTCGCCCCCACCGATTGGGCGCGCCAAAACCTCCTGCGCGAGGGCGTGGATGACAGCATCATCAAAGTAACGGGCAATCCCGTCATAGATGCGCTGAACGTAGTCAAACAACAACCAGAGCCGAGCGAAGTCGCCGAATTGCTCCAACGGCTCGATCTTTCAACCAGCAGACCATCCGACCAGCAGACCAGCAAACTAATTTTAGTCACCGCCCACCGCCGCGAAAACTTCGGGCAGCCGCTGGAGGACATCTGCGAGGCGCTCAAACAACTCGCGGCGCGCGGGGACGTGGAAATCGTCTATCCCGTCCACTTGAATCCCAACGTGCAGGGACCTGTCCACCGTTTGCTGGACGGCGTCGCCCACGTCACCCTCCTGCCGCCGCTGGACTACCTCCCGCTCGTGCATTTGATGAAGCGCGCCAAACTCATCCTGACCGACTCGGGCGGGATTCAAGAGGAAGCCCCCGCGTTCGGGATTCCCGCCCTCGTCCTGCGCGAAGTGACCGAACGGCCGGAGGGCGTGGCCGCGGGCGCGCTGAAACTCGTCGGGACGGCCGCCCCGCGCATCGTCGAGGAGACGCGGCGGCTGTTGGACGATCCGTCCGAATACGAGAAAATGGCGCGGGCGTCCAATCCGTATGGCGACGGTCACGCGGCGGAACGGATCGTCGAGGCGCTCCTCAAGTTTTCCGCTTTGTAATGTTAAAGGAACGGCAATTTGAGTATAATGGCCCTGTGAAACGCGCCTTTGGGGTCTTGCTTTTTTTGTCCCTGCTGTTTGCAACCGGGACGCCCGCCTCCGCACAGTCGGGGAGCGAGTACTTTGCGCAAACCGGACATTTCGTCTCGGGCGATTTCCTGGCCTATTACCGGAGCGCGCCCAACGCGGAAGTCCTGTTCGGCTACCCCATCACAGAAGCCTTCACAAAAAACGGTCAGACGATCCAATACTTCCAACGCGCCCGCTTCGAACTGCACCCCGAACTGCCGGCCGGGCAGCGCGTGCAGCGCGCCCCGCTCGGAAGCCGCCTCTACCAACGCGGCGACCGCCTCGAAACCTTCAACCCCTTCGCCTGCCGCTACTTCGCCCGCACGGGATTTTCCGTCTGCTACGCCTTCCTGGATTTCTTCAAGAAGAACGGCGGCGAGGCCCAGTTTGGACAGCCCATCTCCCCGTTTGAATTTCACAACGGGCTGATCGTCCAGTATTTCGAATACGCCCGCTTCGAATGGAAACCCTCCATGCCTGAAAACCAGCGCGTGGCGTTGACCGACCTCGGCTCGCAGTACTTCACAGACCAGAAAGAAGACGCCAACCTCCTCGCCGCCGTCAAGAACGGGGGCTCCAACGTGCAGCCGCTCAAAATCCAGGCGCGCGCCTTCGTCTGGAAAGCCGTCACGCTCGCCAGCGACAACCAGATCGTCTATGTCATCGTGCAAGACCAGAACATGCAGCCGCTGAAAGGCGCGCAAGGAAGCGCCACCGTCCGCTGGCCCGACAACACAACCAGCGTATTCCCCATCGTCACCAACGAAAGCGGCGTGGGCATCGTGTCGTTCAATTTCACCAACCAGCCATACGGACAGACTGTCATCATCGACATCTTCCTGACAAAAGACGGCCTGGCCGCCTCGGCCGCCACCTCCTTCCGCATCTGGTATTAGAACCGCCAATCGAACGTCGGCCCCTCCTCGCAGGCCAGCGCATTCTCCCTCCCGACTTCAACCGAACAGACGCCGCACTTCGCCAGTCCGCCGCAGGGCATGGGGACGACGATCAACGCCTGCGCCTCGCGCGGCGCCGTCAACCGGTCTCCGCTGCGGACGCGTTCGCGCCATCCTGCGCGGCTCGCGGCCAACGCCAGATAGTCGGCCCACTGCGCGACCTCCTCCAGCGCCTCCAGCGGGCGGATCTCCACCTCGGCGGGCAGTTCCTCGGGCGGGTCGTCGCAGACGAGCGCGACCGCCGCGCCCTGGGCGAGGGCGCGCGGGAGGAGTCCCAGCAGGTAGGCGGGCGCGGCGTCCAGCGCGGCGAGCGCTGCACGCCGCGCGTGAGTCGGCAGCGCAAAACCGCGTCCGAGCGGGCCGCGCAGGGACAGTTGAGCGCCCGGAGTCCAGGCGCGCGGCAGGGGCGAGGCGGCGAAAAACCCGTCGGGAGAATCGCCTGCGGAGAAAACCGGGACCGCCAGCGGGTCGTCGGAGGCGGGGTCGTGGGCCATCACGTATTGCCCCGGCGCGGGGACGAGAGTCGCGTCGCAGGCGATCCGCGCCGCCGCGCGGCGTTCGTCCAGAAAACGCTCGAGGAGTCTTGGTTCGGCCATGCGGCAATCGTATCACGGTTTGGGTGGGTTATAATCTTACGGCGATGAACACACACTCGCCCTCCGGCAAACAGATCCGCCTGACGAGCCTCTCCGCCTGCGCGGGCTGAGCGTCCAAATTAAGCGCGGACGCGCTGGCGCAGGTTCTGCGCCCCATGCAGGCAATGTTCAAACCCGCAGACTACCCCGACTTGTTAGTGGGACTCGACAGTCCCGACGACGCGGCGGTCTGGCGGCTGGACGAATCGCGGGCGCTGATCGTCACCGCGGATTTTTTTACGCCGGTGGTGGACGACGCCTACGATTACGGCGCCATCGCGGCGGCCAACAGTCTCTCGGACGTGTACGCCATGGGCGGGAATCCGTTCCTGGCGCTGAACGTGGCAGCCATGCCCGAAACCCTGCCAGACGAGGTCGCTTCCGAGATCCTGCGCGGCGGCGCGGAGAAAGCCCTCGAAGCCGGCGCGGTGATCGCGGGCGGACACACCGTCAAGGACAAGGAGCCGAAGTACGGGCTCGTCGCCGTCGGGTTCGTGGACCCGCGTCGGATGTTGACGAAGCGCGGCCTGCGTCCTGGCGAGGCGCTGGCGCTGACGAAGCCGCTCGGCTTCGGGGTGACGACCACCGCCCTGAAACAGGAACGCGCCGAAAGTCGGGATGTGGCCGAGGCGGTGGAGTGGATGTCGCGGCTGAATCGGACCGCGTCCGAGCTGGCGGTCGAGTTCGAACTGCGCGGCGGGACGGACGTCACCGGCTACAGCCTGCTCGGTCACGCGCTCGAGATGGCGGAGGCTTCGGGCGTGGCGCTCCAGATAACCTACGCGAAAGTCCCGTTCCTGCAATCCGCCCGAAAATACGCGGAGGAGGGCGCGTTCCCCGGCGGAGCATTCGATAACCGCGCCTATTTCGGACATGCGGTACAATTCCCGCAGGCGTTAGATGAGCCGTCTCAAATGCTACTCTTCGACCCGCAGACCAGCGGCGGCCTGTTGCTGGGCGTGCCGCAGGCCAAATTGTCCGCGTTTTTGGAGCGCGCCGGGGAACTTGGTCAACCCGCCTGGGTGATCGGCGAAGCGAGGCCGGGACGCGGAATCGAGATCGTTTAGGAGACCGCGATGATAAACTTCGGATTTGGAATGGGAGAATTGGCCGTCATACTCATTAATGTCATCCTGTTACTCGGTGTGCCGTTGGCGATCATTGTATTGCTCGTAAGAATTTATCAAAAATTGAAAAACATAGAAGAGCGTTTGAAAGACAAATAGGTATGTCAGAAATCCCCATAGAAACAAATTTGAAGTTCGGCCTGATCTCCATCGCGGCGTTGTTCCTTTTACACAGCATTCTGGCAATGGCCGAGACAGCTCTACTAACAGTGCGAAAGGCGCGCCTGCAACACAAGAGCAGCGAGGGAGACGCGGGCGCCGAGGCCGTCCTCCGTTTGATGGAAAAACCCAATCAGTTTCTATCCGTCATCCAGATCGGCATCACCTCCATTGACCTGTTGATCGGCGCGCTGACAAGCGCGACGCTCGGCACGTGGATCAACGCGCAGTTGAACAAATACCCAAGCCTCGAACCCTACAGCGTGCCGATCAGCATCATCGTCGGCATCCTGCCCATCACCTATCTATCGCTGGTGCTGGGCGAGCTGGTCCCCAAGCGCGTGGCGCTGCGCTCCCCGGAACGGATCGCCATCTGGGTGGCCGGGCCGATGTCATTCCTGGCGAAACTGTTCTCGCCTTTCGTCAACCTGCTGAGTTTTTCCACGGAAGGCATCCTGCGCCTGATGGGTATCCGCCCGACCAACGAGCCGCCCGTCACGGAGGAGGAGCTGCAGGTGCTGCTCGACCAGGGAACCCAGGCGGGGATCTTCGAAGCCTCGGAGCAGGACATGATCGAGGGCGTGTTCAGCATCGGCGACCAGCGCGTCTACTCGGTGATGACGCCGCGCACGGAGATCGTCTGGCTCGACATCAACGACAGCCTCGAAGAGATCCGCAAGAAGATCGCCGAGAGTCCCTACTCCCGCTTCCCCGTCCGCGACGATTCGCTGGACAACATTGTAGGCGTCGTCCGCGCCCGGGACCTGCTGCTCGCCGCGATGTCGGGAGAGAAACTGAACCTCAGAAAGCACCTGCATCCCACCATCTACATCCCCGAGACGGCGCAGGCTTCGCAGGCGCTGGAAATGTTCAAAGGCGGTAAAGCCGAACTGATGCTGGTGGTGGACGAATTCGGCGCGGTGCAGGGATTGATCACTCTCAACGACATCCTTTCGGAGATCGTGGAAGGCATCGGCTCCGAGGAACCGCAGGCCACCCAACGCCAGGACGGCTCATGGCTGCTGGACGGCATGTTGTCTGTGGACGACTTCAAGGAGATATTTAACCTACGCGAACTCCCGCAGGAGAACGATTACGAAACCCTCGGCGGTTTCATCATGTATTCGCTGGGACGCATCCCACTCGCGGCGGACAAATTCGAATGGAACAACCTGCAATTCGAAGTCATGGATATGGACGCCCGCCGCGTGGACAAAGTGCTGGTGACGACGCTCGCGAAACCCGCCCAAAAAGACGAAAAGTGAGCAGCTTGCCCGGCCGGCCCCTGAATTCCCCCTGATTTTTCGATGGTATAATCCCGCCCGATGAGTCCAGAAACTGAAAGCAAAAAAACCAAACTCTGCCCCACCTGCGGCACGCGTTTGAGCGAAAACGCCACGCGCTGCCTCGTCTGCGGGACGAACCTGACCGCCGCGCCAAAGGCCGCGGCCGCCCCCGCCAAAAAAGCGGAGAAGGCCCCGCTGCAAGCCAGCCGCATGCCCGAGATCACGCTCAGCCTGCCGGCCGCGCTGGGCGCGCTGGTCGTCCTCCTGCTGATCGGCGCGGCGGTCGTCTTTGGCGCGCTGCGCGCCTCCAACCGCGTGGTGGATCCCACCCCCCTCCCCACGGCCACCGCCACTTCCACCGTCACGCCGACGCCCACCGAAATCTTCACCGCGACGCCCGAACCCACCCTGACGCCCCTGCCGCCCCTCGATTACGTCGTGAAAGAAGGAGACACCTGCGGCGGCATCGCCTATCGGTTCGGCGTGTCCACCACCAGCATCATCATCCTGAACAACCTCGACGCCAACTGCACCATGCTGCCGATCGGGCAGACGATCAAAGTCCCCTACCCAACGCCCACGCCGCCCCCGCCGCCC
>DKTP01000049.1 GCA_002473085.1 Anaerolineales bacterium UBA7227
ACGCGGGGCGAATACGGGGCGAACACGTAGGTTCGCCCCTACGTGTAAATTTTGTCCCAGGGGTCGGTCAGCAGGTTGCCCATCACCTTGTCGGCTTCGCCCTGCGCGGGGAGGACGTCGCCGTCGGGTTCGATGTAGAGCCAGGCGCGGCCCGCGCCGGAGGGGAGTTCCTCGTCTTCGATTTCGAGCGCGACGGGATTCATGTCGGAGTAGGGGACGGGCAGGTCCCAGCGCAGGGAGATGTTGAGGGCGCGCGCCTTGTCCTGGAGGGCGAGCATATCGCCGAGGAATGATTTGTCGGGGGCGCTGAGCGACAGGTTTTGGACGCCGATTTTGGCGAGTCTTTCGACGATCTTCACGCCTTCCGGGGCGGTGGATTCGTTCACGGTCAGGTGGACGGTGAGGAAGATGTCCGCATCCACGATGAAGACGAGGGCTTTCCAGACGGCGTCGTCTTCGGGATGGAGGATGAGCAGGATGTGGTCGAGGCCAGTCTGGAGCAGTTGGTCGAGATATTTTTTGTCGGCGAGGGCCGCGCCGTCGGTGAGCAGTCCGCAGACCATGCCGAGTTTTTCGGCGTGCGCGATCAGTTCGGGCAGGTCTGCGCGCAGGGTGGGTTCGCCTCCGGTGAATGTGACGTGCGGGACGCCCGCGCTCCAGGCTTTGTCCAGGATGGCGCGCCACTCGTCGGTCGTCAGTTCGCGGGCGGCGCGTTTGACGGGGGCGGAGTCGGGCTGAGTCCGGGCAGCGACGCGGTAGGTGAGGGCGCAGTCTATGCGGAGGGGGGCGGTCAGGTCGGCTGAATGGGGCGCGGCCCGCTCGAAGTCGAGGTAAGAGACGGGGTCGAGGTCGGGGGTCTCGATCAGGGTTCGCATACGGCCGGCGAAGTCGTTGTAGTCCTCCAGCGCCTGCGCCGTCCCGATGCGGTAGCGCGAGGCGATCTCTCTGGCGGCGTCGGCGGGCGGAGTCCCTTTGATGTAGCGCCAGGCGTATTCCGCCGCGGTGGGGTTGAGTTGCAGCACGGTGGAGGCGTTGAGGATGAGCAGTCCCGTGCCGTCGCGGCGGAGGCGGAGGTGGACGCGCAGGGGTTTGTCGTCGGCCTGCATGTGGTAGAGGCCCTCGGGCAGGGGCTGGACTTTTTTGAACTGGTCGGCGAGGCGGTTGAAGATTTTCATGGGGACTCCTATTTGCCAAAGAGACCCAGGTCTGCAAAAAACAGGTAGATGTAGCCGATGAGCAGGATGGCCCAGCCTGCCATTTCGATCCGGCTCCACAGGCTTTCCACAGACAGGGTGAAATTTTCCTTGACGGTTTGGGCGATGCTTTCGAGGTTGTCGAGTTTGCCGCGGATGGCGTTCTTCCATTCTTCGAGGTAGAACTCGTCGCGGACGGCGGCGTAGAGTTTGGCGGTGTACCAGTCGCCGATGAGCAGGAGGTTTTGTTCGGCGCGCTCGAAGTCGAGCATGACTTCGAGGCGGTGTTCCGCGATCCGGCGGATGGCGCCGCGCGTGGGGCGCGGGCGTTTGCGGTTGATGAAGAAGGACGCGTTGATATGGTCGAGCAGGGTTTCGACCGATTCGTTCAACATGCGGTAGCGGAGCAGTTGATAGTTGCCGATTTTGAGCAGGGTCACGTCGGATTGGAAGTCGCCATCCGGCGCGATGATGACGGCGCCTTCCCAGTCCAGGAGGGTGAGGTCGTTTTGCGAGTAGCGGACGCGCGAGCCGATGATCTCGGCGATCTCGGTCTTGTCGAAGATTTCGCTTTGCGAGCGGATGAAGCGCGCGATCTCGGCGGCGTGGGCGTCCACCCAGTCGTCGGGCGGCGCGCCGGTCTCGCGGACGAGCAGGATGGTGTATTCCTCGAACAGTCCGCTGGCGCGATGCTGCTCGGGGATGAGGCGTTCCTGCAAGGTTTGCATCAACTGCATCCGACGCTGCAAAGCGGACTCGGCCAGCGGTTCCTTCGCTTCGATCCGGCATTCGACCATCTGGACGCGCCCGTCGTAGCGCTGACGCGTCACCGCGACGCGTCGCCCGTTGATCTCGAAGGTCTCCTCGCCGAGGGTGTGCAGTTCGATGTCCACGGGCTGGAAGTAGGGCGCGTCTCTCAGACCGTGGAGCGGTTCGGGCGTGGACGAGGTCTCGTCCGCGTCGGGGAAGGCGAGGAGGTAGCAGAGTTCCATTTTGAGGCGTGGGCCCGCGCGCTCCCGTCAGGCCGCGACGACGGGGAGGTTGACTCCGTAGGCCGCGCGGTAGCCTTCGAAGGTGAGCGGGCATCCGCCGCCGCATTCCGCTACGACGGGACAGCCGTCGCATTTGGCGGGCAGGTTCTGCCGCTCGCGTAATTGCGTGGAGAGTTTGTGATTCCAGATGGAATCCCACGAGTCGGTCAGGAAGTTGCCGAGCGGGTGGTAGTAGGACTGGCAGGGCAGGACGTTGCCGTTCGATTCGATGCACATGCTGTAGAGCGCGGCGGTGCAGCCTTTGACGCCGAGGTTGCTGGCGGTGGGGTCGAATTCGCAATACTGCGTGGGCGTGTACCAGATCAGCCGCTGTCCGCGCTCGGCGGTTTTCCGCGTGGCGACGTCGAGGATGGGCTGAAGTTCGCTCTCGCGCAGTCCCGTCCCAACCGTCAGGCCGTGACCGGAATAGATGAGGGCGTTCAGCCCGATGGTCGGCACGCCGAGGTCGGCGAGGAAGTCCAGCGTGTCGGGAATCTTGTGGACGTTGACGCGCAGCATGGTGGTGTTGGTCATCACGTAGAGCCTGGTCGCCAGCGCGTTTCGGAGTCCCGCGATGGTCTGTTTGAAGGCGCCTTTGGCGCGCATCATCTGGTCGTGGATCTCCGCGTCGCACGATTCGACGGTGATCTGCACGTGGTCGAGTCCGGCCTCCACGAGTTGTTGGACGTAGCGCGCGTCGGAGAGGCGGCGGGCGTTGGTGTTGAGCCCGGTGATCTGTCCGTTCGATTCGGCGTGCGCGATCAGTTCGGGCAGGTCGTCGCGCAGGGTCGCCTCGCCGCCGGTGAAGACGATGTGAGGGACGCCGAGCGCCCAGAGCTGGTCAATGACGCGCTTCCAGGTTTCCGTGTCCAGTTCAGGAAAGGTGCGCTCGCGGGCGTTGTAGCAGTGGGAGCAGTCGTTGTTGCAGCGGTAGGTGAGCGCCAGGTCCATGCGGTAGGGCGCGGTTGGACGCGCGCTGAACGGCATGGCGGAGTCGAGTTCGAGTTCGTGGACGGGACAGGCGCCGTCGGGGCGGAGCAATTCCGAAATCTGAATTTTGAATTCGGAGAGGTCTGCCCGCGCTTGCGGCGCGCTGACCCGATATGTCCGCTGGACGGCTTTGACCGCGTCGCGTTCTTCGATCTCTTCCAAAGCCAGCCATGCCATCAACGCGGCGGTCGGGTTCAGGTGCATGACGCGATTGGCGTTAACGATGAGCGTGCCGCTGCCGCCCGGGTCGACGCGCAGGTGGACGCGCGTCTTCTCGTCGCCGTCTTCGCGGGCGTAGTGATACAGTCCCGATTTTGGATTTTCGATTTCCGGTTTACGATTAAAGAGAGAGTCGAATAACATGGTTCACCTTTAAATAGACTGTCAACTCATCTTCCGCCGCCCGCGCAGGCGCAGGCGCATCCCGCGCAGGCACAAGCGCAGGCGCAGGAATGTCCGCCGCCGCCGCCACTGCGCGTAGAACTGACGCTGGGCGGAGGCGGCGGGTTGGTGACGCCGGTGACTTTGCTCGTGAAGGCCTGCACGTCGCCGATCACTTTGCTGGAGAAGTTCTGCGCGCCGCCGATGACGGAGGCCGCGAACTGCGCGCCGGGCAGGGGTCGGGCGGACCCGCCGGAGGTCGGGATGGAGACCGGGCGGGAGGAGGATGTCCCGACGACGGGGCGATAGGCCGGGTCGTAGCGTTCCCACCAGCTCGGGATGAAGACCGGGCCGGTGAAGGCGCGGCGGGAGCGGTCGTCGTAGTCCTTGTCGAGCATGGTCCATTCGAGGTTTTCGTCGAATTTCTGGCTTTTCACTTCGGGCGTGTCGGCGAGTTCCACTTGCGCCCAGGCGCGTTCCATGATGCCTTTGTAGTAGTCCACTGTTTCCTTGCGGCTGAAACCCTTCATTTTGTCCGAGACGGAGCGGACGAGCGCGATGGACATATCTTGCAGCAGCCTGCGCCGCGCGGCTGTTTTTTTCTCGCCAAAGGCTTTGAGGAAGTCTTTTTCGTATTCGTGGAGGCCTTCGGGCATGGCCGTCGCGAAGGCCAGTTCGAGCGGGTCGCGCGTGACCACTTCGGCCGCGCCCTTTTTGATCACGCCGAACAGGATCATCGTCATCACTTTGTCGAGCGGCTGTTCCATCAGGATGGCGGCTTCGACCGCGGTCAGTCCGCGCTTGATGCCGTGTCCCTCGATGGAGATCTTCGGGGGCAGGTATTTTAATTTCCGCCGCTGGGCGTTGACGACGCTGAAAACGGGAATGCCGAAGAAAAAGGCCGCGAAGACCAGGCACGGGAGCGACGAGGCGATGAAGGTGAAGAACGCGCCGATGACGCCAAACAGGTCTTCAAGCGGATTACTTTGGACGACGGCGGTGGCGGGGATATAGGTATTCGGGAAGGAGGCGCCGAAGTCGTATTCTTTCGTGGCGCGGACGGTCGCCGTCCAGGTGTAGGCGACGCGGCCTTCGTTGTCCAGCGCGGTCTGCGGTTCGGACGGGAATCCGCTCGGGGCGGAGTGCCAGCGCGGTTCCTCGGGCTTGACGCCGGGCGGCAGGTGGAAGATGACGCTCAGCTCGGTGACGCCGGTCACGTATTGCGAGCCGAACCAGGTGGGAGCGAAGACGGCGCTGGCGTAGTTGCTGTCTTTGGAATCGGGATACATCACGTCCGTGATGCCGCTGATGTAGACGTGTACGGCGCCGGTACGTCCCGGCTGGATGGCGTACGCGCCCAGGTCCACCGCGAAGCCGTAGGAGCCGTCGCCCTGGTAATCGGAGGAGATGTTGACGGTCTTTCCGTCCACGTCGGCGCGGGCGTTGTTGATGTTGTAGCGGCCGTTGGGCATGCCTACGTCCACGAAATCGATCGCGTGTCCGCCGGCGTTGTTCGTGAAGACGAACATGTAATCCAGCGCCACGCTGCCGTCCGAGTTCCAGTAGACGTTGACGGTTTCCTTGTCGAGGGTGAACGAATAGTCCTGCGCCAGCGCGGGGGTCGCGGCCGCGAAGGAGAGGAGTAAAACCAGGGCGATTAATGCCAGCCGTTTTTTCATGCCGACCTCCAGATCGTAGACTGTGTTACCACTTTGGTTCTTCGGTAAGTTGATAGACGGTGTTGCAGTAGGGGCAATTGACCATGGGCGCGCCGTTGACAATTTTGATGTTGTCGGCTGTGAGCGTCCCGCCGCAGGAGCGGCACTTTACTTCGGAGATCTTGGTCTCGCCGGGCAGGTCCACTTTGTAGGTGACGTTTTGGGCGGTCTCCTGTTTGGTCTTGCGGACGGCCAGGACGATCAGGACGACGCCGCTCAGCAGCGCGAAGGCGCCGATGCAGACGCCGGCGTTTCCAAGCCCGGTCACGCCTTGCGCTCCGCCCGACGCGCCGAGGAGAAGGAAACTTCCCAGGCAAATGCCGGCGGCCGCGAGGAGCAGGAGAACGACCGCGCCTACGTACATCCATGTAACAGGTTTCATGCAAACCTCCTGACGGAATATACGGGAAGTGTAGCATTTTCGTTGCATTTGGGCAAATGATTTGTGTCCCCAATTTTTCCTGCTTTGTGATGAAAATTTGGAATTCC
>DKTP01000130.1 GCA_002473085.1 Anaerolineales bacterium UBA7227
TCCCGAAAACTACGCCGCCATCCGCGTGGGCTACTGCCTGGATCAACTCTTCCGTCTTTGCGGTTTTGAGAACGTATCCGTTTGCGCCCGCCTGCAAGACCGCCATCACATACGGTTCATCGTCATAGGCGGTGAGGATCAGCACGCCGACTTCAGGCAAATGCGAGCGCACCCAGCGCGTGACTTCGATCCCGCTGGCCTTCGGCATTTGGATGTCCAGCACAGCCACGTCGGGTTTGTGCTGTTGGATGAGCGACTGCGCCTCCTCCCCGTCCCCCGCTTCGGCGATGACTTGAATATCCTGCGCGCTTTCGAGCAGTTGACGAATCCCCGCGCGGACGATGTGGTGGTCATCCGCCAGAAGGACGCGGATTTTGGCTTTTGATTGTTTCGAGGACGGCATATCTTATTTTATCCAATTGCTGATTATAGGCCTGTGTCTGGAAAATATAGGGGAAGGCCAGCCAGACGATGGCGAGTCCAGCCAAAAGTCCAGTGACGAAGCGTATGAGGGAGTTGAACGATCCGAGCGCGTCGCCCGCGTAGAAAGTCGCGGGGAAGGAATTACTCGTCAAGATGGCGAGCCATTCATTTGTATCACGGAATCCATTTCCGATGCCAGCGAAATCGCTGACCGCATGTGAGCCGCCGTCCAGCGCGATGGGAAGCAGGAGCAGGATAAATCCCCACCAGGGCAACGGCTTGACCTTGCGGCGGAACGGCCACCATATCACCGCGAACAACCATACGCTGGTGTAGAACGAGATCATGCGATCCGACCAGGCGATCTTCCAGCCCATCACACCGTTGCCGATGAACTGACGGAGAATCATCGGGTTGATCGTATCCTGCCACGCGGCCTGGATTTCGTTCAGGGAATACATCGTCTTTTCACCGAAGAGGAAGAACGAGCGCTCGGGCAGTTGATGGCAGAAAAACGAGTAAATGAAATAGACCGCCTTCCCCGCGCCTGTCCAACCGAGGTGCATGAAGATGGGCGCGAGGTAAGGCGTGAAGACCCACAGGCCGTACACAATCAGGAAGGTCTCGAACCAATGGCGGGAGATGATGTTCACAACGCGGCTCATAATCAGATCACATCCCCGCGCCAGCGAAACCAGACCCAGCCCAGACCTACGCCGATGACTCCTCCGATAATGCCTGAAAGCCAGTGGATCGGATGAGGCTTGATTTCAAAGACCATCTCACCGATCACCAAATAGCCGACCATTCCCAAGCCGATGGCCCACATATAAACGACCAGCGGCCATTCTTTTTCATCCTTTTTGGTTTTGTTCTTTTGCTTTGAAAGTCTGGGCGACATTTTTCTCCTGGAACTCATCCGAAAGAACTTACGGCGCGTTGGGTTCAGGTGCTTTATTGAGATTGGCGCGGTAGAAGGCCTTGGCTTGTTCGGCATTAAAGGTGTCGAATTTTTGCAGGCGGCCCCAGGATGTCATCGCCAGCGGCACATCCAGCGAAGGCCAGGGATAGGCGATCATTTTCACGCCGCCGAGTTCATCCATCACAGCGCGAATTTGCGATTTCATTTCCGAACACCCCGCTTCATCGAGCAGGTCGCAGTTGTACCAGAAGATCACATAGCCGTGCTCCAGGTTGTGGATGAGATAGCCCGCGGGGAATTTGTAATTGTTCGTATCAAAGAACCCTGCCTCGGCTTCCTCTGGGTAATGCGGACCCGAAGTCGGCGGATCGGAATTGTATTCGCCAGGGTCGCTGTCCACATCGATATGTTGACTGCTTCCCGCCATGATGGGAATGGATTCTCCCGCGGCAGGTCGAACACCTTGCCAGACGATCACCCCGATGACTGCCAGGACGGCAAGGCCGATCCCGCCCCAGGTGAGATTGGAGCGGAGTTTCTGTTTGCGCTGGCGATCATGAACTTGTTGACGTTTCGATTTTGGATTCATGCTTCATCCTAATTGCATTCGAGAACAGGCGTCAACAATAGTCTCGACGCCTGTTCTTCCGATTCTCTACTGAACAGGGAACTCGATCACTTCCTTGTAATCCAGCCCGTCCTTGCGAACGTAGACCGTCAACTTCCAGTCGCCAGGATCGCTAAAGTTGGCCTTGATGGAATATGTCCCGCCGCCCTGCTCGGTGGCGAGTCCGCTCATGCCCATGCCCGCCATCGCGGGGTGATCGGCAGAAACGTCCACTTTGGCGCCCTCGATGGGGTTGCCGTTCGCGTCGGTAATGGTAAACACCAATTCCACGTCGCCTGTCACAGCAGGGCTGGGATTCGTAGTGACGACAATGTTCACGGCCTTGGCTGAACTCGCTTCGGTGGGCGCGGCCGCGCCTCCACAAGCCGCCAATAGAACGGACAATAGAACCAACACACTCGCTAAAATTGGCTTACGCATTTTCATTTTCTCCTTTGAATAATTTTGTTTCGTCACACCTGCACTTGCGTGCGGTGCAAGCGTTGCGAGGAGGGCGATCTTCCCGACGAAGCAATCCCGCGTTGTGGAGGAGATTGCTTCGGGCGAGTACGCCCTCGCAATGATGGTTGCGACTACTCCACCACATTGATCACCATCATCAAGCCGCCAGGCTCGACGTTGTCGTTGGTGGTGTGGTGCAGGATGTGACAGTGCAACATCCATTGGCCTGTTTCTGTGGCGACAAACTCGATGTCATAGCGTTCGCCAGGCGCGACGCTGATCGTATCCTTGGTCAATTGCGAAACCTCGGGGACGGGATGTCCATCGGTCGCGACAATCTTGAACGGGAATCCGTGCAGGTGCATGGGATGGATGAGTTGCCCAATGGCAATAAAGCGCAATCGCACACGCTCGCCCTTTTTCACGGTGATGGTTTCCGTGGCAGGAAAGGACTTGCCGTTGATCGTGAAATAGTTCGGCTCCATCCCGCCCATCGGCATGGCGGCGTAGGTCTGCCCATCCGTCATGCGCGATTCGGAGATCATCAGAATCTTGTCCACCGCGGGCGGGTTGGCTTCGGGTTCCTGCGGGTCAATGATGAACGGCGCATACAAACCCGCGCCTACCTGCACGTCGCCTTCGTAATGCGAGTGGTACATGAACGTCCCCGCGGGCTTGGCGGTGAATTCATACGTGAATGTCTCGCCAGGTTGAATCGGTTCCTGTGTAACGCCAGGCACGCCGTCCATCGCGTTGGGGACTTCGACTCCGTGCCAGTGGATGGTGGTCGGGACGGGCAGTTCGTTCTTCACGATGACCCGCACCTGGTCGCCCTCGGTGACGCGGATCATCGGTCCAGGCACAGTACCGTTATATGTGAACGCCGTGACGGTCACGCCGTCCAGGATCGGCCATTGCACAGCCTTGGTCGTCAACTCAAAAACTTTGACGCCATCCTCTTCGCGAAATTCGAGCGGCTGTCCGCCCTCGGTCTCGGTGGCAGGCTGGACGTTCGGCGCGCTGATCGGCTCCATCATGTGCGCGGCGTTGGGGTTATCGGACATCATACTGCCTGGCGTGGAGGTCATCATGTCGCCGCCGATTGGCATGTTGCCGTTGTTGCTGTTCGGCATTCCGCTGACGGGAGTCGCGCCCGCACTCGGCGCGCACGCCGATAATATCAAAACCAGGCCGACCACTAAAAATACAAGGTTCTTCCTCATCATTGTTTCCTCTCAAAAGTTGGATAGCCGCTGACTATAAGGAATTCTCCCCATCCCAGCCAGCGCGATTTGATGCGGGTGACGATAGGCCATTTAGCCTATGCGTCTTGTGGAATGGAAACAGGCGCATTCAGCGCCTGTCGAATCCCAGCGATTAATTTTGGATCCGCTCGTTGAAGCGGGCTATCCGCGATGGACAGCCAGGTTTGCCCGTCGTTGCCGTGCAGGAAGAGGGTGGCAGGGCTTGTGTTGAGCGGCGTCGAAACATCGTCAGCCTTTCCGTACACGAGCAGGATCACCATCTGGCAGTCGCAATCCTCCGTCCCGTGATTCGGGCAGGGACAATCGTGCAGTCCCGCCCGCGCGGTGTGCAGGTCGAACGTCCGCACCGAACGCAGGCCTGCCTGTGACAATTGCGTCTGCGTCCATTGCAGGGCCTTGCCGCAGGATTGATTAACAGATAAGAACGGGGAAATATTCATATGCGCCTCGGATGGTTCTATTGTATGGAATCATCCGAGGCGCACAGAGAGCCGCGTAGCGTATTTGCAGGTAGGCAGAATTGCCTATGGAGGAGGAGAACCCAGCCCAACGTCAGGCAGGAAGCGAAATGGTTATCCGCCCTCCGCCTGGATGTATTTTGTTGGCTCGCGTTCAAACAACCGCTTGCAAAGTTCAGAGCAAAAATAATAGGTTCGATCTTGATACACGGTTTTCGCGGGTGGATTCTGCGGATTCACTTTCATCTCGCATACAGGATCCGCTTCAAAGGATTGATTGACTGGGTGAAATATCTGCATTGAATTTTTCCTCCGAGGATCATCGCTTTCCCGCGGGCGCGCCGCAGGAGGGACAAAAACTTGCATTCGTAGTCACTTGACTGCCGCAATACGCGCAGGCATGGGACTTCAAAACAGTCCCACATTGCGGGCACCAATCGAACGAAGACAAAACCTGCGTCTTGCAATTCGGACAAGCCGATTGCGAAACCGCGACAGGCGCGGGGATCACCGATCCATTTGCCAACACACCTGCCGATACCAGCGGGAACAATAGATTGCCAACATGCCTACCGCACATGAGAACTCCTTTTCGATTGTCCATCCTAACCGATGAATGTAAAGAAGCCATGAAGATTCCACAACAAAGGCATAGGCAGTTTTGCCTATTTTAATTTCCGCCACATGGCGCAAGACGCCCGCATTTGCAAAGGCTATGATGACCCAAAAGGAGATTAACGGTGAAACGATTTCTCATTCCCCTCGCGGCCTTCCTGCTCGGCTCCACCTTCATCGCTTCATTCTATATTGGCATTCTCACCTGGGCGCAGGGCTGGGATTACGCCTCCTCGCAATTCATCCGCGACCGCTGGTACGTCATCCCGATCATTCTCGGCTTTGGCGTGCAAGCGGCACTCTATTTCATTCTTCGCTTTCGATTATTCATCCCCGTCACATCCACTGGACACACGGGCGCGTTAATGGGCACAAGCGGCGGCACATCCGCGACCGCGATGGTTGCCTGTTGCATTCACCACGTTACCGACGTTCTGCCCATCCTCGGCCTGAGCGCCGCGGCCAGTTTCCTCACGCGCTACCAGCGTCCCTTCATGCTCGTCGGCCTGGGCATGAATCTGATCGGCATTGCTATTATGCTCTTCGTTCTTTATCGCGAACGACAAAAACTTCAACCCGCTCTTGTGGAGACAAAATGAAACGCTTCCTGATTCCCTCGCTCTTAATCCTGACATTGACCCTCGCGGCCTGTTCCGCGACTCCCTCCCCGCTTCCATCCGATACTTCAACGCCGCTCAGCACAAGCCCCGCGCCTGCTTCTGCTTCGTCAAGCGACTCTGCCTCCCAATTCGATTCTGCCATGCGCACCGATGGGCAGGGAGCGATCATCTTCGAAGTGACTCCGCTCAATCTCGACGCGCCCGCCGACACCCTGGAATTCGATATTGTGTTGACCACCCATTCCATAGATCTGAGCATGGACTTGGCGGCCACCGCCACCCTCACCACCGACACGGGCGTCACCGTCCAGGCTACATCGTGGGACGCGCCGCGCGGCGGACATCACGTTGAAGGCAAATTGATCTTCCCCGCCACGAAAGACGGCAAGTCCATTCTCGAAGGCGCGACAAAATTAACCATCACCATCCTCAACGTGGACGCACCCTCGCGCGTCTTTGAGTGGGAATTGAAGTAAAGAAGGTTGTTATGTCCGCCTCAAACAAATCCCAACTGAGCCGCCGCGATTTCATCAAAGCCGCGCTTGCGGGAATCGGCGGCTTGATCGGGGCGCTGGTGGGACTCCCATCAGTGGCGTACCTGCTTTCGCCCGCGTTGCAGGCTGGGGCGGGGGATGAGGCGGTCATCCCGCTCGGCGCGCTAGACAATTATCCGATCGGCGTTCCGACACGATTTGATTTCACACGCACACAAGTCAATGGCTGGGAACGGACGGCGGTCAGTTACGGCTTGTACGTGGTGAAAAAGAGCGAAAGTGAAGTGCGGGTCTTTTCGGATATTTGCACGCACCTAGGTTGCCGCGTAACCTGGCATCCCGATATCCAGCATTACATCAGTCCCTGCCATGACGGACACTTTGACTTGCTGGGTAAAAACATCAGCGGACCTCCGCCGCGCCCGTTGGATGAATTCGTCACAAAGATCGAAAATGGAAATCTGTTTGCCACCCTCCCGCCTTTCAAGCGGAAGGGATGAAAGAAGGTTTGAATGAACAAGCGTCATATCTGGATCATGTTACTGTGTTGCCTGCTTCCCGTCGTTGGGTTGACGGCGATCCTGCTTTTCAAAATTCCCGTCAACACTGTCGTTTACTTCGGGCTGATTCTCTTATGCCCGCTGGCGCACTTTTTGATGATGGGAAAGATGGGACACGATCACGGCGAACAGCATAACGGGCATATCCATATGGATGCCGCAGATAAAAAGTAACTTGTCCCATCTCTCCCGCCGCGATATTCTCAAACTAGCCGCGTTGGGCGCGGGCGCGCTCGCGTTCCGTTCGCTGACCAAACTTGGTTCGTTTGATTTCCCACAAGCCGAGCGGCTGGGGCGCGTCACTGTGGGCAAGGTGGATGTCTTCGCGCGTCCCGACGCGAACAGTCTGATCGTCGGAGCGTTGTACGAAGATCAGGTTGTGCCGTGGATTCGCGAGTTTGTGGGATACATGCCAGGAAGAATTAACCAGCGTTGGGTCGAAACGCCCGCGGGCTTCCTGTGGGGCGGACAGGTTCAGCCCGTCGCGAACAGACTCAACGCGTCTGTTGCAAGCTTCCCAACCACCAGCCTCGGACAGGGTATGTGGGTGGAGGTCACCGTCCCGTATGTGGATCTGACCATCGACAATCCGCCTGCACGCGCGCCGTGGCTGCAATACCAACTGTCCATCAACCTGCCGCCGCGTTTTTACTACAGCCAGATCGTCTGGGCGGATCAAATCCGCGTCGACGCGGACGGGCAGACTTGGTACCGCCTCAACGAAAAATACGGTTCGGGAGATTTGTTCTGGGCACCTGCCGAGGCTTTTCGCCCACTAACCGTGGACGAGATTTCTCCTATCAGCCCCAATGTTGATTCTGCCGAGAAGCGGATCGTTGTCAAAACCTGGGAGCAAACCCTCTCATGTTTTGAAGGAAGAACGGAAGTCTACTTTGCGCGTATCTCCAGCGGTGCGCTGTACGACACCTGGGGCAATCGCGTGGACGCGTGGGAGACTCCCGTTGGCGAGTATCCCATCTGGCGTAAAGCAATCTCCCTGCCGTTGAGCGGGGGAAGCGCTTCTGCAGGTTGGAGTTTACCTGCGGTGGGGTGGGTTAGTTTGTTTGTGGGAACAGGTGTGGCAATTCATTCCACCTACTGGCACAATAATTACGGCGAACCGTCTTCACGTGGATGCGTCAATGCCAGACCTGAGGACGCAAAATGGATTTTTCGCTGGAGCCAGCCGAGTGTCCCATACGATTCTGGAGATGTTACCGTTGATATGCCAGGCGGGACAAAGGTCCGCGTGGAGAAGAACGATGAATGAGCCAGATGAACTTGATGGTAGATAAAAATACACAATCAGGCAGGTTTTCCTGCCTGATTGTGTATTTGGTGGAACTTGGTATCATATCGCCTTAGCAAGCTTAGGATTTGAGTGCCACAATTTCTTCTTCCATTGGACTCTCTTGTTCAATCAAGGCATCACGAGCTTGAGTGTCAGACAGAGGGTGGATTAATTGTGAAACAGTATTCGTTAGGGGAGCGATTCCCCTTATTACTGGTATCCGTTACAAGATCACGAGTACAAACCAGATGAAATGCAACGGTTTTATGGGCACGGTGTGTCCATGCCGGGCCAGCCCTGCGTGGTATCCACCTCGACTTCGACGATGACGCCTTCGAGTCCCACCACCGCGCAGGAGTAGATGCGTGCAAGCATGGGCGAAGTGTAGACGAGGAGGGGAAAAACGTCAACGATTGGGGCTATAATTCGCGTATGGAATCTCCCAACGCTCCCCGCCCGCGATTTTGGACGCGCGACTCGTCCATTTTGCTGGGCGGTTTTTTCCTCGTCATTTTCCTGATCGTTTACATCTGGTGGCCGCTGGCAGAGGAAGTCCTTGCGTACATTGACTGGGACGGCGAATGGTGGCGTTACCTCGACTGGCTGCTGCTCGGCATCTTCGCCTTCATGTCGCTGACCATCGTCGCCCGCGCGGACTTAAAGACCGACGCGCTGATCGTCTTCGTGGGAATCTGCGGCGGCCTCGCCGTCGAGAGTTGGGGCACGCAGACGAATCTCTGGCATTACTACACCGCCGAACGTCCGCCGCTGTGGATCATCCCCGCCTGGCCGATCGCGAGTCTTTCGATTGATCGGATTACGCGGCTGCTTTCTTTTTTAAACACGAAGGCCAGAAAGATTCACGAAGGGGATTCGCTTCTTTTCAAAATGCTCTATTGGATGACTTTCGGCTCGTTCATGATTTTGATGGTGGCTTTCGTTTCCCCGACATTCGACAAATCGTATACCTGGCTTTCGTTGACGCTGTGTGTGCTTCTCATCCTCACGCCGACGGATTATCGTTTCGCCTTCCTGACCTTCGTCGCGGGCGCGGGACTGGGGTACTTTCTCGAACTCTGGGGCACCACGCGCGAGTGCTGGACGTATTACACGCTGGAGACTCCGCCGCTGTTCGCGGTGTTGGCGCATGGCATGGCCGCGGTCGCATTTTGGCGGGCGGGGCTGGTGGCAAGGATGGTAATTGGTAAATGGAGATTGGTAATGGGGGGATGGCAGGGGTGAACCTGCGTGTTCGCCTATGGCCGCGTGTTCACCAGGGTAGACACATAGGTCTGCCCCTACAAATTAAATTCATCACCATTGACACGGGGGGCAACCGTCCTATAATGTGACCTGATGGTCACATGACCAGCAGGTCACAATTTATGCCCAAGCCAACCTTTTTCAACCTCCCCGAAGAGAAACGCAAAAAAATTGTCAACGCCGCCGTGGACGAATTTGCCGAGTACGGTTTTGAAGCCGCGTCCATCAACCGCATTGTCGCCAACAGCGGCATTGCCAAGGGAAGTTTCTATCAGTATTTCAAGGACAAGCAGGATGTGTTCATGCACCTGCTCAGTGTGATCGAGCAGGAGAAGATGGAGTTCTTCAAGGATAAACGCCCGCCGAAGGGGAACATGGATACCTTCCAGTATTTTCGCTGGATGATCAAGGCGGGCATGGAATTCAACACGTCCCATCCCCTGCTCGCGCAAGCCGTCAGCCGCGTGTTGTTCGCCGAAGGGATGTATTACGGGCAGACGTTTTCCGACCTGCGCGAGAGAAGCACGAAAGCCATGAAAGCGATGATCGAACAGGCGATGAAGAACGGCGAGGTTGACCCGAGTGTGGATGTAGACCTGGCCGTGCTGATCATGGAAACCTGGAGCAACGCCATCAGCGCATTTATCATCTACGAAGGCATGAAACAGAACGACATCATGAAATGGGTGCGCTCCGCGAAGACACAGGAAAAAATTGACAAAATGCTCTACGTGATGGAATACGGTTTACGCAAGACAGAGTCACAATTTGTAAGCAGCGCAGAAAGGACATCGAAATGACTTTATACCTGCGCCTCGCATGGCGCAATGTTTGGAGACAACGCCGAAGGACTCTTTTGATCGCCGTCGGAATGGGCGTGGTAATGGCGATGTTGATCATGTACGATGGTTTGCTCGGTGGATTCGAGCAGGCGATCTACGGGAACGCCATCCAGTTGCTTGGAGGCAACATCCAGGTCCACGCGCCTGGGTACGGCGAAAAAGCGGGACGGAAGCCCCTGCTCCCCATCGAGAATCCCGACGCGGTGGTTCAGGCCGCCGAAGCGCAGCCCGAGGTCGTGGCCGCGTCGAAGCGGATCGTCTCTGGCGGGTTGGTGACCAACCGCGAGGGCGCGTTCGCCGTTTCGTTGATCGGCATCGAAGCGGATAAGGAAGTGAACACGCCAGTGGCGGAAAACATCACCAAAGGCCGCTATTTGACTCCCGATGACGGCGATGTGATCGTCATCGGGCAGGGTCTCGCCACTGCCATGAACGTGGACGTGGGCGACCGCATCACGATGGTCGGCAACTCGAAGAACGAGCAGACGCGTCAACGCACGATGACGGTGGTCGGCATCTACGATGTGGGCGTCCCTTCTGTGGAGAAGGCCACCATCTACATGTCCCTCGCCGAAGCGCAAAGCCTGTTTGGGTTGGATGGGCAGGTGACGGAGATCGTCATTTCGCTGAAACAGATTGGGCAGGAGCAAACTGTGATTGACGGCATCAACGGCGCGGTGACGGGCTACGAAGTGGAAACCTGGGAAAGTTCCTTCCCCGAGTTGAAGCAGACGATGGATATGAAAAGCGGCGTGATGTCTTATATGGGCGTCTTCCTGCTGTGTATCGCCGCCATCGGTATCCTCAACCAGTTGATGATGGCCGTCTTCGAGCGGACGCGCGAGATCGGCGTGATCAGCGCGCTGGGAATGAAGCCGCGCGAGATCACCCTGCTCTTTCTGTCGGAAGGCATCCTGATCGGTTTGATGGGAGCCGCCTTCGGCGCGGCGTTGGGCATCTCGATCAACCTGGCGCTAGGCGTGAACGGTCTCGACTACACCCAGTTCGCCGACCTGACCGAGTACACCGCCTTGATCAGCGGGAGCATCCATCCGCAGTTGGACCTGGCAAAGGTGTTCCAACATGCCCTGACGGTTGCCGTCATTGCCGCGCTAGCCGCGTTGTATCCCGCTACGCAGGCGTCACATCATGAACCTGCGGAGGCGTTGCATTACGTCTAGCGAACTTCTTTCATCTTTCTTCTTTCGCCATGAAAGACGAAAGAAACCAACGAAGTGAGACACAAATGATCAATTATTTCAAAATGGCTTATCGCAACCTGGGCAGACACCGCCGCCGAACGATTCTTTCGGGGCTGGCGCTCGCCATGGGGACGGCGTTGCTGATGTTCATCGCCGCCTTCTTCGAGGGCGAGATGCGCAGCGCGATGGAATCCACTCTGCACCTCAGCAGCGGGCATCTCCAGGTGCGCGATGCAGATTACGATCCCGATAAACTCAGCGTGGCCTGGGACTATCTGATCGAGAACCCCGACCACCTCGCGGCGCAGATCGCGGCGCTGGGACCCGTCGAAACGGCGACCCCGCGCCTCGTCGCGAGCGGAATCGTCACAGTCAAGGATGATTCGGCGGGAGTCGAGATCCTGGGCGTGGATCCCGCCTCGAGCGCGAACGATCCGTATCGAATCGTGGAAGGTCAGTTCGTCGCCGCGGACGACCGCGAAGGAATCCTGATTGGGTATCCGCTCGCGCAGAGCATGGGACTCAAAGTCGGCGACCAGGTCAGTCTGCTGGTCAACACCTCCGAAGGCGCCGTGGATGAGCAACTGTTCACTGTGCGCGGCATTTATTCCACGGGCACGACCGCCTACGACAAAGGCATCGTGCTCCTGCCGCTCGCCAAGGCGCAGGCGTTCTCAGGCGCGGAAAATCGCGCCAGCATGATCTTCGTCCTGCTGAAGGATCGCGAACAGGCGGACGCGGTCAAGGCCGCCATCCCCAGCGCGAACTTCCAGGTGAAGACGTGGCGCGAATTGAACTCGCTGCTCGTGCTGGTCAATGACTTTTCCAACGCGTACCTGGCCGTCATCAACCTCATCATCCTCGGCGTGACCGCCACCGTGATCGTCAACACCCTGCTCATGTCGGTCTTCGAGCGGACGCGCGAGATCGGCATCCTTTCGGCCATCGGCATGAAGGGCAGGCAAATCGTCAGTCTCTTCCTGGCGGAGGCGAGCCTGCTGGCTCTCGGCGGCATCGCGGCGGGAGGCCTGATCGGCTGGGCGCTCTCGCTCTACTTTGGGAAAGTCGGGATCTTCTTCGGCGACCTGGGCATGAGCGCCGACCTGCTCTTCGAAGATCGCATCTTCACCTTCCTGACGATAGACTCAGCCCTCAACACGGTCATTACCGCATTCGTGATCACATTACTCGCTTCACTCTATCCCGCGCGGATGGCTTCCCGCATGGAGCCTGTCGAAGCATTGCGCAAGGCACAATAAAGGAGAAATAAAATGGAAGTCGCAAAACTTACAAACGTCACCCGCGTTTACAAGATCGGACAGGTGGAGACCCGCGCCCTCAACGGCGTCAGCATGGATATTCAAAGCGGCGAGTTCACCTCGCTGGTTGGCCCCTCAGGTTCGGGCAAGACCACGCTTCTGCAACTCATTGGCTGTCTCGACCAGCCCACCTCGGGCAAGGTCTTCATCGCAGGTCAGGAGACCACGGGTCTCAACCGCAATCAGCGCGCCGACCTCCGCAAGAGCGCCATCGGATTCGTGTTCCAGTTCTTCGCGCTCATCCCCACCCTCACCGCCTACGAAAACGTGGAGATGCCGCTCCTGCTCAACGGCAAGAGCGCCGCGCAACGCAAACAGCGTGTGATGGAACTGCTCGAAGGCGTAGGCATGGCCGACCGCGCCAACAACCGTCCCGACCAACTCTCTGGCGGACAGCAGCAACGCGTCGCCGTCGCCCGAGCGCTGGCTACTGACCCCAAACTGATCCTCGCTGACGAACCCACCGCCAACCTAGATACCGAAAACGGCGAGCAGGTGATGGAGATCATGAAGAAACTCAACAGTGAGACGGGCGCCACCTTCGTCTTCGCCACCCACGACCCGCGCGTCATCAAGTATGCCAGCCGCATTGTCACCCTAAAAGATGGCGTGATCGACGCGGACAATCGCGGGAGCTAGCGACTCCAGTCGCCTCTACATTTGCGAAGTCCACCTGCGTGGACTAGCCGACGAAGATCGGCTTCGCAAGCGTTGGCGCGACTTCCAGTCGCCCAGGAAACCCTATGAAAAAAATCCTCCTAATTGTCATGACCCTGACTCTCGCGGCCTGCTCTGGACTCCCCTCCTCCTCACCGACGCCTCTTCCCACGGTTTCGCTGGATCCTGTTTCCCAAAGCGAATCCACCGCCGACCGTTTGACCGCGTCGGGAGTGGTTGTCCCCTACCGCGAAGCGAGACTCTCCTTCCCCGCGGTGGGACGCGTCCAATCCGTGGACGTGAAAGTGGGCGACAAAGTGACCGCCAGCCAGCCCCTCGTCACGCTCGACACCACCCTGCTCGAAGCGCGTGTCCGCGAAGCGCAGGCCAATTGGGACGCAGCCGACATCCAGTTGCGATTCCTGCAGCGCGTCGGGACGGCGGAGCAAAACATGGAATCTGCCAAAGCCGACCTCGACCGCGCTCAGGCCCTGCTCGATTCGGCGAAAGCCGCGCTTGAGACGCAGTCCGCGCTCCTCGCGCCGTTCGACGCGACCGTCGTCGCGGTGGACGCGGTCGCGGGCGAGACGACGATCCCCGGCCGCGCCGTCGTCACGCTCGGCGACCTCTCCAAATTCCAGGTCAAAACCACCGACCTGAGCGAGCGGAACGTGACGCGCGTCAAAGTCGGGCAGGTTGTCGAAATCGCCGTCCCCGCGCTGGGCCAGACGTTCGAAGGCAGGGTCGCGAGCGTCGCCCTCGTCTCGTCCGCGCTCGGCGGCGACGTGGTCTTCGCCGTCGTGATTGACTTCGTCAAACAGCCCGAAGGCCTGCGCTGGGGCATGAGCGCCGACGTGAAAATCCAGGCAAAGTGAGGCGCGCCATGTTTCAACAAGACGCCCGCCCTCCTCGCAATGACGGGAAAAATCTCCGCTTCCTCGCGTTGATGCTCCTCGCCGTCCTCGCGCTCGTCGCCGGTCCCGCCGCGGCGGCCCGCGCGCAAGCGGGATCGTCCGTCGTCGCCTCCGCCGTCATCGTCCCCGCGCAGTCGGCGGACCTGGGATTCATCAACGGCGCCATCATCCGTGAGATCAACGTCAATGAGGGCGACTTCGTCAAAGCCGGCGATACGCTGGCTTCGCTCGACACGCCCGACCTCGAATATGCCATGACCGCCGCCGAGGCTGGCTATCGCTCGGCGCAATCCTACGCGCAGCTGCAACGCTATCGCACCGTCAAAAAATACGACCAACGCGGCCGTCCCTACTTCGAGACGGAACCCCGCGAAGTCGTCCAGCGCGGCGACGCATTCGCGGCCCGCGCCCAGGCCTCGCTCGACGCGGCGCGCGCCGTCCTCGCCATGTCCACGCTGACCGCGCCCTTCGACGGGACGGTGGCCGCGCTCCACACGCGGGCGGGCGAACTTGCCCAACCCGACCGCCCCATCCTCGTCCTCGCCACGCTCGACCGGATGCAGGCGGAGACGACCGATCTCTCGGAGCGCGACATCGCGAAAATCAAAATCGGACAAAAAGCCGTCGTCTTCATCGAAGCGCTCGGCGAGGAATTTTCAGCACGCGTCATTTCCATCGCGCCGCGCGCCGACACCCTCGGCGGCGACGTGGTGTTCAAAGTCACCCTGGCATTTGACGATCAGCCGGACGGATTGTTATGGGGAATGACCGCCCAAGCGACGTTCGCCACCCATTAACACAAAAACCAGGTTTCTGCGGGAAACCTGGTTTTTTGATTCAAACGACGCTGGCCCCCCCGCTCGCCTCGCAGACGTAGATCTTCGCTTCCAGCCCTGACCTTCGGCGGTATTCCGCTCCGACGGCTTGCGCGAAAACCTCGACCGAATCCCTCCGCGCGAGCGCGACCGCGCATCCGCCGAACCCCGCGCCTGTCATCCTCGCGCCGAGGCATTCGGGACGCGCCTGCGCGGCCTCCACGATCCAATTCAACGCGTCGTTCGTGACTTCGAAATCGTCGCGCAGGCTGGCGTGACTCTCGTTAAATAACCGTCCCAGCGCGGCGACGTCGCCGGCGCGCATCGCCTCCGCCGCGTCCAGCACGCGCAAATTTTCCGTCACGATATGCCGCGCCCGCTTCCAGGCCAGTTCGTCCAATCCGCCTGTCTTCTCCCGCCTCGCCGTCTCGAATTTCTCCGCGCTCACATCCCGCAAAGCGCCGACCCCGAAGAAGCGCGCCGCCCTCTCGCACTGTTCGCGCCGCTCGTTGTAGGCCGAATCCACCAGCCCGCGCCGCGTGGACGTGTCCATCACTGCCACCGCGATCTCCTTCGGCAGGGAGATGTGACGATATTCCAGCGACCGGCAATCGAGGAAGAACGCGTGTCCTGCCTTCGCCGCCGCGCTGACGGCCTGATCCATGATGCCAGAGTTGACGCCCAGCCAGTTGTTCTCGGCGCGCTGTCCGATTCTGGCTACGCGCATCTCGTCCCACTCGAAACCGCTCGCCTCGGCAAAAGCGCGCGCCGTCGCCACCTCCACCGCCGCGGACGAGGAGAGACCCGCGCCGCGCGGCACGTCGCCCGCCAGAACTCCCTCCCAGCCGCGCAAGCGGTAATCGGCGGCCTGCAATTCGTGCGCGACGCCTTTGAGATACTCCAGCCAGCCCGTCCCGCGTTCGAGCGCGTCGAGGTCGAATTCGCCGCGCTTCTCCAAATCCAGCGCGTGGACGACGACGCGGCGGTCGGCGCGAGGCCGAAGCGCGATCCACACCGCGCGGTCGATCGCCATCGGCAGGACGAATCCCTCGTTGTAGTCCGTATGCTCGCCGATCAGGTTCACCCGTCCCGGCGCGCGGACGACGATCCCCGGCGCGGCCGCGAAAATATTCCGAAATTCTTTCTGCGCGCGAGTTGACATATCCTGATTTTATCAGATGCGCCCCGCGAGCCGTCGCAAGATCGCGGCTTGTCAAAGAGAAACGCATCGGCTATAATGCGCCTCGTCCCGGGCGCGTAGCTCAGCTGGTTAGAGCGCATCATTCACATTGATGAGGTCAGGGGTTCGAGTCCCTTCGCGCCCACCACGAAAGACCAGGTTTCAGTTTGAAGCCTGGTTTTTGGTTATAATCCCGCCCATGCCCACCCGCGCCAACGAAGAATGGCTCGCAGACCTGCAATCGGACGGCCTCCAGCGCAGCGCCGCGCTGGAGGACCTGCGCGCCATCATCGCCAAAGGCCTGCCCTACGCGCTCTCGCGTTGGGTTTCCCCCTCCGAACCGCAATTCGAATTCCTCGTGGAGGAAGTGACGCAGGAAGCCCTGCTCCGCATCCTCGACCGCCTGCACACCTTCGAGGGACGCAGTCAATTCACCACCTGGGCGCACAAGATCGCCATCCGCATCGCGCTGTCAGAATTGCGGCGCAAACGCTGGCGGGACTCCTCGCTGGACGAACTGGTGGACAACGAGGAGGCGACTGCGCCCGAATCCCTGCTGGCGGACCCTGGCGCGGGACCTGAAACCTTCGTCGAACGCGCCGACATGATGACGCGCGTCCGCCGCATCATCGCCGAGGAACTGACCGACCGCCAACGCGAAGCCCTCCTGCTGCTCTCCGTGCAGAACATCCCCATGGACGAGGCCGCCCGCAAGCTCAAGACCAACCGCAACGCCCTCTACAAACTCCTGCACGACGCCCGCGTCCGCCTGAAACGGCGCTTGTCGCTGGAAGGCCTGTCCGCGCAGGAAGTCCTGACCGCCTTCGAGCAAGGGTAAGAATTTTTTCCCGTCCATCGTCAACCCGGAAGGTAAAAATGAGACTGAAAGACTGGCTTACCCAACTTGGACGCGGGAAACACGCCGACGCGGAATTGTCGGACGCGACCATCGCGGGCCTGATCCGCTATCTCGAAAACTGCGAGATGGACTGCGAGCAGGTCTTCGACGCGCTCGACCAATACGCTGAGATCGAGATCCACAAAGAGGACGCGGCGCGGCTCATGCCGCTCGTCCACGACCACCTTGAAACCTGCACAGACTGCTGCGACGAATACGAAGCGCTGCTGGAAGCGCTGATAAAAGCCAGCGAAGCGCCGGAAGCGTAAACGAAAGGCCAGGTTCCTCGCGAAACCTGGCCTTTTTGATTTAACTGTGGAAGATCTTCTCCCCCGCCCGGATGGGGACCTTCAGCCGGTTCTCGAACGGCGTCAGCGGGCAGGACCACCTTTCGTTGTAGGCGCAGTAAGGATTGTAGGCCAGGTTGAAGTCCACGAGGAAGCGGTTGCCAGGCAAAGGCTCAAGGTCGAGATAGCGGCCCGCGGGATAGGTCTCCGTCCCGGCCAGGGAATCCACGAAGGGAAGGAAGAAGCCGTTCTCGGTCTCGTAGATGGTCAGTTCGGCCTCCTGCCCGTCTACATTAAATTTGAAGCGGGCAAAACGCGTATAGACGCGCGTCTCCCCCGTCGAAGTCTGGATCGCGATCTCCTCGGGCTTCGGGAACGGCGTCGCCGCGATCTCGAATCGAAGCGCGGGATTCTCGTCAAAATAACGGAGACCGTCGAAGGTCTGTTTTTGAAGCGAGGTCAGCGGGCTGTGCGGATGGCTCGCGAAGAAATCGTCCTTTTCGGCGCGGAAATTTTCAAGTTCGGTCATAGATCCTCCAGACAGTAGACCGTCCAAATCCGTCAATCCTTACGACCCCTTGCCTTTTCCTTCATCTTATGCTATTTTTGAAGATGATGACATCCCCGCAAAAAACCGTCCTGGTCGTGGAAGACGAACCCGACGCCGCCGAACTCTTCGCGGAGATGATGCGCGTCAACGGCTTCCGCGTGATCAAAATGTTCAGCAGCGCTCCCGCCATCAGCGTCATCGCGCAGGAGAAGCCCGACATCGTGATCCTCGACGTGATGATGCCCGACGTGTCGGGGCTGGAAGTGTTAAAGTTCATGCGCCGCGAACCCGACCTGATGAACATCCCCGTCATCGTCGTCTCGGCCAAAAGCATGCCCGGCGACATCCGCGCCGGCATGGACGCGGGCGCCTCGCTCTACCTCGCCAAGCCCGTCGGCTATCTCGAATTGAAACAGGCAGTCGAAAGCCTGGTCGCCGCCTGATATGACACCGTCGCGCGTCTTCATTGCGATTGAAATCCCCCTCCCGATCCGACAAGCGATTCACGCCCAAACCGAGTCCCTGCGCGCCGCGCTCGGGCGCGGCCTCGTCCGCTGGGTCCCCGTCGAAAACATGCACCTGACCCTGAAATTCATCGGGGACGTCTCGCCCGCGCAGTTGGACGCGCTCGCGCAGATGACGACCGCCGAGGCGGCGGCCTGCGCGCCCTTCTCGATGGAAGTCGGCGGACTCGGCTCCTTCCCGACCCCGCGGCGGGCGCGCGTGATCTGGATCGGAATCCACGCCCCGGCCGCGTTGACCTCCCTCCAGCGCGGGCTGGAATCCGCCGCGGCGCGTCTCGGCTACGAAGCGGAGGAACGTCCCTTCTCGCCGCACCTGACGATCGGCCGCGTCAAACAACCCGTCTCCGCGGGCGACCGGCAAAAGGTTCACGCCGCGCTCGAAGAGACGCGTCTCGGCCCGCTCGGCCGCGCCGACGTGACCGCCGTCCACCTGTTCAAAAGCGACCTAAAACCCTCGGGCGCGGAATATACCCGCCTGTTCTCCGCCCCGCTGAAAACCGGCGCGTAGACGATCAGCGTTTTCGTTCCGTTCGGACTCGGATTTTTAATGGCTCCATCCGCGAGAATCCGTGAAAGTCTGTATAATCCACATACCACATTTCTACATGAGGTGACTCACTGAACGCACTCGACCTTGCCCGTTCCATCGTAACCGCGCTTGAAGACAAAAAAGGCGAAGACATCCTCTTGATCGACCTCAAGGATGTCGCCTCCTTCACCGACTACTTCGTGCTTTGCACCGGCTCCAGCGACCGCATGTTGGACGCGCTCGCCAAATCCGTAGTGGAGACGTTCAAAGGCAAACAAAAGAGAAAAGGCCGCATCGAAGGCGAAGCCCAACACGGCTGGCTGGTGGTGGACTTCGGCGACGTGGTCGTCCATCTCTTCTCGCCCGACCAGCGCGATTACTATCGGCTGGAAGAATTATGGCGGGAGGGGAAGGTTTTACTGAGGGTGAAATAATGTCCCAGCTTTTCGGCGGGATCGAAGCGGGCGGGACAAAGTTCATCTGTATCGTCGCCAGCGGCCCCGACCGCATCGTCGAGCAGGCGCGCATCCCCACTACCACGCCCGAAGAAACGCTGCGAAAGACCGTCGAATTTTTCCAACCCTTCGTTACCGCGCGGCAGGTCGACTCCATCGGCGTCGCCTGCTTCGGCCCCGTTGACCTGAATCCCGACTCGCCCACATACGGCCACATCACTTCGACGCCGAAACCCCATTGGAGCAACACGGATGTGCGCGGCGTCATCCAGCGCGCGCTGCGCGTCGAGATCGCGTTCGACAACGACGTCAACGGCGCGGCGCTGGGCGAGTTCAAATGGGGCGCGAACCGGGGCTGCGACCCGTCGCTCTATCTCACCATCGGGACGGGAATCGGCGGCGGATACATCCTGAACGGACGCCCGCTCGCGGGGATGCTCGCCCCCGAGATGGGACACATCCGCATCCCCCACGACCGCGCGCGGGATCCCTTTCCCGGCAACTGTCCCTTCCACAGAGATTGCTTCGAGGGCCTCGCCAACGGCCCCGCAATCCAGGCCCGCTTCGGGTCGCGCGGCGAAGCGATCCCCGACGACGATCCCTTCTGGGACGTGGAAGCCGAATACGTCGCCGCCGCGCTGGTCAACTACATCCTGACCCTGTCTCCAAAGCGGATCGTCCTCGGCGGCGGCGTGATGCGCAGGGAATATCTCTTCCCGAAGATTCGGCGCAACGTCCAGGCGCTTCTCAACGGCTACGTCGTCCATCCCAACGTCCTGGCGGACGTGGACGGCTACATCGTCCCGCCCGCGCTGGGACATCTTTCGGGCAGTCTCGGCGCGGTCGCGCTGGCGCAGACCGGATAAAAACCGCGGCCGCGCGTTGACCGCCGCCTGACACCTGCCCTCATGCACTGCCGACTCCTCTCCCTCACCCGCGACGCGCGTTTCCCCCTCCTCTCCACGATCCTCTCTGGACTTCTGGCCGGATGGCTGACCATCGGACAGGCCTGGCTCCTCAGCCGCGTCGTGGACGGCGTCTTCCTGCGGGGACAGTCGCTCGCGCAGGCGCTGAATCCGCTGACGCTGATCCTCGTCGTCATCGGCGGCCGCGCCCTGTTGACGTGGCTCAGCGAGGTCTCCGCCAACGCGGTCGCGGTGCGCGTCAAAACCGACCTGCGCCAGCGTCTCTTCGCGCACATCCTCCGCCTGGGTCCCGCCTACGCGCGCGGACAACGCACGGGCGAGCTGACCGCGGCCGCCGTCGAGGGGATCGAAGCGCTGGACGCGTACTTCAGCCAGTACCTGCCGCAACTCGTCATCGCCGCGCTCTTCCCGATCTCCATCCTCGTTTTCGTCTTCCCTATTGACCTGCTTTCTGGAATCGTTTTCCTCGTCACCGCGCCGTTGATCCCGTTCTTCATGATCATGATCGGCAAGGGCGCGGAGATCGTCACCAAGCGCCAATACGAGACTCTGCGCCTGCTCAGCGCGCACTTTCTTGACAGCCTTCAGGGACTGACCACGCTCAAACTCTTCGGCCAATCCAAAGCGCAGACGAAGACCATCGCGCGCGTCAGCGACCAGTTCCGCGACGCGACCTTGCAGATCCTGCGGATCACCTTCCTGTCCGCGCTGGCGCTCGAATTGCTGTCCACGCTCAGCGTCGCCATCATCGCCGTCGAGATCGGTTTCCGCCTGCTGTACCACCGCATGGAGTTCCAGCCCGCGCTCTTCCTGCTGGTGCTGGCTCCCGAATTCTACATGCCCCTGCGCGCCCTCGGCGCCCGCTTCCACGCGGGGATGAACGGCACGACCGCCGCGAAGCGGATCTATGAGATTTTGGATACAGAGAGCAGAGAACAGAGAATAGAGAGCAGTCAAACTTCTTCCAACGGCTCGCCATTCTCTACCCTCTATTTATCCAATCTCTCTTATACTTACCCCGGCGAATCCACGCCCGCGCTGGAGAACATCAACCTCACCATCAAACACGGACAGCGCGTCGCCCTCGTCGGCAGGACCGGCGCGGGGAAATCCACGCTGGTCAATTTACTTTTGGGATTCATCAAACCGTCTTCTGGAAAAATCACTTTTGGAACCAAAGTTCAGAATTCAAAATTCAAACTTCAGAATTATATTTCCTGGGTCCCCCAACGCCCGTACATTTTCCACGACACCCTCGCCGCCAACATCCGCCTCGGAAAAGCGGACGCGACCGATGCCGAAGTGACCGCCGCCGCGCGGGCCGCGCGCCTGCACGATTTCATCGAGACGCTTCCCGAAAAATACGAGACCGTCGTCGGCGAAGGCGGCGCGCGTCTCTCCAGCGGACAGGCGCAGCGTCTCGCCCTCGCCCGCGCCTTCCTCAGGGACGCGCCGCTGCTCATCCTCGACGAACCCACCTCCAGTCTCGACCCAGAGACCGAAGCCCTGCTCGAAGAGTCCACGCGGCAGTTGATGGAAGGCCGCGCCGTCCTCGTCATCGCGCACCGTCTCAATACCATCTTCCAATCCGACCACATCGTCGTCCTCGACCAGGGCAGGATCGTCGAGCAAGGCACGCATCGCGAACTTCTCGCGCAAAACGGCCTGTATGCCAGCATGGTAAAGACATACGAGTCGCAGGTTGCAAGTACCGAGTTGCAAGTTGAAAACCTTCCGTCGCCAACACCACAACAACCCTCCAACCCCCAATCTCCAACCGCCAATCTCCAATTACCAATCTCCAATTA
>DKTP01000071.1 GCA_002473085.1 Anaerolineales bacterium UBA7227
TGGGGCATCGAGCGCGTCGTCGTCACGGGGATGATGACTCACATGTGCGTGGACGCCACCGTCCGCGCCGCGGCGGACTTCGGCTTTCAGGTCGTCGTCGCCGAAGACGCCTGCGCCACCCGCGACCTGAAATACGGCGAGACGGTCATCCCCGCGGAGTACGTCCACAAGGCGTTTCTGGCCGCGTTTCAATCGTACGGACGGGTGACGAGCGCGGAGCAGGTCATCGCGCTGCTGGCGGGGGAGCAGTAGAAGGCGGAATGAAAAGGCCTCTGAGCGTTGAACTCGGAGGCCTTCTTTGACGAGCGAGACGGCTCTACGGCAGGAAATGGAGCGTGTCAACAAGCGTCTGGTACAGTTTTTCCAACGGGGTTGCGCCGTTCTCCGGGTACCACGGCATGAACTCGAAGCGATACAGGCGGTCGTTGTTGACGACGTACAGGTAACGCGCCGAGTCTTGCGCGGGCATTCCGTCCACGAGGACGGCCGGCTTGCCGCCAATCGTCAGCTCTGTGCGGACGATTTCAGGGCCAGCGCCGATCTCGGCGATCTGCGCGTCCGCGATCTGCGCGGCGGTCTGTCCCCCCGCCTCGCTGATGGACGTCAGCAGCCACGCGTCGCCGGGGGCGTCTCCCGCCATGCCAGTGGGATTCAACACGATCAACGTCGCGCCGTCCCAGGCAAACTCGGCGGGATAGAGCAGGCAGATCCCGTTTTCAGCGCTTACCATCAATTTCGTGTCCATGGTCGCGGCGGGACATCCATCGCCAGGCGCGGCTGGCAAGGCTGGAGGCTCGTCCACAGTCCGCGCCTGCGTCGGGGCCTCGGTCGCGGGCGGCAGAAGGGTTGGGGTGGGCGCGGCCTGGGATGTCGGCGCGCAGGCGGAGAGTAACAGAATCAGGACGGGAAAGAACATTTGCATTTTGAACATGTTGAATTCTCCTCGACGGTTCTGAGCGGACTTCATCGGCGCTTGTTTGGGAGCAGGCATTGTCCGGGCTTTATAACGCGCAAAGTCTCCAGGACTCAAAAATTCCTTGCGGCTTCGCGTTTTTGTGTTGGCCCATCAGTTTGGCCGTTCTCATGGTTTTGGCGTCAATGCTACCGTGAATTTCGCCAGGAAAATTGGAGAATTCGCGTCCATTCACGGCTGGGAATTTTACTTCCGATGAAGACCAATGAGTATAAACGAGAGGATCGGAAAATTGGTTCCCCCCATTTGCCTGAATGGACGCTTTGCAAGGGGAGGTTTGGACGGGATTCGTTAACGTACCTCCAACCCTCCTCCTATAAACCGCGCCCCTGCGGGTGATAAAATGGGTCTCGGCACGCCCTCTGCGCGACCGATTACTGATCACTGACCACTGAAAACTGATCACTGGAAACTGGCAACCAACATGCTCCCCGATTTCCGCGTCCGTCAACGAGACTACCTGCTCGAAATCGCCCGCCTGCTGACCGAGGAACTCGATCTCGACAAACTGCTGGCGCGCATCCTCAAGATCGCCATCGAAATGCTGGCGGGACAGGCCGGCCTGATCGCCCTCAAAGAGGCGGAGGGCTGGCGCGTCGCCACCGCGCACGGAATCCCGCCCGCCTTCCTCAGTTACCTCACGCCCCTGCTCGCCGAAGAAAAAGTGGCGGACCTGGACGTGGCCGAACTCAACCGCATGTTGAAAGAGCTGACCTACACCGCCAGCATGGGACTGCTCAACGGCACGGGCATCGCGCTCGCGGCGCACGGCCAGGTCATCGGCGTGATCTTCATCTTCCGCAATTATCCCGATCTTTTTTCCGCCAACGACAAAGTCCTGCTCGGTTCGTTCGCGGGACAGGCCGCCGTCGCCGTCCACAACGCGCGGCTCTACGGACAGGTCAACATTGAGAAGCAGCGTCTCGACGCGCTGTTGGACTCGGCCGCGGACGGGATCTTGATCCTCAACGCCGACCTGACCATCGAACGCGTCAACGACGCCTTCGAGCGCATCTTCGGTCGGACTCACGCCCAGCTGGCCGGCTCGCCCCACGCGGACATCGTCCGCTGGACGCGCGACCCCGACGGCCCCACCCTCGAGGATTCCATCGCCAACGGCTGGCCGCTGACGCCCAACGCGACCCTCTACGTGGAGGGCGATCTCAAACGCCCCGAACCGCCGCCCATCCCGGTGGGCGTCACCTACGCGCCGCTTTTGACTCCCGAGGGAAAACTTCGCAACATCATCGCGACCGTGCGCGACATCACCCACTTCCGCGCCGCCGACGAGATCAAAAGCACGTTCATCTCCGTGGTCAGCCACGAACTGCGGACGCCCGTCGCGTTGATCAAAGGCTACGCCTCCACTTTACGCCGCGACGACGCCCGCTGGGACAAGCGTACGATCAGCGACTCGCTCGAAGTCATCGAAGAGGAGGCGGATCGTCTGTCGAAGATGATCGACGACCTGCTGGACGCGTCCCGCTTGCAGGCGGGCGGCCTCAGCCTGAACCGCGCCGACGTCGGCCTCCCCGCGCTGGCGTCGCGCGTGATCGAGCGCTTCACGGCGCCGAATCCCAAACATCGCTTCGTCGCCGACTTCCCCGAGAAGTTTCCCATCGTCCTCGCGGACGAGACGCGCCTCGAGCAGGTCCTCGCGAACCTGGTCTCGAACGCGCTCAAGTACGCGCCGCAGGGCGAGATCAGGATCAGCGGCAAGGCGCTGCCCGAGCAGGTGATCGTGTGCGTCAGCGACGAGGGGCCCGGCATCGAAGCCAAAGATCTGCCGCACATCTTCGACCGCTTCTATCGCTCAACCAATGCCGTGAAAAAGACCAAGGGCGCGGGGCTGGGACTCTACCTCGCCCGCATCATCGTCGAGGCTCACGGCGGACGCATCTGGGCGGACTCGTCCGCGCACACCGGCGCGAGGATTTGTTTCTCGCTGCCGAGGTGAAGAATCGAATCCCAAAACCCGCAAAGGCGGCGATGGAAATTGCCTGCGCGATCTTAAATGGGAAAATCGGCGAGGTCCGCGACAAAAAAGTTTCCCCCACCCCAATGGTACAATAGCCCGACACCAAAGCGTCAGATAAATCGCAAATCCAAAATCGGAAATCGGAAATTCTCATGCCCCAAACTCAACAAGTCTCCTGCCCGCGCTGCCGCCAGCCCGTCCCCGTCAATGTGGAACAACTCTTCGACGCGACCTCCGACCCCGGCGCGAAACAACGCCTGCTGGGCGGCGTCTCCAACTTTGTCCGCTGTCCCTACTGCGGATACGAAGGCCGTCTCCCTACGCCCATCGTCTATCACGACAACGAAAAAGAACTTTTGCTCACCTTCTTCCCGCCCGAGCTGGGACTTCCCCTCAACGAGCAGGAGAGGGTCGTCGGCCCGCTGATCAAACAGGTCACCGATCGCCTCCCCGCGGAAAAGCGGAAGGCGTACCTGCTCTCGCCCAAGCCCAACCTGACTTACGAGTCGATGATCGAACTCATCCTCGGCAAGGACGGCATCACGCCGGAGATGATCAAGGCCCAGCAGGAACGCGTCCACCTCGTTGACCGCCTGCTTCAGGCCTCCAGCGCGGAGGTCCGCTCGGAGATCATCAGGCAGAATGAAACGCTCTTCGACGATCAGTTCTTCGCGCTGTTCAGCCGCCTCGCCCAATCCGCCGCGTCCGCGCAGCCCCAGCTGGCCGAGGCGCTGTCGGCGGTGCAGGAGCAACTCCTGAAAGAGACCGAGTTCGGCCGCGGGCTGGCGGAATCCGTCGGGGAGATGGAAGCGGCCGCGAAGTCCCTGCAAGAGGCGGGGAAGGGCCTGACCCGCGAGAAACTGCTCGACCTGGTCATCGCCTCGCCCAACGACGCCCGCGTCCGCGCCTACGTCAGCCTGGCGCGCGGCGGCATGGACTATGCCTTCTTCCAGACGTTGACCGAGCGAATCGAGAAGGCCTCGGGCGAGGAGAAGACCAAGCTCGAAGCCGTGCGCGAAAAATTGATGGACTACACCAACGAAATGGACCGCCAGTTGGAAGCGCGTTACAAGCAGGCGCAGCAGTTCATCGAATCCCTGCTCCAACAGGACGATATCGCCGCCGCGACGCAGGCCAACCTGCAAAACTTTTCGCAGGACGCGGTGGACATCGTCCAGCAAATGCTGCGGCAGGCTTCCGAGAAGAACGACTATGCCATGATGGGCAAACTGCAAAAGATGATCGAGGTATTGCAGCAAGCCAGCGCCTCGCCCGAAGTGGGATTTATCGAACAACTGCTCGAGGCTCCCGACGCGGCCGCGGCGGAGAAGATGCTCGCCGACAACGCGGACATGGTCAACGATCAATTCCTTGAAGCGTTGAACGGCCTGGTCGCGCAGGTCGAGCAGCAGGGCGCCAGCAACCCCGAAGCGCAGGCTCTGGGCGAGAAATTGAGCCAGGTTTACAAAGTGGCGCTGAAGTTTTCGATGAAGAAGAAGTTGGGATAGAGATGTAGAGCGAGATAAAATCTCGCTCTACTGTTTAATTCTCGTACGCGTCCAAAAAATCGTCTCTCGAAATCCCCGACTGTAACAGGATGGTTCGCAAGGTCGAGCTTTTGATCGTGCGGTGATTCGGCATGGTCAGCGGGGTTCGCGTCCCATCAGCGTTTTCCCGCAGCATGGCAATATGATTCCCTTCGCGCATAAGACGAAAGCCAAGTTTCTCAAAGGCTTTGATGACTTTCGCTTTCGGCGCATCAACAGGGAACTTGGGCATTAAACCGCCACTCCCGCTTCGGCTACAAACGCTTCAAGAACGGGAATGTCCGTCATCAGCACATCTTTCCCAAATGTCTCGACGTGAAATTGAATGGCTGATTTGACGTCGGTCAACGCATCTTCATACGTATCGCCTTCGCCAACCACAACGCCTTTCAACCCGAGCGGATAAGCGACGTAACCATCGGGGTGTTTTTCGACAATAATTTTGAACTGTTGGATCATTCGAACTCCTTTGTCTTTCAGGATTATACCGTCAATCTATCGTATCCCCTCGAATAGATCCGTCTCCACCTTCCTCCCTCCATTTACCAAACTAAATACGCGATAGAACGCGCCTTGCAGCGTCAACACTTGCGCGGCCATCTCTTCGGGCAGTTCCGCCAGCGGCGCGATGGACGGTAACTGACTTTCGTGGCATTTGATGGCGCGCAACGCCGTGACGCAATGCGCGGACATGTCAATCCGCGTCGTCACCATCCAATTTTTCCACGCGACTTCGCCGCGCGTCTGGTCGTCCACCTGGAAGGTGATCTCGCCCATCGCGGATGTGACGAAGTTGACGAAGTCCTCCGAGTCCACCATGTAATACAGTTTCGAGACGCGGTGCGGAGACGGGTTGGACGCGTCGGCGTAGGACGCGTCCGCCGCGCAGACGACGGCCGCGTGGGTGAACTGTCCGATGGCGATGTGGTCGGGGTGGCCATAGTTGCCGTCGGGAGGGAAGGTGACGACCACCTGCGGCTGGATGGCGCGGATGTGCGCCGCGATCTTCGCGATGACTTCTGCGGGACGCGCGCGGTCGAGGTCGCCGTCAACGTAATCGAGGAAGCGGACGGACTTCATGCCGAGGGCGTCCGCGGCGCGGCGCAGTTCCGCCTCGCGCAGTTGGCCGAGCGCGTCGGGGCCGGGATTCTGCTCCTCGGGGCCGAACCAGCCGCGTTCCCCGCGCGTGGCGCAGACGAGGTGGGTATCCACTCTCTCGGCGGAGTATTTGGCGAGGGTCGCGCCCATTCCCATGGACTCGTCGTCGGGGTGGGCGAAAACACACAGCAACTTAAGATTTGACATTTTTTACACCCATGTCCTGCGCCGCATCCAGGCATACATGCCGATGGGCAGCAGCATTGTGATCGCCAGCATGATGATGAAGGCCTGCATGGTGGTCCATCCCTTCAACACGCCCAGCGGCTCGAAGAAGTTCATCCCCAGGAATCCCGTCACGAAAGTCAGCGGCATGAAGAGGGTGGTGATGATCGTCAGCGTTTTCATCACCGCGTTGAGCCGGTTGTTGATGACGGAGAGATAGGTGTCCAGCGCGCCGCTGACGAGGTCGCGCATGGACTCGTTCAGGTCGTGGAGGCGGACGAGGTGGTCGTAGATGTCGCGGAAGAAGACGCGGTCGGCGCGGTCTATCACGGCGTAATCGTCGCGCGCCAGTTTGTTGAGGACCTCGCGCTGCGGCAGCAGGATGCGCCGCATGGACAGCAGGACGCGCTTGAGCGTGAAGAGCCGCTCCAGCGTGCGCGGGGTGGGATGGTCGAAGACCTGGTCTTCGATCGCGTCTATCTCGTCGTCCACGCGTTCCACGATGGGCATGTAATCGGCCACCACCGCGTCGATGATCTTGTAGAGCAGGTGGTCGGCTCCCTCGCGCAGGGGACGCTGGTCGCGCTGGACGGAGGCAAATATGGCGTCTATGGCGGGGATGGGCAGGTCGTGATGCGTGACCACGTAGTTTGGGCCGAGGAAGATGTCCAGTTCGTCAACCTCGGTTTCCCAATGGCCTTGTCCAGCGCCGTTCAAATGCATGTAGTTCAGCGCGAGGTAAATGTAACCGCCCCAATCGTCCACTTTGGGGCTGTGACTCTGTTGCAGGGCGTCCTCGATGGCGAGAGGGTGAAAGCCGAACGATTCGAGGATCGGCTGGCTGGTTTCGGGCGGCTCGCCGGAAAAATCGATCCAGAAGACGCCGCGGCGGTCGCGAAACGCCTTCGGGACGGAGTCCGGCTGAAGGTCGGTTTGAAGCGGTTTGTTGGGTCGAAAATAGACGGTTCGAAGCATGGATACTCCAGGTTGATGATGACAGTCCGCAAGAGGGCGAGTCGTCTCGCCCGTTATTCGCCGATTACGACAATTTTTGCGGGAGTTTTCAAAAAAACTAATTAAAACCTTGACAATTTTGAAGAACTATCTATAATTGTTGAAGATTTCAAAAACAATATTCGATAATATTGAATTCGGAGGAAACATGCACCCAGCGCTTACTCGATGCCCAGTCTGCCGCAATGAATTAACCGTCACGCGCCTGCACTGTTCCTCGTGCGACACGGTCGTGGAGGGACGTTTCACCGCCGGGCATTTTGCCAATCTCACAGCCGAGCAACTTGATTTTATCCTCACTTTCGTGCGGGTGGAGGGGCGACTCAACCGCATGGAAACCGAACTCGGCCTGTCCTATCCCACCATTCGCAACCGCCTGCATGAGATCATCCGCGCCCTCGGCTACGAGCCTGGCAAAGACGAACCTGCGCCCGAAATGTCCGACGAAAAACGCCGCTCGGTTCTGGAGGAGTTGGACGCCGGCAAGATCAGCGCCGAGGACGCGATGAGGCTCCTGCGCGGAGAGGAGAATTAACCATGCTCAAGAAAACGCTTGCAATCGGCTCTGCCAAAAAGATTCGACTGGCGGCCGCGCCCGGCGACTTGCGCGTGACCGGCTGGGAACGCGACGAAATCTCGGCCCGCACCGATGGCGACGCGCTCGACCTCGCTTCGGGCGCGGACGAAGCGACCGTCTCTTGCGACGGCGACCTGATCCTCACCATCCCGCGCCGCCTCGCCCTGGAACTCGAGGCGGTCTCCGGCGACGCCGATCTGCGCGACCTCCCCAGCGGACTCTCGCTGGGCGAAGTCTCGGGCGACCTTTCCCTGCGCATGGTTGGCCCGGCGGCGGTCGGCGCGGCGCACGGGGACCTGGACGCGCGCGAGAGCGGCCCGCTGACGGTGGACATCGTCCACGCCGACTTGAGCGTGCGCGGCGGCAAAGGCGATCTGTCCGTTCGCTCGGCGCTGGGCGACGTATCGCTGCACGACGTGCAGGGGAACGTCAACCTGGCCTCGGTGTCGGACGACCTGTACGTGCGCGGCGTGACGGGCAGCCTGAACGCCCGCGTGGAAGAGGACGCCGTGATCTACCTCGAACCTTCCGACGGTCAAGCCGTCAATGTGACGGCGGAGGGCGACATCCTCCTGCACCTGTCGGCGCGGGCCAACGCGGCGCTCACGCTCTCCGCAGGCAGCGCGGACGACGTCCGCGTAGAGATGCCCGGCCTGCCGAAGCGCGACGGGACGAATCCGCGGACGCTCATACTTGGGAGCGGCGGCGCGTCCATCAACCTGAAAGCCGAAGGCGATGTGATGGTGACCAGCCGCGAATCCGATTGGGAATCCGCGGCGGAGTTCGATTTCGGCGGCAACTGGCCCCTGCCCGACGATTTCTCCGAGCGCGTCGACCGCCGCGTGCAGGACGCCGCGCGCCGCGCCGCGCAGAAGGCCGAGGCGGCCTCCCGCCGCATGGAGGCGGGCATGCGCCGCGCCGAAGAGGGCATGCGCCGCGCCGAGGAGAAAATGCGCGGACGACGCTTCTCTTTCAACTGGTCTTCGGGACGCGGCATGCCGCCCGCGCCGCCGGCCGATCCGATCTCGGATGAGGAGCGCATGACGATCCTGCGCATGTTGCAGGAGAAGAAGATCAGCGCCGAGGACGCGGAGAAGTTGCTCTCCGCGCTGGAAGGAGACCGATAATGTCCGACGAAGAACGCCGCCGCATTTTGAAGATGGTCGAGGACGGGAAGATCTCGGCTGAAGAAGCGATGACCTTGATCCGCGCGCTGGAGCAGGATTCGGCGGAGGCGGAGGTCGTCGAGGCCGCGCCCGCTTTGGGGTCCGCGAGCGACGCGCCCGAGTTCGAGGAAGTCAAACGCCGCGCGCGCAGGTTCGCGATGATCCCGTTGTGGATCGGCGTCGGGTTTACCGTCCTGTTTGCGGGGTTGATGCTGCTTGCCGTTCAGAATTCGGGCTACGGTTTCTGGTTCTATTGCCTGACGTTCCCGTTTATTCTCAGCGTGCTGTTGATCGCGCTCGCGGCGGGAGGCAAGTACGCCCGCTGGCTGTTCATTGATATTGAGCAGAAGCCCGGCGAGACGCCGGCGCGGATTACGTTTGGCTTTCCCGTGCCGCTGGGACTGGCAGCGTGGGGGCTGCGGAATTTCGGCCATCGCATCCCTGAGTTCGACCGCGCCAAAGCGCGTGACACGGCGGATATGTTGAGCGCCGTGATGTCTTCGGGCGCGCCGCTGATCGTGAATGTGGATGACGGCGGCGAGAAAGTCCGTGTGTATATAGGATAAATTTGAATGGAATCTGCCGTTGTGGAATCGAGTCGAACAAAAAAGCCCCCGCTGTTGAGCGGGGTGGTGTTGCTGTTTCTGTTTGCCATGATCCTGGCGAATCTGGGCGGCAATATGTACGGTCCGCTCATGTCGCTCTATGTAAGAGACCTGGGCGCTTCGGTGGAGCAGATCGGTTTGTTCTTTACGCTCTCGTCCATCATCCCGCTGGCGCTCCAGATTCTGGGCGGCTACATCTCGGACGTGCTGGGGCGGCTGCGCGCCATCGCCATTGGCAGCGTGGTGGGAATCTTCACGTACGTGGCCCTGCTCCTTGCGCCCACCTGGCAGTGGCTGCTGCTGGCGATGGCCTTCGCCGCGGTCACCGGCTCGCTGGTCGGTCCGAGTTTCGACGCCTTCATCGCCGAAAATTCCAGCGAGGAGAACCGCGCCCGTACCTTCGGCGTTTCGCAGGCGCTCTTTGGGATCGTGGGCGTGGCCGGACCGCTGGCGGGCGGCTTTCTGGCGAACAATTACGGATTCAAGTCCATGCTGTTGGTGGCGGGCTTCCTGTATATCCTGGCGACGATCATCCGCGTCGGGATGGCGCGCGTCGCGGCCAGGAATTCCAAAGAGGCGCATCCCGCCAAATTGTCCTTCAGCAGTTTGAAGGACAACCTCGGCACGATGTTCGGACTGCTGGCGGCGGGCGGGGTCGTCACCTGGATCCTCATCACGGACGGCGTGCGCGATATTTCCTTCGCGCTGTCCATGAATTTTTTGACGGTCTACATGCAAGACTTCGCCCATTTGAACCTGACGCAGATCGGTCTCACCAACAGCGTCTTCGGCCTGATGGCGATGATGTCCACCATCCCCGGCGGGTGGCTGGCCGACAAAGCCGGCGAACGCGTGGGGATCGCGCTCGGCTTCCTGCTGGTGGCGGCGTCGCTGGCAATGCTGATTTTCCTGCCGGTCGGTCCGCTCTGGCAATACGCGGCGGGCTGGGGCGTGGCCGGGACGGGCGTGGGCGTTTTGCAGCCGGCCTACATGTCGCTCATCAGCAAGGCGGTGCCGCAGAAGGTGCGCGGGACGGCGTTTGGGCTGTTCAGCGCCAGCGTCGGCCTGGTATCATTACCCGCCCCGATGATCGGCGGCTGGCTCTGGCAGACGGTCAACCCGCAATTCCCGTTTGTGGTGACGATTGTGGTGTGTGTGCTGAGCGTCATCCCGGTCTGGTTTAAATTCAAAATCCCGAAGCCCACTGAAACCAGCGAACAAATTGAAGAAAGCGCTTCATAAAGGAGGTTGGTATGACGACTGTAGAAGAGAGATTGAAGATCTTGAAGATGATCGAGGACGGCAAGATCAGCGCGGAGGAGGGGGCCAAGCTGCTCGCGGCGCTCTCGGAGGGACGCCGCGGGTCGGGGATGCCCGTTCCGCCGCGCCCGCCCGGAGGTCCGCGCTGGCTGCGCATCCGCGTCACCGACCTCAAATCGGGACGCTCGAAGGCCTCGGTCCAAATTCCCTTTGACCTGGTGGACGCGGGCATGAAGATCGGCGCGCATTTCGCTCCCGAAGTGGAGGGCGTGGACATGGACAACGTGATGCAGGCCATCCGCACCGGCATGACCGGCAAGATCATTGACGTCGTGGATGGGGAAGACGGCGAACACGTGGAAATTTACGTGGAATGAGTTGACGTAGGACAGCCGTCGTGGAAATTGCCGCCAGGACCCGTCCAACGGGCATGTTCGGATTCATCATCGTCTGGCTCGGCCAGATCGTTTCGGTTTTGGCCTCCAATATGACCGGCTTCGGCCTGGCATTATGGATGTATAAACAGACCGAGAGCGCCACCGCCATGGGGCTGATGCAGGTGGCGTTCATCACGCCCTTCCTGATCCTTTCGCCCTTCGCGGGCGTAATGGTGGACCGCTATAACCGCAAACTGATGATGATGGTCAGCGACCTGGCGGCCGTGGTCGGCACAACTTTCGTGCTGGTCATGTACGCCACAGGCCATCTGCAATTCTGGCATCTTTATATCGCGGCGGTTTTGAACGGTTTGGGAAATACCTTCCAGTGGCCGGCGTATTCGGCGGCCATCAGCACGATGATCCCGAAGGAACAATACGGACGCGCCAACGGTTTGATGTCTCTCATCGACGCGGGGCCGGGCATCCTCGCGCCCATGCTGGCGGGCGTCATCCTGGCCCTCCCAAACGTGGACGGCATGACGTGGATTTTGGCGCTGGACGTGACGACTTTCTTCGTCGCCATCGGCGCGCTGCTCATTGTCCACATTCCGCAGCCCGTGAAGACCGAAGAGGGACAGAGGGAAAGCGGCAATATCTGGAAGGAAGCCGCCTACGGTTTCAAATATATTTTTCAACGCCCCAGCCTGCTTGGTTTGCAACTGGTCTTTTTTGTGGGCAACCTGTTCGCCGGCATCCAATGGACCTTGTTCGCGCCCATGATCCTGGCGCGTACAGACCAGAACAGCATCGTCTTCGGCTCGGTGCAAACGGCGGGCGCGGTGGGCGGCGTGATCGGCGGCCTCGTGATGAGCGCCTGGGGCGGCGCGAAAAAACGCGTCCACGGCGTGTTGCTGGGTCACATTCTGATTGGAATTGCCGGTATGTTTTTGGGAATCGGCCTGGGCCTGCCGGTCTGGATTCCCGCCATCGTCGCGGTGAACCTGTTCGTTCCGTGGATCAACGCGTCCAACCAGTCCATCTGGCAGGCCAAAGTCGCGCCCGACTTGCAGGGACGCGTCTTCTCGGCGCGGCGACTCATCGCCTGGTTCGCCAACCCGCTGACGCCCGTCATCGGCGGGACGCTGGCC
>DKTP01000072.1 GCA_002473085.1 Anaerolineales bacterium UBA7227
TCTTTATGTCGGCGGGGGAGGCGACCCGGTTGACAGCGTCTATAACCAAATGATGAAGGATACGTGTTATCGAGACGGGGTGAAGCGAAGGAATGACATAGTCGTGAGCATTGCGCTTAAAAGAAGTTATACAAAAAAAGATAATACCGAATGGCAGGACTGGGAGCAGAGTTGCCGGGTGCAGAACTGCTCCTGTAAGGCTCCGCCGACGCCGACTTTGACTCCGAGCAAGTCCGCCTGCGCTTCGGGCGTCAGGATGACTTGATACAGTTTCATCCCCCAACTTCCTTTCGGAAGGATTCCAGATCCATGCCTTCGCCCGTTTCGGATTGTTTGATCGCCATTCGAAGCGACGCGGCAAATTCAGGGCGAAGTTTGCTTGCGGGTTCGTCAATGCTGGTCAGCGCGTCCATCAATTGCGTCATCCAGACTTCGAGCCGCCTGTCTACTGCGCGCTCCACGAGCGTCTCGAATTCGTTGGTTGATAATTGGCTGAGTGTTTTGTTCATGGATTACCTTTCAATGACGTTCGGAATTATATCCCGTATTCATTTATCTCTCCCCTCTCACCATCGCCTCAAACGCCAAATTCGGCGTGGACTCGCCTTTGCGTCCCGTGTTCCACGTCACGATCAAATCGCGTTTGGCGCGGGTGATCCCGACATACAGCAATCGCAGACGTTCGCGGGTATAGTCCTCGCGCGAGACGAGAGTGGCGGCGCCCTCCTCATACCAGTCAAACTCGCCAGACGCGAGCGCGGCCTTCAACTGCGCCAGCGCCTCGGCTTCGAGATTCAACTTGTTGCGCACAAACCACTTCTCCGAAATATAACCGTCATATTTTTGCAGCGACGGGAAATCGTAATTGTTCACGCTCATCAAATAGACGCGGTCCCACTCCAGCCCCTTGGCCTTGTGCATCGTCGTCACCACCACTTTGCCGCGGTGCGCGTTCGGGTCGAAACCCGAGTCGTCCGACGAGAAGCCGATGAAGCGCCGTTCGTTGCGCGCGATGACTCCCAGCTCGGATGTCAGTTCGGGCAGACGCCACTCGGCATGGACGTCCGCCGCCTGGCGCAACGCCAGCGCGAGTTTGTGCGCCAGCGCCAGGTCTGCGGGATCGGCGAACAATTCCTGAGCGAGAGTCAGGACCAACTGATCAATCGGAAGCGTGACCGCGCCCAGCCAGCGGTTGACGACGACTCGAAACGCGTCCAACTCGACGACGACAGACTCCGCCTCCGACTCCCCGATAGTTGCCAGCCAATCTGAATCGGGACGCGGCGCCGTGAACGCTTCCGTCTCCCCGACCTTGCGGAGGAGTTCTGTTGTCGTTGCGAGGAGCGCTTTTTGCGACGAAGTAATCTCCTCGTCTTCAGGAGATAGCTTCTCCCCCGTCGAGGCTCGCGCTGACGGGTCTCTCCAATCCCGCCTCCACACCTGATACGCCCGCGCCAACTTCGTCGGGGACGAGGGATCGGATAGGTAACTCAGCACGTTCCCCAACGCGCCCGCGGTGAGACGGGTCTTGTCGGTGCTGTTGAGCAGTTCCACAAATTCGATCTTCTGCGCTTTGAGCGCGTTGATCACGTCTGTGCCGCGCAGGTTACGCGGGACGAGTACGGCCAACGTCCAATCTTGGTGATCGGGGAGCCAGTTCTTGATCGAGTTAACGACCGCGGTCACCTCTTCTTCGGGGGTGAATTTGTTGGGGATGAAGCGCACGGCCTCGGGGTCCGCGGGTGGATTCGGCTGCGGGTCGTCGGGCGCGGCGGCCTGGATGTGGGGAACGCTCAAAGCGTCGCGCACGGCTGGGGCGGGGTGCGAAGCGTTCGTCCAGTCAATCAGATAATTGGCAACGTCAATGATGGCCTGTTGCGAGCGTCCGCTGACGGGAAGTTCCTGCTTGATGTCGGCTTCATGAGCGATGAATTCGCGCAGGAGTTTGGGGTCGGCGGTGGTGAACGTCTCGAAGATGGCCTGGTTCGGGTCGCCGACGCGCACCCAGTTCGTGGCAAGCAATCTTAAAATTTTTTCCTGGATGGCGCTGGAGTCCTGCGCTTCGTCTTCGAGGATGTAGGGGAAGCGGTATTGGAGGCGGGAGAGGTAGTCGGTGTCGGTTTGGAGGATGCGGTGGGCGTACATGACGAGGTCGTCGAAGTCCACCGCGCCGCGGTAGCGCAGGGCTTGTTGATATTTGTCGTAGATCCACCAACCCATCTCGGCGAGGGGAAGAGCGGCAGGCGCGTTGTCTAATTTCACGCGCAGGTCTTCGGGCGTGAGCGCGTAATTTTTGCAGGTGCGGATGAAGACCATGCCGAGGTTGTGGACGAGGTCGGGCAGTTGCTGACGGCGCGCCCAGTCGCGTTTGCTGGCGTCCATTTCGGGGTCGAGGTAATCGTCGAGATGATTCGGGAAGGTGGACAGCCACGCGTTGGCCGACTCTTTGCGGATGAACTCGGACTCGCGCTCGTCTACGATCTGGAAGCGATCCTCCAGCCCCGCCAGCGACGGTTTCTCGCGGACGATGTCATGCGCCAGTCCGTGCAATGTGCGGACGCGGTAGCCGAGATGCGGGATCAGTCCGCGCGCCTCCACCATCTGGCTGATGCGCGCCGAGAAGTTGTCCACCGCCGAGTTGACGAGCGTGACGATGAGGACGTCCTGGTCCGCTTCGAGCGCGCCGCTGGAGATGATCTGCGCGGCGAGCGCGCTGAGGGTGAAGGTCTTGCCAGAGCCTGGGACGGCGGAGATGCCCATGCGTCCGCCGCGGTAGCGGAGGATGTCGAGTTGGGAGGGGCGGAAGGTGAATTGCATTCCAGCGTTAAGGTAATGCAGTCATGCGAACGCGCTTATCTTCAATCACCGAAAAGTGACCAGCCCAATCCCCGCGGCTTGCAATAGCCTGAACTGCAACTTGCGCGATATGTTGTGATGACGGAGCGGAGATTCGGAATAAAACTATCCCACATGCGGCTGGTAATTTCGAACGAAATGCCAATTCCCCAAAATCTTTATCGAATGTGATTAGAATGCGCTCTTCTCTTTGAGCGCGGGTAAGGACTTGTTCATCATTGCTCCCGCGCGCGTCTTCTCGAATCCAGGCGACATCTTCCCCGTTTTCGCGCAAAGCCATAACAGCATCAAGCGGAAAGTTCTCATTGGCGAGAAAGCGCATGGCTATACCTGAGATAGTTCAAGCGGATAGATTTTTTCTGCTTTCAACAGGTTAGCGGCATATTTCAAGCAAGCCGCAACATCCTCGTGAGTGATCCCAGGATAGTTCCTCAGCACTTCGCTTTCAGGCCAACCCTGCGCCAGCAAATCCACGATGAATTCGACGGCGAGTCTCGTCCCTTTGACGATGGGCTTGCCGACGAGGATGTTGGGGTCAATGGTAATGTGATTTTGCCAGTCCATAAGAATCTCCTTGCTATTTGATTTCCTTGACCACATCATTCTATTTCAACCAGCCCGCCTTCTTGCGGTCTCCGCCTGCGGCTTTCAAATCCGCGAAAGCCTTGCGGACAATGTCCAGGTCTTCCAGCGTCTCCAGCCACTCGATCAACGCTTCCCATTCCTCTTCGCTGATGACGGCGAAGCGTTTTCCTTTGGCTTCCACAAATTGAACAGACTGTAAGGCTTCCATTGCGCTCATAAGAATCTCCTTGCTACTTGCTTATTTTAGCATGTTCTCTAACCTGACACCTGACACCTACTCACCTGACACTTCCTGCAACACCCTCTGGAACGCGCGTAGCAACGTGCCGCGTTGCTCGAAACCTGTCTCGCCCAGTTCGGGGATGGCGAGATAGATTTTTTCGCGGCAGCGGCTGAGCAGGCCGCGCACGAGACGCGCCAGCGATTCGGTCTCTGCCTGGACTTCGTCCGCATCGCCCCAACTCCGCGCGGGATCCCAGCCGCGGCTGAGGACGTAGGGCTGGGTCAACGGCTGGGCGAGGCGTTCCACCCATCCGTTCGAGCCTGGGTCGAGCCAGAATTGCACCGCGACGGGACGGTTCATCATCAGGAAGGTGTGCGCGGGGGCGATGAGGACGGCGTCGTCCGATTCGCTTCTCCACGATTCGAGATATTGCGCGGCGATGACTCCGTCCTGGAGCATGGAGAGGTATTCTTTGCCAAGATCAGGTAATTGGAAATTGGTAACTGGAGATTGGGGTTCGAGGGCTTGACGGAATTTTTGGACGGATTCGATCAAACTCGCGGCCACTTTGACCGCGTCGAGATTGGCGTGGAATCCGAAATCGGGCTGGGACAGGATCTCGCCGAAGAGTTTGCGGAGGAAGTGGTCGAGGGGGAGCGGGTCGCCGTCACGATACATCATCAGCCAGTTGCGGAGGGCGGTGTAGCGTTCGCCGAGGGTGTAGGTGACGCGTTCCTGCATTTCGGGTTTGATCTCTTCAAAGGTGGAGAGACGCAGGTCTTTGGGGCGATAGACGATCTCGGAGAGCAGTTGCGCGCGGACGAGGTCCGTGCCGAGGGCGAACATGAAGGCGTAGGCGGCGTCGAAGCGGCTGGGGCGAAGATTCCAATCGGGGTGGGCGAGCGCGGCTAAAGTCAGGAGGGCTTGCGAGGCGGGTTCGTCCCGCAGGGAGCGCGAGGGACGATGAGTCCGCCAGGGGATTTTTTCCTGCTCCAGACGATGCGTGATCGCGAAGCGCAGGGAGTCAGAGAGATAGGGGGCGAGGATGACAATGTCAGAAGGCAGAAGGCTGAAAGCAGAAAGCAGATCTTTGATTTTCGTAACGATTGAATCCAGAAGTTCGGGGTAGTAGCGTTTGGCAAGGATGTCGGCGATGTCGAATGTGCCGTGGATGCCGTCGGTGGGGAGTCGGGTGATGGCGGTGTTGAGCGAGTTGGAGAGACCTTCCACATATTCGGACATGACGAAGGAGTCGCTCATCTCGACGACTTCGTGGCAGGTGTCGGCGAGCGATTCGCCCGTGACGGGATCGCCGCCGAGGAAGTAACGATAGCCCGCGCCCTCGTCGTAGATCAACAACGCGGAGTCGAAGTCGGGCATCCACTCGCGGAGGATGTCGTGGGCGCGGGGGCCGTCTTCTTCGACGTTGTCGTAGACGAGGTGACGGTAGGTGCGCGTGAGGTGGTCGCGTACCATCGGCTCAGGCCAGAGGAGGTTGGCGAAGATTTCAAACTGGAGGGAGAAGTCGAGCAGGTTGTGTTCGAGGCAGTACTCGCGGAACAGGGTCGCGCAAGCCTGCGCGTCGGCGTGGACGCGGCGCCGGGCGGGGCCGCCCGTCCACGCGGCGGAGAGACGGTCGGCGATCTCGCGGTAGTCGAAGCCGACGACGGCGGATTTGTTCAGGTTATCTATGATCTGCGAGTAGAGGCGGTTGCGGTCAATGGTGATGGACTCAAAGAAGCCCTCGTCCAGTTTGGGGCGGACGAGGCGCGCCATGTAATATTGCGCGGTTTCGAGGGTGAGGAAGACGGGCGGCTGGTCGGGATTTTTGAATCCCGCGCGGTCGGAGACGAGCGGCCAGAAGAGTTCGCACATGCGGCGGGCGAGTCCGCCGAGGGTGGCGAAGGTGACCTGTCCACCGGAGAGGCCCGCGGCGAGGATGGCCTGCTCGTAGGGCGTTTGCAGAGTCCGCTGGGGAGTGAGAATCAGCACGGACTCGGCGGGCAGGCCCGAGGTCAGGAGACGAAGCGAGCGCTGCACAGCTGCGGTCGTCTTGCCCGCGCCCGCGCGTCCACGCAGGAAGATCTTCGCGTCGAGGGGAAGGTCGGCGATGGCGCGCTGGGCGGGGGCGAGGTCGAGGGTCATTTCAAATGTTTGGCGAAGAATTTCTTCACGTGCTCCCAGGCGTCCCGCGCGGCTTCGGGTTTGTAGGTGGTCGGGTCGTTGTCGCGGAAGAAGGCGTGTCCCGAGTTGGGGTAGACGATAACCTCGTGTTCGAGACCGAGTTCGCCGAGCAGTTTGTCGAATTGTTCGACCGTGCCGACGGGGATGGACTGGTCCGCGTCGCCGAAGAGACCGAGGACGGGCGCGCGCAGCGCGTGCATCTGGTCGAAGATGTTTTGCATCCCGCCGCCGTAGAAGGTGCAGACGGCGTCGAGCGGGCGGCGGATGCCAAGCGTCAGCGACATCCTGCCGCCGAAGCAGAATCCGACGCTGCCGACTTTGCCCGTGCATTGCGGATGGCTTTTGAAGCCGTCGAAGACTTTTTCGAGGTCGTCGGGCGCGCCGGGGCCGTACTTTGCGACGAGGGAGGCGGCTTTGTCGCTTTCGCTGAGCGCGGCCAGTTCGCCGCGATAGAGGTCGGGCGAAAAGGCCAGGTAGCCCTCCGCCGCGAAGCGGTCCGCGATGGACTTGCTCTGCGGGTCGAGTCCCCACCACTCCTGGATGACGAGCAGCGCGGGGAAGGGACCGTCGCCAGCGGGTTTGGCGAGATAGCCGGGAACAGAGTTGAGTTGAGTCATTTCGCCCATGGGATTTTTCCTTTGGTGAGTTGGATGAGGAGATTATACCTTCTCCTTATACTGCAAAGTCCCTGCCAAAATAGTCATTCTGGAACATGAATTGCGCGAATGGGCGAATGCGAATTGTTTTAAATTTCAATCGCCAAACGCTTGCGCCGCGCTGCGTTCGGCACAGCGCAGGCGTTCGCGTTATTTGCGATGAGGTTTTTCAATTGGATATTTTGTTTGCTGTTCACATCAACTTCATTTTGTTGTATAGTTATGCCCATCACACACAAGGAGTCCTTTCATGTCCCCAGCCCCTCTTCAAGGCGGCGTCTCTGCCGCGAAACCGATGAATTACACCAAGTTCTCATCCAAATTGACCGGCTCGCTCGACCAGATCAGCAAGATGATCGAGGACAACGCCAAGATGATCGATTCCATCCAGGAGGTGTCGTTGGAGTTGACCGGTTCCATCGGCGCGCTGCACACGCTCACCGTCAAGTACGCGGGCATCGCCAACCAGGTGTTGGACGTTCTGCTCCCGCTCATGCAAAAGATCCCGCTCATCCCGCCGAAACTGACGCAGTTCGCCGCCGACCTGGAGCGTCTGACGCAAAAGATCATTGACGGTCAGGCCGCGACCAGCAAGACCATCGCCGACGTCCGCTCGGGGCTGCAAACGGGCGACGTGAGCAAACTGCAGGGTCACACAGCCGAACTTCAAAGCCTGACGCGGACGCTGAACAGCATCCTGCCTGCGAAATAGCTGGGAGGGACGTCCCCGCCGCGCGCGGGGACGTCTCAACCCGTTCACGCCGACATGCCCCGGTTATTGAGAAAACCGCAAGAAATCACGCTTGCGCCGCTTGAATGAGCGTGCTATAATCATTCCAACTTCCCCGGTTACTTTAAAACCAGGACCCGCTATCTGCACAGCATTTTTGCATGCCTGTATCGGGTCGTCACCTTAACTTTGAACGAAACTCCCTTGTCTCACAATTAACCAGACCGTCGGCCTTGCCCAAGGGGGCAAAGGCCCGTTTCGCATTCCCACGTATCAAACCCACCCTGGAAGGACTTATGGACATCATCGCACTCGAAAACGAACCGCTATCCAAACTACGGACTATGGCGAAAGGGCTGAACATTACCAACGCCAATCGCCTTAAAAAAGAAGCGCTCATCGTGCGCATCCGGCAGGCCGAAGCCGAAAAGGAGGGCGTGGAAGTGCGCGGCGGCATCCTCGAGATCATGAACGAGGGCATCGGCTTCCTGCGCTCGGAAAACTACCGCATCAGCGAGTCGGACGTGTACGTCTCGCAGGCGCAGCTGCGGCGCTACGACCTGCGCGACGGCGATCTCGTTATCGGCAACGTGCGCGCCCCGCGTGAATCGGAACGTCACTACGGCCTGCTGAAAGTGGAAACGGTCAACGGCGTGGACCCCGAAGAGGCCCGCCGCCGTCCCGTCTTCGAGAGCCTGACGCCCATCTTCCCCGACAAACGCTTCGACCTTGAACTGGAACACGACAACCTCGCCCCCCGACTGATCAACCTAATCGCGCCCATCGGACGCGGCCAGCGCGGACTGATCGTCTCGCCGCCCAAAGCGGGGAAAACCACCATCCTGAAACAGATCGCCAACTCCATTTCAACCAAATATCCCGACGTTCACCTGATGGTGGCCCTCATCGGCGAGCGTCCCGAAGAAGTGACCGACATGGATCGCTCGGTGGACGCGGAAGTCGTCGCCTCCACGTTCGACGAACCCGTCACCTCCCACGTCCGCACGGCGGAGATCGCCTTAGACCGCGCTAAGAGACTGGTGGAACTCGGCCGCCACGTGGTAATTTTAATGGACTCGATCACCCGCCTGGCCCGCGCCTACAACCTGGTCGTCAACCCGTCCGGGCGCACGCTCTCGGGCGGCATGGACCCCTCGGCGCTGTACCCGCCCAAGAAATTCTTCGGCGCGGCGCGGAACATCGAAGAAGGCGGCTCGCTGACCATCATCGCCACCTGTCTCGTGGATACCGGCTCCCGTCTCGACGACGTGGTGTACGAGGAGTTCAAAGGCACGGGCAACATGGAATTGCTGCTCTCGCGTAAACTCCAGGAGCGCCGCATCTTCCCCGCGGTGGACATCGAACGCTCGTCCACCCGCCGCGAAGACCTGCTGCTCGGCCCCGACATCCTGCAACGCGTCTGGCTCATGCGCCGCATGTACATCCAGATGACCTCCCCCCCGCCGCAGGGCGCGGGCATGGACCCGGCCGTAGCCACCGAAGCCATCATCTCACGCTTGTCCAAGGCGAGGAACAACCAGGAATTCCTGGAAACGCTCACCGACAGCATGTAACGTAATTCGAGATAAAGCCTGTCCCGTCTTTGGACGCGGAGCGCGCCGATCTTTATTCGGAATCCGCATCCGTATCCGAGATGGAATTTCAAAACGCTCCCTGAGTCCCATGCGCAAACCTGAATTATCCCGGACTCACGTCAATCAAAGCGATAGCTGTTTCTAACATGACCAAACTCGTATCGTTCCTGAAAAACAACCGCTTCGGCGTCATCGCCTGGCTTGCGACGGCCGCGCTGGCCGCGTCGCTGCTGGGGGGCGCGGCGTGGTGGAAAAACGCGCGGGCGTTGAAGCCGGCCGCGGTCCCGCTGCCCACCGCAAATCCAAGCCAGGAAGCGCCCAAAGTCGCCCTGCCGCTCCCGCCCTCGTCGGTCGAGCCGGGCGGCATAGACCGGGACATCCAGCTCTTCACCAACATCCCCGCAGACCTGCCGCGCTACGAACCCATCCGCTATACCGTCGAACGCGGCGACGCCATGAGCAAGATCGCCGAAAAATTCGGCGTCACCACCGAATCCATCCTGTACAATAACAAGGATGTTTTGGACGACGACCCGCACGGCCTGAAACCCGGCATGGTCCTGGTTATCCCGCCAGTGGACGGGATCCTCTACGACTGGCAGGCGGGCGACACCATTGACCAAGTAGCCTCGGAATTCAAGACCACTTCGGAAGACATCCTGGATTTCCCCGGCAACGACGTGGACCTGGCCAACCCCAACTTCCAACCCGGCACGCTGGTCATGGTCTCCGGCGGGTCGCGCCCGCTGAAAGACTGGAGTTCGCTCGTCTGGAGCCAGACCAGCGCGGCAGGCTCGGCCGGCAGCGCGTGCGGCGGCGGACGTCCCGGCTCGGGCTCGTTCATCTGGCCGGTGGCGGGCGAACCGCACACCATTTCGGGAAACAACTACAGCGCGGGCCACCTCGCCGTAGACATGACCGGACTCGAAGGCGACGTGGTCCTGGCCGCGGACCACGGCATGGTCACATTTGCGGGCTGGAGCGAATACGGCTACGGCAACATGGTGCAGATCGACCACGGCAACGGATACGTCACCTTATATGCCCACTTGACCGCCGTCTTCGTCAAGATGTGCCAGCCTGTGGCGCAGGGCAGCCAGATCGGCACGGTCGGCAACACCGGCAACTCGTTCGGCGCGCACCTGCACTTCGAGATCCGCAGCAACGGCGCCTCGGTCAACCCGCTCGGCTACGTTCAATAATTTCCACAGAAACCCGTTTTCCAGCAGAAAACGGGTTTTCGATTCAACCCGATGAACCCAGCCTCTCTCCACAAACTACTTGCGGGGCTCCCCCTCGGCGGACTGCGCTACTTCGATTCCCTCGGCTCGACCAACGACGAAGCCCTGGCCTGGGCCGCGGACGGCGCGCGGGACCTCTCGCTGGTAATTGCCGACGAACAGACGAGCGGCCGCGGCCGCGCCGGGCGCAAGTGGAGCGCGCCGCCCGCAACCGCCCTGACGTTCAGCCTGATCCTGCGCCCGGTCCCCGCCCCTCCTGAAGAAGCGGAGTTCAATCCCAGCCTTTTCACGGGCCTCGGCGCGGCCGCGCTGGCAGACGCATTAAAACCGCGCGGACTGGAGCCGCGCATCAAGTGGCCGAACGACGTCCTGCTGGACGGCAAAAAAGTCGCGGGGATTCTGGCCGAAGCGGTGTGGACCGGCGACGCGCTGGACGCGGCGGTCATCGGCATCGGCGTCAACGCGCGGGCCGGCTCCAACCCTCCCGACGAGACGCTGCGCTTCCCGGCCACAAACCTCGAAGCGGAACTCGGGCGGCCGGTCGAGCGCGGGGAACTCCTGCGCGATATTTTGTCCGCGCTGATCGGATGGCGCGCAAAAATGCGCGGCGGGGAGTTGATAAAAGCCTGGGAGGAGAACCTCGCGTTTCGCGGCCAGGAGGTGCGGGTCTGGCAGGGAAGCGAGCAGCCGCTGGCCGGGCGCGTCGCGGGCCTCGCTTCAGACGGGAGCCTGCTTCTCCTCGTCAATGACAAAATCGTGACAGTGCAATTTGGGGAGACCCGTCTGCGTCCCGCGCTGTGATAAAATACGCCCATGTTTGACGGCCTTCGCAACGACGCTTCGGATACCAGCGGCTTCGACGACCAGCCGGAGAATCCCGCTCCCAAAGTCAAACCTGCTCCCGCGCGGCGCAGGAAAACGTCCAGTAAATTCCTCGGCATGACGGCGCAGCAGCGCTTCATCGTCGCGGTAATGTTGATGTTCGCGGTCTGTTCCCTGGGGGCGATGTGCCTGTTGATCACAGGCAGGTTCGCTTTCTAATTCGGCCCTTCCCAAACCGTCTCGCTGCGCAAGTCCCCCACCCCGAAGGACGGGCGGCTTTTTCTGCGCGTTCCTCGCGGCGGGCTAGTCCCCCAACTTGATCATATCCATTTTCATGGCCGCCAGGACCGCCTGGGCGCGGTTGGGCTGCTTCATTTTTTCCAGGATGTTTTTCGCGTGGCTGCGGACGGTCTCTTCGCTGACGTTCAACTGCCGCGCGATCTGTTTATAAGTGTTCGCCGTCGCCATCCATTCGAGGATTTCCAATTCGCGCGGGGTCAGCGAAATCGGCGGCGCGGCCTGCGGCTGGATGCGCTTGACCACCCGCTTCATCGCGTCGGGATGCAGGTACGCCTCGCCGCGCATCACCGAGCGGATCGCGCCCACCAGCTGCGCGGGTTCGATATTTTTCAGCACGTATCCTTCAATCCCGGCCGCGATCAGGTCGAACACGCGGTCGTCCACTTCCGTGCCGGTCAACATCATAATTTTGACGCCGGGATTCGACTTCCGCAGCGCGAGGGCCATCTCGTGCCCGTCCATTTCAGGCATGACCAGGTCCACGAGGACGATGTCGGGCTGGAGGCGCCGCGCGGCTTCGAGGCCCTCGCGTCCATTCTGCGCTTCGCCCGCCACCGTCAGGCCGGGTTCCAGGCGGAGGACCATCGCCAGCCCTTTGCGGACCACGGCGTGGTCGTCCACGATCAGCAGGCGGATGGATTCAGTCATGGAGGCGTCCGTTCGCGGGAAGTTCGACCAGGATGCGCGTCCCCTTGCCCGGCGCGCTGACGATCTCGCAGTCGCCGCCGAGGGCGCGGGCGCGTTCCTGAATCCCGTGCAAGCCGAAGTGTTCGCGGTTCTGGCTGCGCGAGAGCGCCGCGGCGGGGTCGAAGCCGCGTCCCTCGTCGGAGACGCTCATGGTCACGCGCCCGCCGTCCACGTCCAGGCAGAGACGCGCCGAGGACGCGCCCGAGTGCCGCGCCGAGTTCGCCAGCGCCTCCTGCGCCATGCGGTAGACGGCGCGGCGCAGTCCCGAGGGGAGCGAGTTGAAGTCGCCGCTGTGGTTGAAGATGATGCTGAACGCCCGCGGACGGCTGTACCCGCTGATGTAGTTCACCAGGTCAGCCTGGAAGGTCTCCATCGTGAGCGCGGACGGCCAGAGGTCGAAGATGGAGCGGCGCACTTCGTCGTGCGCGCCGACGGCGAGGGTCCGCAGTTCGATCAGTTCTTTTTTCACTTCGTCCGCCTGTTCGGGCAGCATGTTGATGCAGGCGTCGAGCGAGTAGGCGATGCCGAAGAGCGATTGCGCCACTGTGTCGTGGATGTCGCGGGCGATGCGGTTGCGCTCGGTCTCGACGGCGAGGCGGCGGGCGCGGTCAATGCACAGGATGGTGGTGCCGAGCGCCAGGGCGGCTTGATTCGCGACGAGGTTGGCGACTTCCTCGCGTTGGGGCGTCAGTTTTTCGCGCTTGTCCACTTCCACCATCAGCACGCCGACGGCATGTTCGCGCAGGGAGAGCGGATAGACGATCCAGCGGCAGGTCTTGAGCCACGAGTTGAGGCTGGGGTGGCTGACGAGGGTTTCCCCTTCCACGCCTGTGTGATAGGGTTTGCGTTCGAGGAGGGCTTTGAAGATCTCGCCGTTTTCCGCGTGAAGAGGGAGAGGCTTGGCGGCGGGGAAGGACGAGTTGGCGGGGTGCAGCGACCAGTTGCCCATCTCTTCGAGCGTGGGGTCCACGAGCGCCACCACCGCGCTGCGGAAGCCGAGTCCCGTGGTCACCGCGCCGAGCACGCGTTGCTGCACCGAGAGCAGGTCGGGCGCGGCTTGCAGGAGGACGGTGAGGTCGTGGATGACCTTCAACTGACGATGCGCGCTGGTCAGGTTCTCGTTCTGGCGCGTCAGTTCGTCGCGGGCGGCGTTGAGTTCGTCGTGCGCCTGATGGACGGTTTTGAGCAGGGAGGAGACGTAGGCGAACAGGATCGGGATGAGCCAGACGCCCGTCAGTTGGGTGATCGCCAGGACGCCGTCGGAGGCGCTGAACCTGTCCGCAGTCAGAAAGAACGACGCGAAAAGCGCGGCCGCCGAAAGAAGCGCGCCGCGCATCTGGAACAAGAGCGCTCCGACCAGCAGGGGGCTGAGAGCGTAAAAATAGTAGGGACTTCCGATCCCTCCGCTGGCGGCAAGGACTGCCGCGCAGAAGGCCAGGTCCACTCCGAGGAGGAGCGGATATTTTTCCACCAGCCGGTTGAGCGGACGATTCAGGATGGAAATGACCAGATTGACGAGAAGGGCCGCGCCGAAAACGCCCGAGGGGAAAATCAACGTCCCGGGCGTCTTGTTCAACGTCAACAGCGGCGGGAGGAGGGCCGCCCAGCGAAACAGAACAAGGAAGAGGAAGACGCGGTCCGTACGGAATGAGATGTTCAATTTCATCGTCCGGGGAAAATTATATCGTCAATCCCCCGCGCGGGGGAGGCGATTTCCCCCGCGCATGGGATGGAATAATTTCCGCCATGTGGTTATTATTCAAGCGCCCAAGGAGGTTCCCATGGATGTTTTGAAAGAAGACCAGGTTCTCGACTGTTCCGGAATGTTGTGTCCGATGCCGGTGGTGAAGACTTCGAAAGCGATCAAGGCGATGGAAGTGGGGCAAGTGCTGAAGATGGTCGCCACCGATCCCGGCGCGCCGCCCGACATGGAGGCGTGGAGCCGCCAGACGGGGAACGAGCTGCTCCGCTCCTCTCAGGAAGACGGCAAGTTCGTGTTCTTCATCCGCCGTTCCAAATAGACTTTCCTTCTCGTTTCGAATAGGAGGCTGACATGTCTAAATCCGACCCGAACGCCCCGAAGCGCCTCGCGCTGATCGCTTCCAAAGGGACCCTCGACTGGGCCTACCCCCCGTTCATCCTCGCCACCGCGGCGGGAGCCATGGGCTGGGAGGTGGGCATTTTCTTTACTTTTTACGGCCTGCCCCTGCTCAAGCCGAAACTGAGCGCGGCCGTCACGCCCATCGGCAACCCCGCCATGCCGATGAAAATGCCGTTCGGTTCCGAGGGATTCCAAAACATCAACTGGCCGATCCCCCAACTGATCATGACCAACGTGCCAGGCTTCAACTCCCTCGCCACCACTTTGATGAAGCAGACCTTCGAAAACAAAGGCGTCGCTTCCGTCGAAGAATTGCGCCAGATGGCAATTGACCTCGACGTGCGCATGATCGGCTGCCAGATGACGATGGACGTCTTCGGCTTCAAGCGCGAGGACTTCATCAAGGAGTGCGAGATCGGCGGCGCGGCGACTTTCCTCGAGTACGCCGCGGACGCGGACGTGCAGTTGTTTGTCTAGTAAACGGGACTTCGGAGGTCTTTCAGGCTTCCGAAGTCTCCCCCATTTGGAGGCTCCATGAGCGTGTGGAAAACGAACGACCCCGACGTAAAAAAGATTCTCTACATCCAAACGCACGGCGAGAAAGACCCCGAGCGGACGGCGACTCCGTTCTTCCTTGCCACGGCGGGCGCGGCGATGGACAACGAAGTCTGCATCTACTTCACCATGAACGGTCCGCAGTGCGTGGCAAAGGCCAACGGCGAGAAGATCGTCATCCCGCGCAAGGGCGGGAACGGCAAAGAGTTGAAGTTCTTCATTGACCAGGCGCAGGAGATGGGCGTGCGCCTGCTCGTCTGCCAGCCTTCGCTCGACCTGCACGGTTACACCATGGACGACATGATCGAAGGCGTGGAGATGATCGGCGGCGCGGCCTTTAACGACATGGCCTGCGATGCGGACGCGGTGATCGGGTTTTAGCAATTCGTAACTGGAGATTGGTAATTGACGAGTGAATGCTGATGGCTGAGATTACTTTTGTCCGCAGTTGTGTGTTGGCGCCAGGACTGTTCTATAAGATCGAGGAACATCTCTGGCTGAGACCCGAAGCGGACGGAAGCATAACGCTCGGCTACACGGATGTGGCGCAGACCACCGCAGGCAGAATACTCGTGGTCAGTTTTCGTCCCGTGGGCGCGCGTTACAAAAAAGGCAAGACCATCGCCATCGTCGAAAGCGGCAAATGGCTCGGTCCGCTGCGAGCGCCGATGGATGGGACGCTGGTTGCGGCGAACGAAATCCTGCTGGCGGACGCGGGGCTGGTCAACCGCAGTCCGTACAAAAAAGGCTGGATCGTCCGCTTCAAACCCGACGAACTCGACCTGACGGGTTTCGTCGCGGTCGCGGATGCGGCGCAGGAATACGAAAATTTCATGGAGCGCCGAAACCTTGACGACTGCATCCACTGTGAAGGATACGAGTTCCCCGATGATTGAAGTACGGGTTTTTACCCATCCCACCTGCGCCACCTGTCCAAACGCGATCCAGATGGTACAAAAGTTGACGGAGCAGGATCCGCAGGTGCAGATGCGATTGGTCAGTCTCGCCACCGCCAACGGACGCGAGATCGCCAAATCACTGAACGTGATGTCCGTGCCGACGATCTTCGTCAATGAGACCCGCTTCGTCGGCGTCCCAAAATGGGACGACCTGCTTGAAGCGGTGGAGCGTGAAAAACAGAAGCCGTCTGCATAGTTTGCGCTTTCTTACACTGTAATTGGAGATTGGTAATTGGTAATTAGCGGCTTATAGCGAAGAAATCTCCAATTACTAATTTACCAATTACTTCCTTCAGGAGTCTTCATGCCAACCACTCTCGAAAACTGGAACCCAGGCAAGGCAGAGAACCGCCATCCCGAAATGACCTACGAAGAGAAGGAGAAACTCTTTCTCGAAGTCAAGGAAGACGCGCGCTACGAAGACTTCCTCTACGGATGTTACGAGTGCGGGATTTGCGTCTCATCCTGCCCCTCGGCGCGCTTCTACGATTACTCCCCGCGCGTGATCGCGCAGGCGATGGCGCGCGAAGATGTCGAGCGGATCTACGACATCATCTCGGAGGACATCTGGAACTGTGCGCAGTGCTTCTCGTGTGTGCGCTGTCCGCGCGGAAACAACCCCGGCGGGCTGGTCACGCTCTTGCGCGAGGTCGCCGTGCGGAACGGTTTGCAGGAGACGAGGGACGTCCTGCAGGGCTACAGCCGCGTGATCTACAAAGTGATGTTGAAGGGGAATCAGGTCTCGCCCGACATGCTCCAGCCCGACTTCTTCCCCGATTGGGGTCCGTGGGTGGCGCAGTTCAGCGCGAACATGCCCGTGTGGAGAAAAGCCATCCCCGTGGACACCCTGCGCGGCGTCACGGACGCGGCGTGGAAGACGGATCGCAAGACCCTGCTCGAACTCTACACCATCTGGTTCGAGACGGGCAACATGGACATCATCAAGGAAATTGACGAGGGTTTGTACGATCTGCTGGCGGAGGTCATGCAGGAAGAGTTGGAGGAGGGGTAGGTTGGTGATTGGTAATTGGTGATTGCAGTTCATCGCGTAGGAGACGCTCTCCAGCGTCGGCATTAGAGAATGCCTCCTATGTAAAGATTGATCGGAGAAGCCATGACAACAACTGTAGAAGAAATCCTGGAACGTAAATCTCACGCAGTCATCCGCGATCCTGAAGCCGCGCCCATAGCGGACTTGCGCGAAATGCTGTTCGAACTCGAAGCCAGGGGCGAGGTCATCGTCCAGCGTGTGCCCGAGAATCACGTGGAGGTGACCACGAAGTTCGGACGCAAGAAAAAGATTCCGATCGACCATACCTGGCATCACAAATCCTGCGGTCAGTGCGGACACATCCCTGGCTACACTTCGTCCATCTTCTGGCTGCACCGTCAATTCGACCTGGACTATCTCGACCCGAAGGACCAGACCTCCTGCACGGGCTGGAACTACTATGCTTCGGGAGCGTCCAACGCTGCCGCGCAAGCCGCGGTGATGAGCCGCAACTTCGCCGCCGCGTACGAGACGGGCTACTTCCCGATGATCCACTGCGGCACGTCTTACGGACATTACAAGGAGGTCCGCGAGCAGCTCATCCATCACAAGGGGCTGCGCGACGAAGTCCGCCGCGTGCTGGACAAAATGGGCAAGCCGCTGGTCATCCCCGAAGAACTCGTCCATTACAGCGAGTGGATTCACGTCATGCGGAAGCGGATCGCCGAGAAGCAAACTGTGGACATGAGCGCCATCACCGCCACCGTCCACCCCGCCTGCCATTACTACAAGATCGTCGTCGAAGACGCGATCTACGACCCCGAAATTTACGGCGGTCAGCGCATGGCGACGGTCACCGCGACGCTCCAGGCGCTGGGCATGAACGTGGCGGATTACTCCACCTGGTACGACTGCTGCGGATTCGGCTTCCGTCACATCCTCGTACAGCGCGACTTCACCCGCTCGTTCGCCAACCTGCGGAAGATCGAAGTGATGAAGAACGAGGTCAACCCCGACGTGACGGTGACGCACGACACGGGCTGCGTGACCACGCTCGACAAGAGCCAGTTCGCGGCGAAGGCGCACGACCGCAAGGTGGGAATCCCCGTGCTGTCGGACGCGCAGGTCTCCGCGCTGGCGATGGGCGCGCATCCCTTCCGCGTGGTGCAGATGCACTGGCACTCCACGGACTGGCGCCCGTTCATGGACAAACTTGGCGTTGACTGGCAGAAATACTGGGACGATTTCCAGGAGGACCTCGAAGCGATTCGCGCGGGGACGAAGGCTGGAATCACCTGGGAAGACGCGGATAAACCCGTGGTCAATGTGGCGTAAACGACGTAATTTTTTTCGGAGGAACACCAATGTCATCCAACAAAATTCTGGTCATCGGCGGCGGACCTGCGGGGCTGGAAGCCGCACGGTCTGTGGCTGAACTCGGCGGGGAAGCGATCCTCATCGAAAAGCGCGAACGTCTCGGCGGGACGCCCGACCGCGAGGGGTATTCCAAACTCACCCATCACTGGCGCGACGCGTCGGAGGCGATGGCGGAACTCGCCGCGTCGGTCACATCGTCCGCGCGGGTGGAAGTGAAGTACAACGCCGAAGTGAAGGGAATGTCCGGGAGCGCTGGCAACTTCAACGTCGAGATCGAAGCGGGCGGCGTCGCCGAATCCCTCAACGTGGGCGCGGTCATCGTCGCCACGGGCTTCCAGCATTTCGACCCGGGCCGCGCCACCCAGCAATACAACTACTACACCTTCCCCGACGTCGTCACGCTGACCGACCTGGAGAAGATGTTGAAGGATCACCACGTCGTGCGCCCGTCGAACGGCGAAGCGCCGAAGAAGATCGCGTTCATCCAATGCGTGGGCTCGCGCGACCGCCGCATCGGAAACGAATATTGCTCGAAGGTCTGCTGCGGGATCGCCAGCAAGCAGGCGATCGAACTGCGCGAACTGCTGCCCGACAGCAAGGTGATGATCTTCTACATTGACATGCGCATGTATGGCTATTGGGAAAATGAAATCTACTGGCCCGCGCAGGAAAAATACAAAGTCAATTACGTCAAGGGCGTCATCAGCGAAGTGCTGAAAAAGGGCGACCAGCTGCTCATCCGCGGCGAGGACACCACCATGGGGCGCCCGATGGAAGTGACGATGGACATGGTCGTGCTTTCGATCGGCATGGAGCCGAGCGCGGGCACGCGCGCCATCGCGCAGACGCTCGGCGTGAAGCAAAACAAATACGGCTTCATCGAAGCGGGCGGCGAGGGCGGCCTCGACACGGTCGCCACGTCGGCGCCTGGCGTGTTCGTGGCGGGCGCGGCGGCGGGTCCTGCCGACCTTAACGATTCGATCTCGATGGCTGGGCTGGCGGCGGCGCGCGCGGTGGCGGCGGCGCAGAAAGTGGCGGCGTAGGTTCCTCGTGGAAGCGATGGATCAATCCCAGTGGCAGAGCCACATCATCAAGCAGAAGACGGGTCCCGACGACCCCGACCTGCAGGCGACTCTGCAGGAAGCGCTGGAACAAGTCGCGCCTGAGGACGTGGTCGCGATGGCGGACGAAATGGCGGAGCGTCACGCCCGCCTCTTTCTCGGACTTCAAGCGGACTCCGCCTCCCTGGCCTCTTCCTTCGCTGACGTCGCTTCGGCGGTCGCGCACACCAAAGCCAACGCGAGGACGATCGTCAATCACTTCGCGCAAAGCAACTACGCCGTCTTCGACCAGTTGCTGCACGACGACGCGCCCGCCTCCGTGCGGGTGGCGGCCTTCGTCGAAAAGCAGGACGCGCTCGATACCCGTCTCGCCCTCGAACTCGCGACCGGACTTTTACACAACACCTTCCCCACCGAGCATTGGCTGTGGACGCGCTGGCTGTGGGACCCGACCGTCGGCACAGGCATCCTGCCGCTGCTGGCGGGCAGCGCGCACAACCTCCACGCTGAAAACTTCGCGGACGGATATGTGCGCGTGGGCGCGGTCACCGCGATGAGCGTCAAATTCGGCGAAGGGACGGGGCTGTTCGTGGACGAACTGGTCAACGACGAGAAGCGCGCTCCCTTCGCGAACAGCGCCTTCCTGGCTTGCGCTTACAGCGTCTATCTGTACGGCACGACGAGCTGGCGGTTGAGCCGAGAGTTCAATGGTCTGCTGCCGACACTGCCGAACATGGCGAGGCGGCTGCTTGGGTTGAAGAAGAGCGGTAGTTAGAGATTGGAGATTAGAGATTAGAGATTGGCGTTTGATTTTCTAAATGACCAATTACCAATCTCCAATTACCAATTACAGGAGATCCCATGACACCTAAATACGAAAAAGCAGTTGCAATCGAAAAAGAAAACGTCATCGTGGACGGCGTGGATGTGTCGGGTCACTGGAACCGCATGTTCGAGCAGCGGGTGATCTTCGATTACACGCCCGAACTGATCGAGAAGATCGCGTCCATTCCCGAGGCGGAATCATTTGCGAATTGTTATCAGTGCGCCAAGTGCGTCGCCGTCTGCCCTGTGGATGTGGTTGGGAATTACGGTCCGCGCAAGTTGTATCGCTACGCCCAAACGGGCATGGACCTGACCGAAGCGCCCGAACTGTGGCTCTGCACCACCTGCGCCAACTGCCTGCGCGTCTGCCCCAAGGAAGTGAACATGGTCAAGATCATGCCCGCGGCGCGCGAGCAGGCGATTTTGGACGGTAAGTTTGTGCCGAACGAATTGCAACAGGCGTTTGAGAATACCGCCAAGAGCGGCAATCCGCTTGGTCAGCCTCAACGCAAACGCGACGCGTGGATTCAGTCCGCGGGCGTGGAAGTTCCCATCATCAAAGACCTTGCCCGCCCAGTGGATGTTCTTTGGTATGTCGGTTCGTATCCTTCGTATCATCCACGCGGCATTGACGCGGCTTCGGCGGCGGCGCGCATCTTCAACGCGCTCGGCATTGACTTCGCCATCCTCGGCAAGGAGGAAAAGGACGACGCCGACTCCCAGCGGCTGGCTGGCGAGAAGGGCCTGTTCGAGATGATGACCGAGTACAACATCGCGACCTTCAACAAATACGAGTGGAAGGAATTGGTGGTCACGGGTCCGCACGAGTTGAACGCCTTCAAGAATGTGTATCCGAAATATGGCTTTGAACGCCCCGTCGTTCACTACTCGACCTTCCTCGTGCGCTACCTCGACCAGCTCAAGCCGATGTTGAAACACCCTGTCAACAAGAGAATCACCTATCACGATCCGTGCTATCTCGGACGGCATAACGGCGAATACGAAGCGCCGCGTCAACTTCTGCAAGCCGTCCCTGGCGTGGAACTGGTCGAGATGGGACGTAACCGCGAGAACGGTTATTGTTGCGGCGGCGGAGGCGGCGGCATGTGGATGGACTCATTCACCGCCAAGCACACCACCATGCGTCTCTCCGAAAAACGCGCCATGGAAGCCGCGTCTACGGGCGCGAACGTGCTGGCGGTGGCTTGTCCCTTCGAAGTCTCGCGCTTCAGCGACGCGGTCAAGTCCACGGGCAACGAGCATGTGGATGTGCTGGATATTTTGGAGTTGTTGGACAAGTCTATGCGTGGTGAATAATTGTTGGGTTCAAGGTTTAAGGTTACAAGTTGCAGGTCTCGCAACTTTCAACCTTGAACTTGCAACTTGCAACCTGACACTTGACACCTGAAACCGAAACACAGGAGAACTGAATGAATATCGTAGTAGCAGTTAAACACATCCCCAGCATTGCCGACGACCTGCCCGTGAAGGGCGCGAACGTGGACTTTGACTCGGTGGATTTTGTGCTGAACTGGTTCGACGTTCAGTCCATCGAGCAGGCGGCGTTGATCAAGGAAGCCGTCGGCGCGACGGTGACCGTCATCGGCGTGGACTTGATCGGCGAACTGGACGGCTCGCTTCACCTCGCGCTGGCAATGGGCGCGGACAAAGCGGTCAAGATCACCGCGGACGATCCCGCCGCAGATTCTCATCAGCAGGCGAAATGGCTGTCTGAGGCGATCAAGGGACTCGCGCCCGATCTTATCTTCGCGGGCGTGCAGGCGGCGAACGATATTGACGGGCAGATCGGTCCGATCCTCGCGGCGTATTTGGAGATGCCCTACATCGGCGGGGTCAGTGCGGTGGACGTGAACGGCGAAACGGCGGCGATCAGCAAGGAGTTCGCGGGCGGGGTCGGCGCGAAGTATGAAGCCGCGCTTCCGCTGGTGGTCGGCGTGCAAGCCTCGTCCAAGCCGCCGCGTTATGCGCCCGTCAGCAAGGTGAGGCAGGTCGCGCAGACGGCGGTCATCGAGAAGGTCGCGCCGACGGGCGAAGCCAGCGCGGGAATCGTGATGAAGAAAATGTCTCCGCCCGCGATGACGGGTCACGCGGAGATGATCGAGGGTTCGTCGAAGGAAGTCGCGGCGAAGATCGTGGAATTGTTGAAGAGCAAAGGGCTTGCGTAGAGAAGAGAGCAGAGAGCGGAGAAACGTCACTGTTCTCTAATCTCTGTTCTCTACTCTCTCTCCAAAGGAGCAAACATGAGCAATGACATTTTCGTAATCACCGAACACATGGACGGAAAATTTTCCGATGTGTCGTTTGAGATGGTTGGAAAAGCCAAAGAGTTGGCGTCGGCTTGGGGTGGGCAGGCAGTTGCAATCGTGGTCGGAAGCGGGGTTGACGCTGGGGCGTTCGCGTCCCATGCGACCATCCACGTTGACGACGCGGCGCTGAGTCGGTTCAATCCCGAAGCGTATGGGAAAGTCGTCGAGGCGCTGGTCAGGGAGAAGTCGCCGCGGCTGGTGATGTTCGGCTGGACGGCGGCGGGCATGGACCTTGCCGCGTGGCTGTCGGCGCGGATGGGCGTTCCGTGCGCGACGGCGGTGAAGGAGATCGGCGCGGACGGGACGATGAGTTGCCAGGCGTACGGCGGCAAACTGATGGCGGAGATCGCGCCCGAAAGCGGGATGGCGATTGCCGCGTGCCTTGCGGGTTCGTTCGACGCGGAAGCGGGGCGAGGCTCCACCGCCGCGACGACAATGGCTTCGCCCGTTGACCTGAGCGGATTGAAAGTGAAGTTTGTCGAAGCGATCAAGCCCGCGGCTGGCGACGTGGACATCACCGCGCAGGCGAAGTTGGTTTCGATCGGACGCGGCATCGGCGGCAAGGAAAACGTGGAGTTGGCGGAAGAGTTGGCGGAAAAACTTGGGGCGGTCGTGTCGGCTTCGCGTCCCGTCGTGGATGCGGGCTGGCTGCCGCGCACAAGGCAGGTGGGTAAGTCGGGACTCAAGGTCAAGCCGAAGTTGTATCTCATGCTCGGAATTTCTGGCGCGCCCGAACATCTCGAAGGTATGAAGGACGCCGAGTTGATCATCGCGGTCAACACCGACAAGAAGGCGCCGATCTTCAACGTGGCGCATTACGGCGCGACGAACGATCTGTTTGAAGTCGCGGAAGCGATGTTGGAACTTCTTTAAGTTCTTAACCACAAAGGAGCACAAAGGGTCACGAAGGAAAGCCTTTAAAAAGCCCTTTGTGTGCCTTTGTGTCCTTCGTGTTTGAAATCTTCGGGAGGGCGCGTTGCTTACACCAGTTGAAAAAATCATCTTCATCATCCTGGCGCTGACGTCGGTGGGGTTCACCTATCACGGATTCAAGACCATCGTTGACACCATCCGCAAGGGACGACCCGCGCCTGAGTTGAAGAACGTCCCTGCGAGTCTCGTCAAAGCCGCGTTCACGGTTTTTTTTCAATGCACCATCTTCAAAGCCCGCAAAGGGCTGAGCGCCATCCACATGGGACTGTTCTTCGGTCTCATCACCTACGCGTTCGTCAATCTCTTCGACGTGCTTGAAGGACTCGTCCCTGATTTCGATCTGGTCTACGGCGGCAAACACATCCCCAATGCGCCGACGGGACCGGTCAACGCCTTCAACCTCATCGCCGACGTGATGAGCGTGTTCCTGCTTGTTGCGATCACGGTTTTCTTCGTGCGTCGCTTCATTACCAAAGACAAGGCGCTTACCTTTCGCGACAACGTCCTGCTGAATCCGAAAGTCAAAGCGGGCGGACAGGCAAGAGATTCGCTCATCGTGGACGTGTTCGTCTTCATGCACGTCGTCGCGCACGTTCTCAGCCAGGCGTTCCGCCTCACCGAAGGCGCCGATCCGTTCATGCCGTTTGCAAGTTTTCTCAATAAAATTTTCGGCGCGTCTGAAACGGGCGTACATGTCGCGTGGTGGATCAGTCTCGGCTGGGTGATGTTCATCATCCCGTATCTTTCGCGCAGTAAACACACACACTTTTTCATGTCGCCTATCAATCTGGGTTTGGCGAAACAAAATCCGCGCGGGCAACTCGACCCTGCGATTCCGTTGAAGGTGATTGACGGACAGAAATTCGAGCCTGGCGCGAAAGTTGTTTACGATCTCGCCTGGACGCGCGTGATGGACGCCTACGCCTGCGTGCAATGCAATCGCTGTCAGGACGTCTGCCCTGCGAACTTTTACAATCGTCCGCTCTCCCCTTCGGCATTGGAGGTGAACAAGCGTTATCTTCTTAAGGAAGCGACCTTCGGTTCTCACCCCGACCGATTGCTGGTTCCGCTTACTGAGAGCGTGATCTCCCCTGAGGCTGTTTGGTCTTGCACAACTTGTTATGCCTGTGTCCGTGTGTGTCCTGTCGGCAACGAACCGATGGCAGATATCGTGGACATCCGCCGCCGCATGTTGATTGACGGTTACGAAATTGACAGCGGCGTGCAGAACGCGCTTCAATCGCTCGCCACCAACGGCAACTGGATGAGCAAAGGCAAACGTCTGCGCGGACGCTGGGCGAAGGAGATGGAGTTCCCCGTCAAGAACGCGACCGAAGAACCTGTCGAGCATCTCTGGTTTGTCGGCGATACCGCTTCATTCGATGAACGCGTCATCCCGAACACGAAAATGGTCGCGCGCATTTTCAATCAGGCTGGACTCGATTTTGGGATCATGTATCAGAACGAATCCAATTCGGGCAACGACGCGCGCCGCGTGGGAGAGGAAGGTCTGTTCGAGCAACTCGTCGAGCAGAACATGGAGGCTTTCGGCAAGGCACAGTTCAAGCGGATCGTGACGACCGATCCGCACTCGTTCAACACGCTCAAAAACGAGTATCCGCAATTCGGTGGGACGTTTGAAGTGAAGCATTACACAGTGACGCTGCTCAAGTTGATCGAAGAAGGCAAACTCACCATCAAGAACAAGTTGACGAATTACAAAGTCACCTTCCACGACCCGTGCTATCTCGGCCGCTACAACGGCGGATTCACCGCTCCGCGCAAGTTGCTTGAACTGTGTGGCGTGGAATTTGTCGAAATGCCGCGCAACTGCGAGAACTCGTTCTGCTGTGGCGCGGGCGGCGGTCAAATTTGGATGGGCAAGGTCGCTCCAGGAGAACGTCCCGCCGAGAACCGAATCAAAGAAGCGTTGACCACTTTCGGTGAAGGCGCGAATGCCAAGACGCAACTCTTCATCGTCACCTGCCCCAAAGACATGATCATGTACTCCGACGCGGTCAAGACCACAGGCAACGAAGGCAAGATCGAAGTCCGCGACATCATTCAGTTGGTGGCGGAAGCCGTCGGCGTGGAAGAAGTTAGTCGAGTAGTTGAGTAGTCGAGTAGTCAAGTGGTCGAGTAGTCAAGTAGTTGAGTGGTCGAGTAGTCAAGTGGTCGAGTAGTCAAGTGGTCGAGTAGTCAAGTGGTCGAGTAGTCAAGTAGTTGAGTAGTTTACTGCTCTCTAATCTCTAATCATCTGCTCTCTCATGTTCAAATGTCCCTATTGCGAGTTTAGCGGTAAGCGCTCCGAAGTCCACAACCACCTGGCGGAGAGTCATCCAGATACGTTGGGAACGCGCGTTGATGAATTTACAGGACATACATTTTTTATCTTGACCTGTCCCGTGTGCGGCGCGAGTTATGAACAGGTCACGAAGAAAGCGCGCCGCGATCCGAATTTTGTGTCAGAATATGAATACGAGATTCGGTTGGTTGTTTTCGATCTACTTCTGTATCACCTGCAAGGCGAACATGGAGAAGGCTCGGTGGTCGAGTAGTCCCGAATGCTTTTTGAGGGACGTATCGAGACCACCACTAACAAAAATACTCTTGGCACATGTTGGTCTCGATACGCCGCAAAGAACAAGAGCGCGGCTACTCGACCAACGGAGATAACAAAGGAGAATAAAAATGGCAACAGTTCGTGGATGTAACATCCCTGAAGACCGCTTCTATTGGGTGGAGAAACACGCGTGGGCGACGCTCGAAGCGGACGGCACGGTAAAGATTGGCATCACCGACGTGGCGCAGAATCTGGCGAAGGGCATCGTCAACGTCACGCCGAAGGAAGCGGGACGCACCGTACAGAAGGGAAAAAGCGCTGGGACGTTGGAAAGCGGCAAATGGGTGGGACCCGTTACGTCGCCGATCACAGGCGAGATCGTGGAAGTAAACGAAGCGGTGAAGATAAAACCGTCGCTGATCAACAGCGATCCCTATGGCGAAGGCTGGTTCGTCAAACTGAAGCCGACGGATTGGGCTGGCGAATCCGCCTCACTCGTCACGGGCGAAGCGGCGGCGGCGGCGTATCAGAAGTTTATGGAAGAACAGAATCTTAATTTCGAGTGATCAGTAATCAGTAACCAGTTATCGGTTTTTGACTGAATTGGTTACTGTTCACTGATGACTGATAACTGGTCACCGTGATTTACTACGCCTGCGACATCCCTGAAGACCTGACCTACGACATCGAACGCGATGTGTGGATTCGCTTCGACGGCGACTTTGCGACTCTCGGCATGACCGACGTCGCGCAGACACGCTGTGGGAAGTTCGCGGCGATCAGTTTTCGGAACGTCGGCAAGAAAGTGGAGCAGGGCAAACCGCTGGCGACAATTGAGTCCGCCAAATGGGTGGGACCGTTCCCCGCGCCGTTCGCGTGCGAGATCGTCGAGACAAACGAAGCGGGTTTTGCGAGGGATATTCTGCTCGCCAACAAAGACCCGTACGGAATCGGTTGGCTCGTCAAAGTGAGACCTACGAATCTCGAAGCGGAATCTAGCCACCTTGTCACAGGCGAAGCGGCGGCGGAAAAATATAAAGAGAGAATCGTAGAGTTGAAGGTCAACTGCCTGAGGTGTGTTGACTGACCTGTCTACGTGTGTACTTGTTTACCTGTGTACGTTATCCCCGACCCAAAGGAGTCTCCCAATGTCCAAAAGAATCCGCTTGCTCTATATGGAAGGCGTCTCGCCGCTCCGCTCGCAGACCGTTTACCACGCGGTCGGATATGCGATGAAGGCGGACACGCCCAACACCATCATCATGGTCTCGCCGAATGGACCGTATGTATCCATTGGCTATCATCAGGACATCCAAAAAGAAGTTGATTTGGATTACTGCGAAAAGCATAACCTGCCCGTCTATCGGCGCGAAGTGGGCGGCGGCGCGGTTTTTTTGGATAACGGTCAACTCTTTACGCAGTGGATCTTCCACAAGGAAGATTTGCCCGCCACGTTGGAAGAACGCTTCAAACTGTATATTGACCCGTTGGTGGCAACCTATCAGGAACTTGGCATCCCCGCCAACCATCGTCCCATCAACGATGTGCATGTCAATGGCAAGAAGATCGGCGGGACGGGCGCGGCGCAGATGGGCATTGCCGAGGTTCTCGTCGGCAGTTTGATGTACACCTTCGATAAGAAAACCATGTCGCAGGTGTTGAAAGTCCCTTCGGAAAAAATGCGCGACAAGATTTTTGAATCGCTTGAAGCCTACATGACCACTATGACTGAACAACTCGGCTCCACGCCTGACCGCGCCAAGGTCAAAGACCTATACATGAAGAAAGTCTCTGAAGCGTTGGGCGCAGAAGTGTACGAAGGCGAATGGACCGAGGAAGAAGAAGCCATGGCGCAGGAAATTGACGCGCGCTTCGTCTCTGACGAATGGCTGTATCAAAAGGGTCAACTCAAACAGCAGGGCGTGAGAATTCATCAGGACGTTCATATCGTCGAAGCGGCGTTCAAGTCGCAGGGCGGTCTGATCCGCATCATCGCCCGCTTGCGCGAAGGCCGTATTGACGATGTCGCCATCTCAGGCGATTTCACCCTCCTCCCCGTCTTTGCGCTCGGCGCGCTCGAACAATCCCTGCGCGGAGTCGCCGCCACGCCAGAGAATCTCAAATCGAAAATCGAAGAAGCGTATTACCGCCTCAACATCCAATCGCCTGGCGTCACGCCCGCCGATTTCGCAACGGCAATTATGAACGCGGTTACGCCGCCGCAACCCGCGTAAAAAAATTAACCGTGAAACGCTAAGAACGCAAAGAATTTTTAAAGGTTTTCTTAGCGACCTTTGCGTGCTTCGCGGTTCAAAGGCTTTCATCCTTCATAATTCATCCTTCATCCTTATGACCAACTACGGCTTTCTCATTGACCAATCCAAATGCATCGGCTGTCACGCCTGCTCCACCGCGTGCAAGTCCGAGAATCAAGTTCCGCTGGGCGTGTATCGCACGTGGGTCAAGTACGTCGAGACGGGTTCCTTCCCCGACGTGCGCCGCCGCTTCCAAGTGACGCGCTGCAACCACTGCGCCAACCCGCCGTGCGTTCGCATTTGCCCCGTCAGCGCCATGTATCAACGCGCGGATGGCATCGTCGAATTCGATCCGTCCATTTGCATCGGATGTAAATCCTGTATGCAAGCCTGCCCCTACGATTCGATCTATCTCGACCCCGAAACCAACACCGCCGCAAAATGTCATTTTTGCGCGCATCGTTTGGATGTGGGACTCGAACCCGCCTGCGTCGTGGTCTGCCCCGAACATGCGATTCTCGCTGGGGACTTGAACGACCCCGCTTCAGAAATCGCACGGACGCTTGCCTCTGCCCCCGCGACCGTTCGCAAGCCTGAGCAGGGGACGGCTCCCAAACTCTTCTACATCAACGGCAACGACTGGTCGCTCCATCCCTCCGCCGCGCAGACTCATGACTCGTTCATGTGGGCGGACAAAGTAACGGAACAGAACGCTTCACCCTACGCTCGCGGCGGGGTTGCCCTCCCCGTCTTGACAGCCAACTCGGGCGCTTCCATCCGAACTCCGCAACAACAAGGTTATCCCCTCAACGGTCCCATTCAATTCGGCGGACGCGTCGCCGAGCACATGGCGCAGACTGCCTACACCGCGCAACACAAGATCAACTGGCATTGGGAATTGCCTTCGTATCTCGTCACAAAAAATATCGCGGGCGGACTCTTCATGCTCTTGAGTCTCGGCTCGATGTTCAATCTCTTTAGTTTTGACTCCGCAACCTTCCTTGCGACAGGCTTCACCGCGATGGTCTTCATGCTCATCACGGTCATTCTGCTTCTCAAAGATTTGTCGCAACCCAAACGCTTCTTGAATATTTTGCTCCGCCCGCAATGGAAATCATGGGTGGCGCGCGGCGCGTACATCATGGTCACGTTCACGGCGGTTGCAGGCTTGTGGTGGCTGCTCGAAGGCGCGGCTCAAGTTGGGATACTCCCCATCGAAACGGTATCAGCCGTCCGCCCGTTTGCCGCGTGGATCGTCTTCCCGTTTGCGCTGGGCGTAGTCATCTACACCGCCTTCCTGCTCGGTCAAGCCGAAGGGCGCGACATGTGGCAGAGCAACCTGCTCCCATTCCAATTGCTTTCGCAATCTGTCATGGTGGCAAGCGGTGTGTTCTTCGTCTTGAATATTTTTATCAAGTTCCCCGCTAACTTGACCGCGTTGCTCACTGTTTTATTCCCCGCCAGCATCGCCATCAACTTGTTGCTGACCTTCGCGGGTAAACTCAACTCCTTCCCGACAGACACTGCCATGCTCGCCTCCCGCGAGATGACTCACGGCAAATTCCGCAACCATTACTGGTGGGGCGGAATCGCGCTCGGTCACGTCATCCCGCTCGCGCTGATGATCGCCTTCGCGCCCGCGTTGCCTGTTGCTGTGATTGCCGCCCTGATCGGCTTGTTCTTCTATGAATACGCCTTCGTGATGGCGCCGCAGTATATTCCGAATTCGTAGAGAAAGTAGACACGTACACAGGTACACACGTAGACACGTAACTCGTATCTCGTATCTCGTAACTGACACCTGACACTTGGAACTTGAGACCATGGAACCCGACATCCTATGAAAAAAATCCCTCAGACCTCCGCAGGCGCCGCCGTCCCGCAATTCGCGGCCTCCGACCGCAAACCCATCAAACTGACCGAAGTCATCCATCCCGACGGGCGTATCAGTCAATACCCGCCTCCCGAAGTATGGGACGATTGGACGGAATGGGACGGTAAGGAATGGCCCAAGCGCGTGGCAAGGAATTACACCCTTGTGCCGACCGTGTGCTTCAACTGCGAATCCGCCTGCGGACTGCTCGCCTACGTGGACAAAGGCACCTACGAGATTCGCAAGTTCGAAGGCAACCCCGTCCACCCTGGTTCGCGTGGACGTAACTGCGCCAAGGGACCCGCGACTCATAACCAAGTATATGATCCTGAGAGAATCTTGTATCCGCTCAAGAGAGTCGGCAAGCGCGGCGAAGGCAAATGGGAACGCATCACATGGGAGCAGACGCTGACCGAGATCGCGGAGAAAATGCGCGAGAGCAAGAAACGCCGCCCGAATGGGATCGTCTATCACGTCGGTCGCCCAGGCGAAGACGGATACACCAACCGCGTCGTGCAGACCTGGGGCATGGACGGTCACAACAGCCACACCAATATCTGCTCATCGTCGGCGCGCGCGGGCTACAACTTCTGGATCGGGCAAGATCGTCCCAGCCCTGATTATGCCAACGCGCGCGTCATCCTGCTGATTTCAAGTCACCTCGAAACGGGACATTACTTCAACCCGCACGCGCAGCGCATTATCGAAGCCAAAACCGACGGCGCAAAACTCATCACCTTCGACCCGCGTCTGAGCAACACCGCGTCCATGAGCGATGTCTGGATGCCCACCTACCCTGGCAGTGAAAATACAATTCTGCTTTCGATTGCAAATTATCTGATTCAAAATAATTTGTACAACAAAGACTTCATGCGCAAATGGGTCAATTGGAAGGAAACACTGAAAGCCGTCGCCGATGGAAAACTATCAGTAAACAGCGACCAGTTAGCAGCGGAGATTCGAAGCGCGCTCGCGTCATCCGACCCTTCGACAGGCTCAGGGCAACGCCTGACACCTGAAACCTGGAACTTGAAACTTTTCCCACTCTTCGACCTCCTCCTCAAAGATTTATATTCCGAATACACCTTCGAACGCGCCGCGCAAGAATCCGAAGCGCCGATCGAGCGCATTCAAGAAACGGCGCGACTCGTTGCGAATTGCGAAGGCAAACTTGCCACGCACGTGTGGCGTTCTGCGAGTGTTGGAAACCTGGGCGGATGGCAAGTGGCGCGTTGTTTATTCTTCCTCAATGTGCTGACGGGAAGCGTGGGCAACAAGGGCGGCACATCCATGACCAACTGGAATAAATTTGTGCCGAAGCCGTTCAAAGGCGCGCCTGCCCCCGAAACGTGGAACGAACTACACTACCCCATCGAATATCCGCTCGCGCATTATGAGATGTCGATTCTTTTGCCGCACATGCTCGAAGAAGGGCGCGGCGATATTGACGTGTACTTTACGCGCGTCTACAACCCGATGTGGGTCAACCCCGATGGCTTCATGTGGCTCAAAGCGCTCAAGGATGAAGACTCGAAGATCAAGTGTTATGTCGCGCTCACGCCCACATGGAATGAAACCGCATGGTTCGCCGATTATGTCCTGCCCACGGGTCACGGACCCGAACGTCACGACCTGATGAGTCAGGAAACCCATTCGTGTCAATGGATCGCCTTCCGCCAACCTGTGCGCCGCGTGGCGATGGAACGCGCGGGCATCAAGGTTGATTTCACCTATCAAGCCAACCCTGGCGAAGTGTGGGAAGAGAACGAGTTCTGGATTCAACTCTCCGTAAAGATGGATCCCGACGGCTCGCTCGGCATTCGTCAGTGGTTTGAGTCGCCGTATCGCAAGGGCGAGATCATCACGGTGGATGAATACTATCAATGGATTTTCGAGAACTCCGTGCCTGGTCTGCCCGAAGCCGCCGCAAAAGAAGGATTGACTCCGCTGGCATACATGCGCAAGTACGGAGTCTTTGAAGTGAAAAAAGAAAATTATGTTCCGTTTGAAAAGGTAATTGGTAATTGGGGAAATGGTAATTTCACGCAAGATCAATTACCAATTGCCAATTACCAGTTAGATGCCCACGACCGCGTTTTCAAAGATGATCACGTTGTCGGCGTAAACATTGACGGCGAAGTAAAGGCGGGCTTCGATACGCCGTCGAAGAAACTCGAATTCTTCAGCGACACGCTTGCCAATTGGGGCTGGGGCGAAAAAGAAAATGTGATTCCGTGGGCAGTGAAGAGTCATGTTCATCAGGAAAATATTAGCCGTGAAAAAGGCGAGATGATTTTGCTTCCCAATTTCAGATTGCCAACTCTGATTCACACACGCAGCGCAAACGCCAAATGGCTGTATGAGATCTCGCACAAGAATCCGATATGGATGAATCCCGAAGACGCGGGACGCCTCGGGCTCGAAACAGGCGACCTCGCCAAAGTAGAAACCGAAATTGGTCACTTCGTGGATACGGTTTGGGTGACAGAAGGGATCAAGCCTGGCATTATCGCCATTAGTCATCACTTGGGACGCTGGCGCTTGAACGAAGATAAAGGCGTGAGCAAAGGCTCATCGAATCTCGTTGAACTGCACGACGACGGCAAAGGCGGTTTCCTCATGCGCGTCCTTCACGGCGCGAAAGCATGGGAATCCTCCGACCCAGACACGAGTCGCATCTGGTGGAGCAACGTCGGCGTGAATCAAAACCTCGCCCACGCCGTCCACCCCGACCCGATCAGCGGAGTCCACTGTTGGCTGCAAAAAGTGTACAAGGTCAGCAAAGCCGAAGCGGGCGAAAAAGCGGGCGACCTGTTCGTGGATACGAATAAATCCATGGAAGTGTATCGTCGCTGGCTGGCGATGACCCGCCCCGCCGACAAAGTCAGCCCCGACGGCACGCGTCGCCCATACTGGCTGGCGCGTCCACTGAAACCGACGACGGACGCGTATCAATTGCCGAAGAAATAGCCCGCAGGGCTTCGTAGGAATAGCGCGGGGACTCGTCCCCGCCGCGGCGCCCACCCGACGCCAACGCCCGCGACGCGCATCCACCCTCCCCGCCGCGGCGCCCACCCGACGCGAACGCCCATGACCGCCTCGCCCGCTGCCCCTGAGTCTCGAAGCGGAAAGAGAGAAGACGCAATGCCTGTCAAATCATCCAATGCAAAACCAGTTCAAGAACCTGCGTCCGAGGAACCGGTCTGGACCTATCGCGGCTACCAGCTCAAATCCAGCGAATTCGTCACCGCGATGGTGCATCTCTTCCGCGCCGAGATCCAGCGCGCCAACGTCTGGCGTCAGCGGCTGGACACGACCACGAACTGGGCTGTGGTTGCCACCGGCGCGGCGCTTTCCATCGCCTTCGGCCAGCCCGCGGTCCATCACGGCGTCATCATTCTCAATACCCTGCTCATCACATGGTTCCTGTTCATCGAAGCGCGGCGCTATCGCTATTATGAATTGTGGAGTTATCGCATCCGCCTGATGGAGACGGATTTCTACGCCGCCATGCTCGTGCCGCCGTTCCAACCTTCGCCCGAATGGGCGGAAAGCCTGGCGGAAAATCTGCTCTCGCCCAAATTTCCGATCTCGATGTGGGAGGCTTTTGGACGCCGCCTGCGGCGCAACTATCTGTGGATCTACGCCATCCTCGGCGCGTCCTGGCTGGCGAAAAGCTTCCTCTTTCCCCAGCCGACGACCAGCCTGGCGGAATTCATTGAACGCGGCAGCGTCGGCCCGCTCCCCGGCCACCTCGTGGTCACGGCAGGCCTGGCCTACTATAGTTTCCTCGTTCTGGTTGCCATAGGCACAATTGGCATGACCCGGGCCACCGGCGAGGTCCTGCCCCGCTTTGGCGGCGATACGCAAGACCAGCATGGCGAATACGAGGAAGGCAAAGGCCTGCATACCAGATTCTTCCCCGCGCACCGCAGGCGGCAGTATCTGGCGCTGATCATCACCGACCAGGCCGAGGCTGTTTCCGAACGCATCCTCACCGACCTCAAACGCGGGGTGACCGCCGTTTCCGGCAAAGGGATGTACACCGGCCAGGAGAAATCCATCTTGCTGTGCGCGCTTACGGTGACGGAAGTGTACAACCTGAAGGCGGCTGTGGCGAAAAAGGACCCGAACGCGTTCGTGATCGTCTCTCCCGCCCAGGAAGTGCTTGGACGCGGCTTCATCCCGCTCGAGAAAAAATAACGCGTCGTTGAACCGCCGATGGGGGAATAAACGACCGAAGGCGCGGCAAAAACAGATTCCAGTTGACTCGCGGGGCTTTTTCCCATATAATGTAAACGCTTTCAGAAAACGCTTACATCATGGACAAAAACCCCGCCCCCACTATCGGAGACGTGGCCCGGCGCGCTGGCGTATCCATCGCCACGGTCAGCCGCGTGGTAAACGGCTCGGCTTCCGTGGAAGCCGGCACGGCCGAACGCGTCCACGCGGCAATCGCCGAGCTGCACTACGTCCCGCGCAACGCGGCGCGCATGTTGGCCTCGCGCCGCACGCGGACGATCGGCCTGCTCCTGCCGGAGATTGGCGGCTGGTTCTTCCCGTCCATGCTGCGCGGCATCGAAACCGCAGCCCGCGAAGCCGAATACGACCTGCTCATCCACACCGTCGACGCCGGCTACCCGCTCAAAGCCGCGCGGCGGGCGCTGGGCATGCACAACACCGACGGCCTGATCGTCTTCACAAACAGCGTGGAGGCGGCCGAATTGATGCGTCTCAAACACAACGGCTTTCCCCTCGTGCTGCTGCACCAAACCCCGCCCGAAACGCTCGACATCCCGGTCGTCACCATCGAAAACAAATCCGGCGCGCAGAGGCTGGTGGACCATTTGATCGAAGTCCATGGCCGCCGCCGGATCGTTTTTCTACAAGGCCCGGAGGGACACGAAGACTCGGAATGGCGCGAGCGCGGCTACCGCGAGTCGCTCGAAGCGCACCAGATCCCCTTCGACAAATCCCTCGTGGCGGTCGGCGACTTCAGCGAAGCCGCGGCCGCCGCGGCCATCGGCCAGTTGATGCTGGATGGGACGGACTTCGACGCGGTCTTCAGCGGGGACGACGACGCCTCCATCGGCGTCCTGACCGCGCTCCAGCGCGCCGGCCGCCGCGTCCCCGACGATGTGGCGGTGGTCGGCTTCGACGACGTTCCCGTCGCCCGCTTCCTGACCCCGCCGCTGACCACCGTCCGCGCGCCGACGGAACAGGTCGGCGCAGACGCGGTCCGCCAGCTGGCCCGCCTGATCCGAGGCGAACGGGCGGAGCCGCTGATCCTGCTCCCCACCGAATTGGTCATCCGCCAATCCTGCGGGTGTCGTTGAATTGAAAGGAGGAGACGCGTCCGAAAAGATCCACTGGTTGTCCTGTCGTTCCCAAATTCATAAAGGAGAATGAAGATGAAGAAATTGAATATCCTGTTCTGCCTTCTGATCGCGGCGTCCCTGATCCTCGCCGCGTGCGGCAGCAAACCGGCCGGCCCGCAGGTTTTGCGCGTATGGATCCAATGGGGCGACAACCCCCAACAAATCCAAGCGCTGTTCGACAAATATACCGCCGAGACCGGCGTCAAAGTGGAAGTGACCGCGCCGGTGGAGGAGGACAAGATCCTGCCGGCCCTGACCGGCTCCGAGCCGCCCGACGTGCTGGTGCTTTCCGGCGGCGACCTGGTGAAGTCGTACGCCAAAGAGAACCTGGTGGTGGAACTTTCAGACATCATCAAGACCGGCGGCATTGACTTGAACGACATATTCCCCGCGCCGTTGAACCAGTGCAGGTCTGGCGAGCAGATCCTGTGCCTGCCCTGGGGCACGGACATGTATGCCCTGTTCTGGAACAAAGACATGTTCGAGGCCGCCGGGCTCGACCCGGAGAAGCCGCCCGCGACCATGGAAGAACTGGCCGAGATGGCCGACAAACTGACCAAGTTCGACTCGAACGGCAACCTCACGCAGGTGGGCTTCCTGCCCGACCAGGGCTGGATGCACGACGACCTGTACGTGCGCATGTTCGGCGGCTTCTGGTACAGCGAAGACGGCCAGCACGTGACCATCAACAGCCAGCCCATGATCGACTCGCTGACGTGGCAGCAGCAGTTCTACACCAAATACGGCGCGGACAAAGTGCTGGCGTTCTCGTCCGGCTGGTCCGACCAGTACATGTCCGCCGATTATCCCTTCTACACCGGCAAGATGGCGATGTACGTGGACGGCGAATGGATGACCGGCCCCAACTTCATCAGCGCCTTCAAGCCCGAAGCCAGTTACGGCGTGGCGCCCTTCCCGCCGCCCGCCGCTCATCCCGAGCGCGCCAATACCGCCGTCGTGCAGGGGACGGTGGTGGTGATCCCCGCCGGCGCCAAGAACAAGAACGCTTCCGCCAAACTTCTGGCGTGGATGATGTCGCCAGCAATTGTGGCGGAGGAATTCTGCTTCAACGCCAACCTGCCCACCAGCAAGACGGCCGCGAAGGATCCGTGCTTCACGTCCAACCCCAAGTTCAAGGTGTTCACAGACCTGATGTCCAGCCCGAACGCCGCCTACGTGATCACCACGCCCATTTCATTGGAGCTCAACGACGCCTTCGGCGTTGTGTATGAGCAAGTGGTCCACACTGGCGAGGCCCCGCAGCCTTTGCTGGACGCGCTCCAGGCTGAGTTCGAACCGAAGTTGCAGGAGGCGTTGAAGTAAGCCTCCGTCCAGGGAGGGCGGCTTCCCGCCGCCCTCCTCTCCGTCCGTCCCGCGCGTGAACGGCTGCGGGCGACCCATCCCCTGTCACTGTTTAGGAGGAAGCCATGGATAAACTTCGCGCGAAAGGTCGAAGCTGGAACTGGCCGCCCAAATTTCGGAAATGGGGCGCTCGCGAGCGCGCCAATTTCTGGATCGGGATGGTTTTCCTGCTCCCGTGGACGATTGGTTTTTTGGTCTTCACGCTGTACCCCATGGCGGCCTCCCTGGTGTATAGTTTTTCCATCTATCATCCCAAAGCCCCGCTCGAATGGGCCGGACTCCAAAATTACGCCGGCCTGTTGAACGACAAACTGTTCTGGAAATCGCTCTACAACACGCTCTACATGGTGGTCATCGGCGTCCCGGTGACGCTGCTGGTTTCTTTTTTCTGCGCCGTGCTGTTGAACCTGAAAGTGCGGGGACAATCCATCTACCGCGTCATTTATTTCCTGCCCTCCATCGTGCCGACGGTGGCAAGCGTCATCCTGTGGTTGTGGATCCTCAATCCAAGCGCCGGCATCCTGAACACCCTGCTCGGCTACGTCGGCATCCAGGGTCCGAACTGGATGAGCAACCCGGCCTGGTCGAAGCCGGGACTGATCCTGCTCGGCATGTGGGGCATGGGCGGGACCATCGTCATCTACCTCTCCGGCTTGCAGGACGTGCCAACCTCCCTGCTGGAAGCCGCCGAACTCGACGGGGCCAACTGGTGGCAAAGACTGTGGACCGTCACCGTGCCGATGGTCTCGCCGATCACGCTCTTCAATTTAATCACCGGCGTGATCGCCCAGTTCCAATACTTCGCGCAAGCCTACGTCTTCCGAGGCACACAAAACCTGGGCTACCCGCTCAACTCCACGCTCTTTTACAGCGTGTACCTTTACCAAAACGCTTTCCTCTGGCTCAAAATGGGATATGCCTCCGCCATGGCATGGGTGCTGTTCATCATCATCCTGATCTGCACCATCCTGCTGCTCAAGGTCAGCGAACGCTTCACGTACTACGCCGGGTGACGCCATGACCGACAACTTCATCCCTTCAAAATCCACGCCCCGCGAGGCCGGGGACGCGAAGCGCAGGCGCGACCGCGTCCGCAAACTGCGCGGCTTCTTCCGCTCGCTGTCCAGTCACGCCCTGATCAGTTTCGTCGGACTGTTCTTCCTCATCCCCTTCCTGTGGATGGTGTTGACCGCCTTCAAATCCAGCCAGGACGTGTTCCACACCCCGCCGCGCTGGCTTCCCTACGACAACGTGCTGGTGGACGTGGACGGCGAAAAACTGCCGCTGTACAACGTCCAGACCGACAGCGGCGTCCGTCAACTGGCGGCGGTCGCGATCGTGGAAGGAGTCGGCACGTTCGTGGACCCGGCCAACCCGGCCGTCCAGATGGAATACAAGATCCAGCGGGGGGAGGTCAAGATCGCCGAACCGATCATGCGCGTCCACTTTAACTGGAAGAACTTCCCGGACGCGATGGAGCGCGGCAGCCGCCCCGGCGTCGGCGCGAGTTTCTGGGTCTATTTCAAGAACAGCCTCGTCATCGCCTTCATCTCCATCGTCGGCACGCTGCTGTCCAACACGCCGGTGGCCTACGCCTTCGCCCGCATCAAATTCCCGGGACGCGACCTGCTCTTCATCGTCATCCTCGCCACGATGATGCTGCCCTACCAGGTGACGATGATCCCTCTCTACCTTTTCTTCAACGACTTCCTCGGCTGGGGCAACTCCTTCCTGCCGCTCGTCGTCCCCACCTTCTTTGCCAACGCCTACGACGTGTTCCTGCTCCGTCAATTTTTCCGCACCATCCCCGAGGAGATGTGCGACGCGGCCCGCGTGGACGGCGCCTCCGAATGGCAGATCTTCACGCGGCTGATCATCCCGCTTTCGGTCCCCGTCCTCGCCACGGTCACGGTCTTCACCTTCCTCTGGGCCTGGAACGACTTCACCGGTCCGCTGCTCTTCCTCACCAGTCCCAAGAACTTCACCATGGCGCTGGGCTTGCAGGATTTCCAGGGACAACGCACCATGGTCTGGAACCAACTGATGGCCGCCTCGGTCGTGTTCACCGTGCCGATCATCATCGCCTTCTTCTTCGCGCAGAAGACGTTCATTCAGGGAATCAAGTTGACGGGATCAAAGGAGTAAAGCAACCCATGAAAATCGCATTTGCAGGGACAGGTTACATCAACCACATCCACGCGCAGGCGGCGGCAAATCTGGGATTGGAACTATCGGCGGCGGTGAATCACAAAGCCGCTTCGATGGCGAAATTTGGAAAACGCTTCGGGATCGCGCGGCAATACGAGAGCGTGAAAGCGCTGTTGAAGGACGGCGGCGTGGACGCGCTGGTCGTCTCCACGCCGAATTACCTCCACGCGTCACAGACGATTGCCGCGCTCCGGGCGGGAGTCCACGTGCTGGTGGAAAAGCCGATGGCGATGAACGCCCGCGAAGCCGAAAAGATGACGGAAGCCAGCGCGCAGAGCGGCGCGACGTTGATGGTGGCGCACTGCTGGCGTTTCGACGAGGACGTTCTCTGGCTGAAAAAGCAGGCGTCGAGGCTCGGACGGATCATCCGCACGAAAGGCTACGGCGTCCATTCGCATTGGGGACCGTCGGGCTGGTTCACGCAAAAGAAATTCGCGGGCGGCGGCGCGCTGGCCGACATGGGCATCCACGCCCTCGACACGGCGCGCTTCCTGCTCGGCGACCCGCGTCCCGTCTCGGTCTACGCGCGAATCGGAACGCACTACAAAAACTTCGATGTGGACGACACAGGCGTCATCCTCGTGGAATGGGATAACGGCGCGACATCCTATATCGAGTCGGGTTGGTGGCAGCCGCACAGCGACGGTCCCGAAGCCGCGACGCAACTTTACGGCACGAGGGGATTCGGTCAGTTGTTCCCGACCCAGTTGGAGATACCCAACGTCAAAGCCCGCCGCGTGGACGTGGTGAAATCGGGATTCAAATTCCCGCGCAAGGAGCATTGTCCACAAAGCATGTACGACGCGCAGATGGCATATTTCGTCGAGTGCATCCGCAAACGCAAAACGCCCGTCCCTGGCGCGGCAGAGGGATTGGTCAACATGAAGATCGTCGACGCGGCGTATCGGTCGGGTAAAACTGGAAAAGTCGTAAAAATCGAATTATGAAAGCATGCCCGTCTTCATAATTCATCATTTCCGAGGAGCCTCCATGCCCTTCGAATCCATCCTCCCCATCCCCGACCTCTTCACCGCCAGGAAAGTTCTCTGCATCCAGCCGCACTATGACGACAACGACATCGGCGCGGGCGGGACAATTGCCCTGCTCGCCCAAAACGGCGCGGAGATCGTTTACCTCACCGTCACAGACGATTTGGCGGGCGCGACGGACGCCTCGCTCTCCGACGAGGCCGCGGCCGCGTCGCTCGCGCGTGATCAGCAGGCGGCGGGAAAGATCGTCGGCGTGAAGCAACACATCGGGCTGGGGTATCCCGACGCGGGCGCGTACGACTACTTCGCCCTGCGCCGCGACTTGCTGAAATATATCCGCCTGCTCCAACCCGACTTTGTCCTGACCTGCGATCCGTGGCTGACCTACGAAGCGCACCGCGACCACATCCAGACGGGACTCGCCGCGGCGGAGGCGGTCCAGTTCGCGGGCCTGCCCAGAATCCCCTCCTCCGACCCCGCCGTGGACGCGGCTTATCAGGGACACTCCATCGAAGGCATCGGCTTCTACTACACCCGCGAACCCAACCACGTCGTGGACGTCACTGCCGCGTGGGAGACGAAGGTCGCGGCCATCCGCAGTTACGCCGCGCAGATCCCGCCCGACGCCGCCGACCAGATCGTGATGGCGCTCCAGTTCAAGTCCGCGCAAATTTGCGAAGGCAGGGACTTCCAACTCGGCGAGCCGTTTAAGATTTTGCATCCGCAGGCGCTGCATTGCGGACTCTGAAGGACGACGCGCTCGTCGCTCGACGCAAAGGATAAACCATGACCCCCAACCCTCTCCTCAAAAAACTCGGCTGCTCCGACTCCGACCGCCTCGTCATCATCCACACCGACGACATCGGCATGTGCCAGGCGTCCATCCAGGCTTACAAAGACCTGTGGGAATTCGGCACAATCACTTCGGGGGCGGTGATGGTCCCGTGTCCGTGGTTCCCCGCCGCGGCGGAGATGTGCCGCGAGAATCCCGCGATGGATATGGGCGTCCACGCGACGCTCAACGCCGAATGGGACGGCTACCGCTGGGGACCCGTCTCGACGCGTGACCCCGAAAGCGGTCTGCTCGACGACGAAGGTTACTTCCATCACTGGCAGGACGCGGTCCACGCCAACGCCAAACCCGAGGCCGTCGCCGTGGAGGTCAACGCGCAGGTGGAGCGGGCGCTGGCCGCGGGCATTGACGTGACCCACGTCGACTCGCACATGGGCACGATCATCCATCCCAATTTTGTGCAGTCCTATTTGCAGGCGGGGATGACGCGCCTCCTCCCCAACATGCTGCCGCGCGTCACCGCCAAAGGCTTCGACATGATGGGCATTGACGAGTCCGCGCTGGCGATGTACGCGCCCATTTTGAATCAACTCGAAGCGCAGGGCGTCCCCATGCTCGACGGTCTCTTCTCCATGCCGCTCGAACACGACAACGACCACGTCGGCGCGGCGAAGAAACTGCTGAGCGAAGTCCCGGCGGGCATCACGCACTTCATCCTCCATCCGTCCATTGACACGCCCGAACTGCGCGCCATCTGCCCCGACTGGAGGGCGCGCGTCGCCAACTATCACGCCTTCATGAGCGCGGAGTTGAAAGACTTCATCAAAGACTCCGGTATCCGCCTCATCGGTTATCGTGCCATCCGCGACGCAATGCGAGGGAAGTGAAATGGAAAACAAGAAACTTTCCTTCGGCCGCATCGCCCTCTACTCCAGCGCCTCAGCGGGGCTGAACATCCTTGCCATCACGCTCGACACGTGGATTCTCTATTTCTACGCGCCGCCGCCCGACTCAGGACGAACCGCCTACCTCCCCATCGGGCTGATTGGCGCTCTGATGATCGCCGCCTCCATCTGGGACGCGGCCATTGACCCGTTCATCGGTCAGTGGAGCGACACGCTTCGTTCGCGCTGGGGACGCCGCAAACCGTTCCTTGTCCTGGCTTCGCCCTTCGTACTGCTCGGCGCCATCCTGATTTGGACTCCGCCGGGGACGAACTTCACGGTCAACGCGATCTATTTCATGGTCATCACCCTGATGTACCGCACCGCCTACAGTCTGGTCGGCATCCCGTACGATGGCACGCTGCCCGAAATGGCGCCCGACGCCAAAGCCCGCGTGGGATTGAGTTACTGGAAGAACGTCTTCGGCATCGCGGGCGTGTTGATCGGCTCGCTCGTCGCCGCGCCGCTGTTCGCGTCCATCGGCGCGGTGTACATGGGCATCGTCGTCGGCGCGGTCGGCGTGGCGACCATTTTCATCACCCTGCTCGGCCTGCGCGAGACGGACCGTCCGCTCGGCGAACCGATGTCCGCCGTGGACGGGTTGAAAGCCACGTTCCAGAACAAGCAATTCCTGATCGTGTTCGCGTCCACGCTGTTCGTGCATGTGGCCTATCAGATGATCCTGCTTAACTTCCCGTACTTCGTCACGCTCGTGCTGGGCGAGACCGAAGGCGACGTGGGCATCTATCAAGGCGTGTTGATCATCCTGATGGCGCTCACGGGGCCGCTGTGGATGTGGTGGAACAAGAAACGTCCGCAGCGCTGGCTGCTGAACTTCACGATGATCGGACTGGTCCTCGCCATCGGCGCGGGATTCCTGGTCGGCGGGACGAACCTCCTGCCGCTCGGCCTCCAGGCCTTCATCGTCATCGCGCTCATCGGCGTCGCGCTCGGCGGCTATCTCATCGTCATCTACGCCATGATGGGCAACGTTGTGGACTACGACGAAATGCTGACCGGCCGCCGCCGCGAGGCCATCTACTACGGCACGTTCTCGTTCGCCATCGGGCTGGGAAGCTCGGTCGGCGCGTTCATCCTGCCGCAGCTGCTCAGCCTCTTCGGGTACACGCGCGAGAATCCCCTCGGCGTGCGCGTCGCCTTCCTCGTCATGGCCGCGTTCGTGCTGGTCGGATATTTCATCTTCCAATTCTACAAACTCGGCGACACGCCCGAAGAGACGCGCAAGAATCTTGGTTTGGAGTGATTGACAAGGAACTGACATGACCACCTCCCCCTCCCTCTCCGCCAGCGTCGCCCGACGCGTCATCACCCCGCCGAAGGGAATTTATCAGATCGGCTACGGTGACCGCGTCAAAGGCAACGTCGGCGTGCACGACGACCTGACCGCCACCGCCCTCGTCCTCGACGACGGGACGACGCGTCTCGCCATCGTCGCGCTGGACATGCTGACCATCAACGAGTTCATCGTGGACAGGGTCCGCGCCCGCCTCTTCCCAACCGAGGCGCTGTTGTGCTGTTCCCACACCCACTCTGGCCCCATCGCCTACGCGGACGAGAAGTCGCCGCGCAAGAATCGCGAGTACATTGACCTGTTGGTGGAGCGGATCGTCGAGGCGGTACAGGAGGCGCAGGCCAATCTCCTCCCCGCGCGGCTGGAATACTCCAGCGGCGAAGGGAATGTCGGCATCAACCGACGCGAGAAAATGCCCGACGGTCACATGGAGATCGGGAGAAATCCTGAGGGGGCAAGGGATAAGTCCGTGCAGGTGGTGAGCGTGTTTACCCCCCTCGACGCTTCGCGTCACTCCCCCCATTTTCAGAGGGAGACGGAGGCGGGCGTGAGGATCGCCACCCTCGTCAACTACGCCTGTCACGGCACGGTGTTGGGACCCGACAACCTGCTCGTCTCTGCGGATTGGATCGGCGTCATGCGCGAAAAGGTGGAAGGGGAACTCGGCGGCCTGACTCTCTTCCTGCAAGGCGCGGCGGCCGATATCAACCCCGACATGTTTTGGGAAGACGCGCGCGCCTTCGAGAAGGTGACAGAACAAGGCCTGGGCGTGGCGGAGGCCGTTTTGGCCGCGGCCCGCGCGGGGTCGAGAGAGACGCGGGCGACTCCGCTGGGAATCCAACGCGCGGAGATCTGGCTTCCGACGGAGACGCGCGTCGAGTCGACGCGTCCTCCGAAAAAATATACCAAGCCGCTGCTCGCCATGGCGCGCATGCCCGGCTTCATGGCTATCTTCGCGGACATCCTGCTCGACCAGCGCTATCCGTGGAAACCCGTGATCGAAGCGCGGGACGGATTCTGGTCGGTCCCGATGAGAGTCAACGCGGCGAGGATCGGCGACTTGGCGGTAGTCACGTTCGGCGCGGAGACGTTCACCGAGATCGGCATGAAGGTGAAGTCTGCCTCGCCCGCCGCGCAGACGTTGTTCGCCAGCGTGAGCGACGGCTGCGTCAGTTACCTGCACACGGAAGAGTCGCACGCGGAGGGCGGCTACGAGGTGGACGTCGCGCCGCTGGCCTATCGTTACCCCGGGCGGCTGCAGGCGAAGTGCGAAAGTCTCGCGCTCGACGCGGCGAAAAATTTGCTGGAAAAACTTTGGTAGGACGAAGAAATTTTCAAAGGAGACTCAATGACGACAGTTTCCGAATTCCAGACCAGCGCCAAGACGCGGCTCATGTACGCGCTCATCAGCCTGGGCGTGGCTACTCCCGTGGAGGCCGTGTCGGGCATCGTCGCCTTCTACATCGTGGACGTGAAGAACCTGCCTGCCGCGTGGTTTGCCGCCTTCTGGTTTTTCTACACCATTTACAACGCGGTCAACAACCCCGTGCTGGGATTCATGTCGGACCGCACGCGTTCGCGCTGGGGACGCCGCCTGCCCTACATCCTGTTCACGGGCCTGCCCTACGCCGCGACGTTCGCGCTGCTCTTCACCGCGCCCTTCGACGGACGCGAGAATCCCGTGGCGCTGCTCGTCTATTTCGGCGCGTGCCTCGTCGTCTGGGAGGGACTCTACACCGCCATCGCCACCGGCTACTATGGCTTGCTGCCTGAGATGTTCGGCGACTATCGGGAGCGGACGGACGCGGCCGCCAAGATGAACATCTTCCAGACCGTGGCGCTGGTGATCGGCGCGGCGCTCCCGCCCCTGCTGGCGAACCTGCTCGGCTGGACGGGGATGGCGGTCCTGCTGGCGGTCATTTCGGTGATCGCCATCTACGTCGGCTATCCGTTCCTGTTCGAGCGCCCGGAGCTCAAGACGGATACCGGCTTCCCGTTGGGCGAGGCCGTCAAAGCGACGTTCTACAATCGCAGTTATCTCACCGCCGCGGGCGCGCAGATGATGCGGTTCATCGCCACCGGCACGCTTCAAACGGGCATCCTGTTCTATCTCAAATACAGCCTGCGCGTGGACGAGAGCAACGCCACCGTCATCCTCGGCATCGCCTTTTTGGTCGCCATGCTCTCGCTCTATCCCTGGCGCAATTGGGTTGCCAACAAACTCGACTCGCGCCGCACGCTGATGATCGCCAACGCCGTGATGATCCTCGGCATCGTCCCGATGGGATTCTCGCCCGGCATCGCCTTCACCTACGCCGCGGCCGTGGTTCTCGGAATCGGCCTGGGCGGACTCATCCTGATCGGCGACGTGATCATGGCCGAAGTGGTGGACGAGGACGAAGTGAAGACGGGCCACCAGCGCGCCGGCATGTACTTCGGCATGAGCGGCTTCATCATCACCCTGAGCGGACTGGTCGTCTCGTCCGTGTTCGGCCTGCTCCTGCCCGCCTTCGGCTACGACACCCTGCTCGAAGTCCAGCCGCCCTCGGTGGACCTCGGTTTCCGCATCTTCCTCACGGTTCCCACCTCCATCGGATTCCTGCTCGCCATCCTTTTGCTGTGGCTGTATCCCCTGCACGGCGATTACCTGAAGAAAATCAAAGAGACCCTCGAAAAGAAAAAAGCGGCGACGAGCAGCGCGTGACGGCGCTCGTCCGATCTCACTCAAGGAGTATTCCATGAAAATTACCGTCATCGGCGGTGGCTCGACGTACACGCCCGAACTCGTCAACGGGTTTCTCGCGGCGTCCGCATCGCTTCCGCTCAAAGAACTGTGCCTGATGGACATCGACAAAGAACGGCTGGACGTTGTGGGCGGGTTCGCGCAACGCATGACGAAGGCAAAGGGCGAGCCGTTCAAAGTGACTCTGTCGCTCGACCAGCGCGCGGCCATCGCGGGCGCATCGTACGTGGTGACGCAGCTGCGCGTGGGACAGATGTCCGCCCGACGCGGCGACGAATACCTCGGCCGGCGTCACGGCTTGATCGGTCAGGAGACGACCGGCGTAGGCGGGATGGCGAAGGCGCTACGGACGATCCCCGTCATCCTCGACATCGCCAAAGACATCCGCGAGACCGCGCCGGGCGCATTGCTGGCGAACTTCACCAACCCCGCGGGGCTGGTGACCGAGGCCCTGACGCGCTACGCGTCCGACGTCCCCGCGGTGGGCGTCTGCAACGTGGGCATTACCACCAAAATGGGAATCCTCGACGAGCTCGAAAAAGCGACGGGCTCGCGCGTGGACTCGGAGCGCGCCGTCCTCAACACGCTGGGACTCAACCACCTCACCTGGCACCGCGGCTTCACCATTGACGGCGAGGAGATGTGGCCGATGATCTTCCCCGCGTACGTCGAGTCGCTCAAGGAGGAGTCCGAACCCGAATGGGACGCGCGCACCGTCGAGTCGCTCGGGATGATCCCCAACTACTACCTGCAATATTTCTACTACACCGAAAAGAAATTCGAAGCGCAGAAGAAATGGCCGCCCTCGCGCGCCGAGGAAGTGATGGAGATCGAAAAAGACCTGCTGCGCGAATACGCCGACCCCAACCTGACCGAGCCTCCCGCCGACCTGATGAAACGCGGCGGCGCGTACTACTCCACGCTGGCGACGCAACTGATCAACTCGCATCACAACGACCTCGGACAAATCCACGTGGTCAACGTCCGCAACAACGACGCGGTGAAAGAGTGGCCCGCGGACTGGGTGTTGGAACTGCCCGCCAAAGTGGACAAGCGCGGCGTCCACCCGCTGCCTGCCGCGCCGCTTCCGCCCGCCTGCTTCGGGCTGATCGCCCAGGTCAAGATGTACGAACTGCTGACCGTCGAAGCCGCGGTCCGCGGAGACAGGAACGCGCTCTACCAGGCGCTGCTCGCCCATCCGCTCGGCCCCAGCGCGGACAAAGTCCAGGAAGTGATGGACGACGTGCTGGAGACGAACAAACAGTGGCTGCCGCAGTTCGAATGACGAGCGCAAGAGTGACGGGTGACGAATGTGACGGGTGACGCGACAGCCTTGTTGGCTTCGATTCATAAGGAGGAGCGATGACACAGGATCGGTTGGAAGAGTTTGGAATTTACAAAATTGCCAGTCAACTGTTCGATGATTTCTGGGCCGATTCCGAGATTGTCGGAAAAGATTATCGCGGACAGGAGCTGGCAAAACAGCAAACGCGCAGTTTGGATTCTGTCTGCGCCAATATTGAGGAAGGCTTCGGTCGTGGATTTAACAAAGAAAACCCGCAACATTTGAAGATTGCCCGCGGTGAAGCGCGCGAGAGCAAAGGCCGCTATTGGCGCATGCGTTTTCTCCTTCCAATTGAAACCGTTCAAAAACGCCGTGCTGTTCTTGACCAAATCATCGGCGGTCTTACCGCCACGATTAACACCATCGAAAAGAAGAATGCCAAATGAGCGACACTCCTCATTCATCACGCGTTGTTCGTCCCCCATCCCCCATCTCCCGTCACGCGTCACCCGCCACGCGTCACCCGAAATATTTCCTCGGCATAGACGTCGGCTCATCCAAAACGCACGCCCTCGTTGTGGATGAAACGGGCAAGTGCATCGGATTCGGCAAAGCGTGGGGCGGGAACCATCAAGGCGTGGGCTACGATGGACTCGAAAACGTGTTGAAAGAATCCTTCGGGCAGGCGCGCGGGATGGCCGGCGTGGACGCGTCGCAGATCGCGGGCGCGGGATTCGGCGTGGCGGGATACGACTTCCTCTCCGACCGCGAACCGCACCTGCAAGCCGTCGCCGCGCTGGGGTTGGGCTGTCCCGTGGAAGTGGTCAACGACGGCGTGAACGGATTGCTGGCCGGCGCGACGCGCGGCATCGGCGTCAACGTCACGGCGGGGTCGTCCAACAACTGCCGCGGGCGCAACGCGGCCGGCAAGGAAGGCCGCATCGTCGGCAACGGCGCGCTGTTCGGCGAATATGGCGGCGCGGCCGAGATCATCCAGCGCGGCCTGCAAATGGTGAACTACGCCTGGATCAAACGCATCCCGCCGACCGCGCTCACCCAAATCTACCTCGACGCGACCGGCGCCAAAGACGAACTGGCGCTGATGGAGG
>DKTP01000073.1 GCA_002473085.1 Anaerolineales bacterium UBA7227
TGTTTGTCCGTGCAATCCGTTAAATCCGTGTACAAAAAAGAGTTAAGCTACTCTCTCATGCACACCTGGCTGAACACACAGTATAACAAACTCGGAGCGGAGGCTGGGACGATCTCCCCCCAACGCGAACCTCCCCCGCTCAAGGCGGGGGAGGCTGGTTTGGCTTACTTGATCCCGTACGTTACGCTGACGGTCGCGGTGATGGTCATCTGCCCGGGTTCGATCGGCACATTGGCCTGGACGGGCGAGCCGCCTCCGCCGCCGCGTCCGAACTCGGCATAGACATAGGGCGTCGAGTCGGCATAGGAGATGTTGGTGATCTCCATGAGCGACACGTTCGCCAGCCCGGCCAGTTCCTGCGCCTGCTCCTGGGCGTTTTTCATAGCCACAGCGCGGGCTTCCTTCATGGCCACAGTCTTATCCGCCAGGTCGAACTGGATGCTATTGATGGTGTTCGCGCCCGCCTGGACGAGCGTATCGAGCAGGCTGCCGATCTTGGTCAGGTCGCGCACGGTCACATAGACGGTGTTATCCACGGCATAGTTCTTCTCGCCGGTGGGACTCCCAGTGGCGGGGTCATAGCGGTCAATCGGCCAGATGCTGAAATTGCTGGTATGGATGTCCTTCGCGTCCACGCCCCACTTCTTGAGCGCGTCGATCACCTTCGCGGTCTGAGCGTTATTCTCCGACACCGCGTCGGCGGCGGTCGGATTCTCGGTGTGGACGCCGACATAAATGTAGGCGATATCAGGCTTGATGAACGCCTGCCCGGTTCCGGTCACGCTCAAAACGCGCTCAGCAGCCGCGGGGACGACAGCCGCCGGCCCGCAGGCGCTCAACGCCAGGGCCGCCAGCAGGATCACAAAAACGAACAAAGATTTGATACGCATTTTCACTCCTTGTGAATTCCAATTTCACGACTCAAGACGCCGCCGCGCAAAAAAAGTTCCCGCTTGAATTTTTCCAATTTTGTCGGTACAATCCTGATACATTTGTTCTATTCAAAACAACCATGCCGATCAACTACCAGGAAGTCTACGCGCGTATTCGCGAAATCGGACAGGGCGCGCGCCAACGCAGGCAGGCCCTCGACGAACGCCGCGCCCTCGCCCGTCAACTGATCGAGGCGTTCGACGGTCAACTGGACCTCCTGCGCGCCAAAGTGGACGCGGCCAAAGCGGCCGACGCGAACCTCCGTTGCGCGGTCCCGCTCTCGGAGCCGCTCGCGTCCTCTCACCCTCTGCCGGGCGCGGCCATAGACGCGGTCCTCCTCGCCGCGGACGGGTCCCAGATCCTCCCCGACCGGCACGCGGCCGTCCAATTCGGCCTCGTCAACGTCGGCGCCATCGTGATGAAGTCGAACTCCGGCGCGCCCCCGCAGGTCCACACCGACAGCCGCCTGCTCTTCGACCACGAACTCTACACAGAGACCGGCTCGGTCACGCAGGACGACATCGAGTTCAGCCGCGACATCGCCGAGCGGAAAAAACTGCTCGAACTGGCGAAAGACCACACGGGGACGCTCATCGCGCTCACCGACGGTCCCGTCGAAATCTGGGGAGCGAAAAGCGCGGACGAGGGGGAATACCAGCGGACGTTGACCGAGCACAAATCCATTCTGTCCCAACTGCAAAGCCGCGGGGCGATTGTGGCTGGCTACGTGGACAAACCTGGCGCGGACCTGCTCGTCCGCCTGCTCGAACTGACGCGCCTCGACCCCGACCAAATGAAGGACGTCCGCCGCCAACATCCCCTGCGCGGCGTGACCGACCGCTGGCTGTTCAGCGGGATCCTGAAAAGCCGCGAGCGTTCGGCTGTGTTCGCGCTCCAATCCAGTTCGCGCGTCCGCTACACGGGAAGTCTGAGCCTGCACTTCTTCTACCTTAACATCGGCGGCGAGAGACATCCCTCGATTGTGCGCGTGGAAGTCCCCGAATGGGTGGCGAAGGACAAGTCGAAACTGGACCTGCTGCACGCGGCGTTGATCCAGCAATGTCAGGCCATGGGGGCGCGGCCCTATCCGTATATTTTGCACCGCGCGCACGAGATCGCGGTCGTTTCGTTCGAGGAGAAGCGGCAGATCGAGCAAATGCTTCAGGCCGAGCAATTGAGAAACGACGAAGAGTTGGATTCCATTTCCGCAAAGCAATCGGCCAAAAATCTGGCTGGAAGGACGAGGTCGAAATGACGCATGAAATCATCGGTCATCTATTGAGCGCGGGGACGACCCAATTCACGGTCGGGTGTTCCGTTTCGCAGTTGAACGTCCCCTCCTTCGGCGCGTTGGTGCGCGCCCCGCTGGGCGAGGGCTATCAGGTCTACGGGCTGATCCACGACATCCATATTGACGACGACGGGCTGGTGCGTCAACTCGTCACCGCGGACAACGTCAGCGAGGAGGTGATGCGCGACAACCGCGAGCGGAGGATCGTCCCCGTGGAGATGTCCGTGCTGGCGGTGGGATATGAGCAGGATGGCAGGATCTTCCACCTGCTCCCGCCGCGTCCGCCGCTGAGTTTGGATGTGATCTATCTGTGCGACAGGAAGGACACGGCGCGCTTCACGGAGCGGTTCGGGTATTTCCGTCACATATTGAACGCGAAAGACCTGCCCATCGGCGAAGTGTTGGCCGCGCATATCCAGCAGGCGCAGTCCGCACGCGAGGACAAATCCTGGAAGGATCGGGCGACGCAGGAAGCGATCACGCTGCTGCGGGACGATTATCCGACGCTGATGGCGGTGTTGGGCGCGTTGGGAGAAGTGGTTTAAAACCTTTAAATACGAAGGCGCACAAAGGCGACGAAGGTTGGTTGTGTGATGGATGAGAGGCGTTTGCTCCGAGTTTGATTGAGGATGATTTTGGCGAAGGAAAAGCAAGACCTTTAAACACGAAGGGTCACGAAGGCGACGAAGGTTGGTTGTGTGATGGATGAGAGGCGTTCGCTCCGAGTTTGATTGAGGATGATTTTAGTGAAGGAAAAGCAAGACCTTTAAACAGAAGGCGCACGAAGGCGACGAAGGTTGGTTGTGTGATGGTTGAGAGGCGTTCGCTCCGAGTTTGATTGAGGATGATTTTGGCGAAGGAAAAGCAAGACCTTTAAACACGAAGGCGCACGAAGGCGACGAAGGTTGGTTGTGTGATGGTTGAGAGGCGTTTGCTCCGAGTTTGATTGAGGATGATTTTGGTGAAGGAAAAGCAAGACCTTTAAACAGAAGGCGCACGAAGGCGACGAAGGTTGGTTGTGTGATGGTTGAGAGGCGTT
>DKTP01000121.1:0-14640 GCA_002473085.1 Anaerolineales bacterium UBA7227
GCGGCGGCGGCGCGGGGGTGACGTTTCGCGGTCCGCTGGCGGTGTATGTGACCGTGCGGCCGTCGGAGGTGGAATAGAATTTCCAGGTCAGCGATTGCGCGCTCGGGTTGAAGTAGGTCTCCATCAACAGCCAGTAGGGCGTGTCGTTGACAAATTTGAAATCCACCAGCGGGAAGTAGACGGTGGCGTCCATGCCCGCCAACATGGGATCGCGCGCCGAGGCGGTCTGCTCGTAGTAGGAAACGCGGTAGGCGTGCGAGTAGCGCTCCACGACGGGGAGTCCCGCGAAGAAGACGGCGCGGAATAAAGTGGTGCTGACCTGGCACACGCCTCCGCCCACGCCTTTGATGGTCCGCCCGCCGTAGATGATCCACGCTTCGGTGAAACCGTTGTCGAGGCTGACGTCGCCGAGGATCTCGCCCATCGAGAAGGTCGCGCCCGGCGCGACAAAGATGCCGTGATAGCGCTCCGCGGCGATCTGGATGTTCTGCATCCGTTCGGCGTTCGAGCCGCGGAAGTAGGTAGTCTGCGCGCTGACGAGTTCGCGGATGCCCAGCGACTCGGCGGTGGCGGTATCCGCGACGGCGGGCTGTTCCTCTTTCACGACCAGCGCCGCGGCGTGTTCGCCGCGCATGAGCGCGTCGTTGATCGCGGCGACCGTATCGGGGACGTCCGTCGCGCGGCCGACGGCGGAATTTTCGATCAATACCAGTTGACGGGTGTTGTCGTCGAAGTAGAATTTCGCGTCTTTGGCCTGACGGTCCACCTGCGCGGCGAGGGGAGCGAGCAGGTTCGCGAGCGCGCCGCTTTCGAGTCCCACCTGAACCTGGGCCTGTCCGCCCGACTCCACGCGCTTGACGGTCAGCATGGATGCGATGGTGGACGGCTCGAACATCCACGGGCCGGGATCGCCCGCCGCGGCGTTCGGCAGGGACAGTTGCAGCGGCGCGGCGAGGATCTGCCGCGCCGTCGCCTCCTGCGCGGAGACGTCCAGCAGCGAGGGCTGGGTCTCCGTCACCGCGAGCGGGATTTCGGCGTCGCGAAAGGCCTGCAGTTGCGCGCTGAGAACAACGAGTGTGGAGTCCACGTCCAGTTGACGTCCCACCTGCCCGGCCTCGGCGACCACATTCGTCCCCTCGATTTTCAGGCTGGCTTCGCGCGCGGGACGGTTGACCGCCGCGGCGAGGTTGTTGACGTAGGCGTACGCCAGCCGTTGATCGAAGATGATGACGGGCGCGACGTTCGCGCTGTCCCTGCGCGCGACCATCTGGTCGAAGAGGGCGCGGAAGGGATTGCCGCTCCGCCCGAGGCGATAGGCCGCCTGCGCGCTGGCGGAGGCGTCGAAGACCATGCCCAGTTCCACGGGCGAGGCCTGCCAGATGTCGGCGCCGTCGCGGAAGACGATGCGTCCGCTGACGGGGAAGGTGAGAGTCTGGTTGAGTTTGAGAGCCGCGTCGGAGGGCGTCAATCCCGAAAGGTCCACACCCGCCACCGTCACGCCGGGGAAGATGCGTCCCGCGTAGAGGAGTTGATAGCCGAGGACGAGGGCGAGGATGAAGGCGATGAATCCGCCCAGTCCCAAAGTCAGCGCGGCGAAGACTTGGTAGGCGCGCGGGTAGGGACGAGGATACGGAGACGAGTAGGCGGTCATGGGAGGGAATTATACCTACGAGGTTGAGAGTTCGCTTAATAACGAGCGAATTGAAAATAATGTTCCATGGACTAGATCGCCATTCAGCCGTGGCTGAACAAATCTGCGTGAGCGCCAGTACGGATCAATTCAATTTCGCTATCACCAGCTTTCCGATATATCAACAACCAATCGGGAGCAAGATGACATTCGCGCGTCCCAAAGTAGTTCCCCCGCAGTGGATGATCTCGAAAACGCTCTTCCAGGTTTTCGTCATTCGCCAGTCGCCTGATCGTCTCGCTCAAAACCTCCATCTTATAACGACGTCTTTTCAAGCGTTTGACATCTTTCTCGAAGCGAGAGGTGAGAATGACGCGGCGCATGGAATTAAATTCCCAAGTCCTTTAATGCCTCATCCACCGTATCGAACGATTTTACATTCGTCCGATGAATGACGTCATTAATCGCCTGTTGCGTTTCGACATTGGGAATGTTCACTTCAAAAGGCAAGCCGCGTCGCAGGTTGATCTGTCTATAGAACATGGTTATTGCCTGCGATGGGGTCAAGCCCAATTGCGCGAGGATTGCCTCGGTGGTTTGCTTCAAGGTTGGGTCAACACGAGCAGTAATCAAGGCTGTTTTTGACATAGCGCGTCCTTTGTAAAACATTTGATATACATTGCATTACATTATACCCCTTTTTGCAGGCAAATGCCCTTTTTAATGAAAGTGCATGTGGTCAGTCCGATGCCAGAGAGCGTCTTTTACGCTGCGTAGACGAACACACTATAACGTCCGCGCAGTGTTTACAGGCAAGTCCCCCAGTTTTCTGCGAGTAAACGGATTTCTGATTTCATCCCTTCAGACAGGGGATGAACATCGGCGTTTTGGACCTGTATTCGGCGTAGGCCGCGCCGAACTCGCGCGCGAGTTTCCGTTCCTCGAAATACGCGCCGATGAAAATATAGATCATCGCGGCGATGTACAGCGTGAAGGAGTTGACCGTCACTTGCGGAGAGAGCCACAGGAAGAGAATCCCCGCGGTGTAGAGCGGGTGGCGGACGAAGCGGTATAGTCCGTTCGTGATGAATTTGGGAGGCCGTTCGCCCTCAATGAGTTGACGCAAACCGGCGAAGGTGAGCATGCCCGTCTGGAAAACGCCGACGATCAACAGGATGACCATGACGCCCTGTCCAAACATCATCGCGTAGGAGAGCGGCGCGGAGACGGAGTAGAGCCGCGCGTCGGGGAGCGCGGCGACAAGGTAGAGGATGGGCAGAAAGGTGAGGAAGGAGAAAACATTAAAGGCGAGGCGATAGCCGCGCATTGGCGCGTCGCCGAGAAGGTTGGAGAGGAAGGACTTGAATCTGAGGGAGGCGAGGATGGAATGGACCAGACCCCAGAGGAGGAGGGATAGGATAATATAAAAGGCGCTCATGGATACCTCGGGGTTCGTCGTGAGTCCGTCTGCGGAGGAGACTGACGACGCCCATTAAAAATTCGTCCAGCAGGTTGGACTGCTGGACGAGGCGGAAACTTACGCGTCAATTTTAAATCGCGTTCTCGTCAAGAGCAGGATTTCAGCGAATCCGTCACGCGCCGAATGCGGGGAGTTCCATCGTCTGCCCACCGGCTTCGACGAGGTAGTAGGGAGTCCATGCCACGCCGAAGACATTGACGTAGATGTCGGTCTTCCTGGGATTGATGGTGATCTCGCTGATCTTGTTGACCACGTCGCCCCAGCGCGCGTTGACGCTGTCCGCGACGCGGGCGCGGGCGGTTTGCAGTTCGGCGATCTGCTTCTTGTATTCGGCAATCGCCTGGATCGATTCGTCCACTTCCGCTTTGGCGTTGGCGGTCATGCGCTGCTTGGTGAGTTGGGTGGAGACGCTCTTCTTGCGCCCGAAGCCGATCAGCCCCGCGCCCAGTTCGAGCAGGTTCGCGCCCGCTTCGAGTTTCCGATTTTGCAGGTCGGCCTGGTCCTGTTGCAGTTCGCGTTCCTCGCGGGCGAGTTTATCCTGCAGCGAAGCGATCTGCTTGTCAATTTTCCCGGCTTCTTTTTCGAGGTCTTTGTCGCGTCCCTCGCTGGCGGCCTCGGCGCAGGCTTTCATGAAATCCGCCTGCGAGACGTCGGGGCCGCCGTAGACTTTGAGCGTCTCGTTGGCGCGCGCCTTGACCGAGACGCTGCGGAAGACCCAGTCGGCGAAATCCTTTTGGAGCGCGGCGACGAGTTTCCCGTCGGAGAGGGCCGCCGAGAGACCCTCGAAGCGCGCGCCGGGCGCGGGCGAGGTCTCCATTTTGTCCACGGGGAGGCCGACGATGAAGTCCTCCCAACGCTGGGCGCTGCGCCGCTCGGGGTTTTCGATGAGCGCGGCGCGTTCCACCTGCGAGTCCACGCCGTATTTGCGGTCGAAGAAGCGGACCTGCGCGGAGGCGATCAACGCCGGGCGGTAAAGGACGCCGACCTGCTTCGCGTCCGCGCTCATGGTTTTGCTGGCGGCGCGGAACGCCTCGGGCAGGCTGTTCGTCAACGGGAGGAAGTATTCCGCGACGGAGGACGGGACGGGCGGGCGCGTGGAACTGCCGCCAGAGACGGAGGACGGAGGGCGAGAGACCGGGACAGGTTCAGGGGACGCGGCGGCCGCGGCCGCCGCGACCGGCTGAAAGTCGGAGAGGGACGCGGCGGGACGCTCGGTCGTCGGTTGTCGGTCGTCGGCCGCTTTCGCGCCGACGAGGTCGTTCAGCGCGGGGATCTGCGTCCGAGTCAACGGGCCAGCGAGGTAGTTCATCGCAAAGCGGGTCTGGAAAACGACGGGCGCCTTTTCGTGGACGTTGTGCAGGACGAAGACGCGCTTACCGAGGGCCGAGATGAGTTTGTCGAGCGTGGCGCGATTGACGCCGCCCGCCGCGCCTTCGAGTCCGTCGAGCAGGCGCTGTTTGTCCTGGTCGGTCTGGAGTTTGCCGATGATCCACGTGCCGGTGTTGGAGAGGGCTTTGTAATCCACGTCCACGGGATTTTGGGTGGCGAGCAACATGCCCACGCCGAAGGCGCGCGCCTGCTTCAACATGCGGAGGAGCGTGAGTTTGGAGGGCGGGTTGGCGGTGGGAGGCAGGTAGCCGAAGATCTCGTCCATGTAGACGATGGCGCGCAGCGTGTTCGAGCCGGCCTGCGTGCGCATCCACGTCTCGACGGCGGAGAGGAGAAGCGTGACGAAGAACATGCGCTCAGAGTCGCTCAGGTGCGCGATGTAGAAGACGCTGTGGCGCGGGCGGCCGTCCGGCGCGAAGAGCAGCGCGGGGATGTCGAGGTTCTGTCCCTCGCGCCAGACTTCGAAGCCGGGCGCGGCGAGGATGTTGTTGAGCAGCATCGCCAGGCTCATGCGGTCTTTTTCGGGGAAGAAGTTTTCGATCGGGAAGGCGCCGAGTTTTTCAAAGGGCGGGTTCTGGGTTTGCAGGATCAACTCGGTCAGGTCGAGGTCCTGTCCCTGAGACCAGTGAATTTCGAAAATATTGGAAAGCAGGATGTGCTCGCGCGAGCGAAGCGGGTCCACGTTATTCATTCCGACGAGTCCCAGCAGCGCGGTGACGGTGGACGAGATGCGTTCGCGCAGGATTTCCCGGTTCTCCTCCCACGGGATGGCGGGCGCGGCCAGCGACGATAACACGCTGACGGGAATCCCCGCGTCCGAGCCGGGCGTGTAGACGGCAAATTCGGCCGCGTTCTTGAGGGCGAGCAGGCGTTCGCGGTCAATGCCCCACTCCGAGAGACCTTTCTTCCAATTCGCGGCGGTCTCCTGCGCGGCGGATTCGAGGGTCTTGCCCTCGCGGCGGACCACGTCCGGGTCGAGCCAGGGTTGAAAGTCCGCGGGAAGGAGGTCGGGGAAGTGAAGCAGCAGGTTGGTCAGGTCGCCTTTCGGGTCAATGACGATGGCAGGGATGTTCTGGAGCGCGGCCTCCTCGAGCAGGCCGACGCACAGGCCGGTCTTGCCGGAGCCGGTCATACCGGTGACGATTCCGTGCGTGGTCAGGTCGGCGGGATCGTAGAGCAGGGCTTTATCGGCCAGTTTGCCCGCATCCGTATCGAACAGGCGGCCGAGGAAGAAGTTGCCTTGAGTATCGAGCATGAGAACCTCCGCAATGATTTAAGTGGATGATAACGTCATTTGAGATGAGGCACAAGCGCCAGACGAGAGACTCGTCATTTACTCGCGGGCTGCGCCGCTTTAAATACCCGGTTGAATTCGTCCAGGTACAGTTTGGCGATGTCGGGGCTGAAAATGATGAGCAGGTTTTCATCGTTGCGGTCTTCAGCCGAGCCGGTGAAGTTATACGAACCCGTGATGACGATGGAACGGTCAATGATGATGACTTTGTGGTGCATCAAGCCCTTGTTTCCGTTTTTGCGGACGTCAATGCCCGCCTGGCGGAAGGGGTCGAACTCTGTGCCTTTGTTGGAGGCGATCTGGCTGCCGTCCATCACGCCTTTTATCGTGAGGCCCTCGCTGTGTTTTGCGCGCAACACTTCCGCCAGGTCGTCGGCGGTGAAAGAGTAGGCGAGGAAGTGGACGCTTTTCCGCGCGCCCTGCAACAGTTCAAGGACGCGCGCCGCGACGCCGTCGTCGGGCGAGAAGAACGTCTCGACGCGCGTCCCGTCCACGGTTACGACGGGATTCGGGGTAGCAGCGCGCGTGTCGGGGCCGAAGAGATCGTCTTCATACATTTCGTTGAATTCCGCCAGGTAGTTTTCCGCGATCTTGACGGAGCGGATGTGGGCGAGGTTGTTGTTGTCTTCGTACACGCCGCTGGGCGTGAAGTTCAGCGAACCCGTCCAGACTTCGGAGCGGTCAATGACGACGAATTTGTCGTGCATCAGGCCCTCGCGCCGGTCGCCGAGGATGGGAAGTCCCGCCTCGATGAGCGCCTGCGGAAGGGAGCGCTCGCGGTTGTCGCTCTCCATCACGACGCGGACGGTCACGCCGCGGTCGCGGGCGCGCAGGAGGGCGTTTCCCACCTCGCGCAGGCTGAAACTGTAAATGGCGACGTCCACGCTCAGGCGCGCCGCGTCGATGGAGGCGATCAGGGCCTGTTCGATCCCGCCCGTCTGTTGTTTGGAAGCCGGGTTGGCTGGATCGGTGAAATAGATTTCAAAGAAGGAGCCTTTGCCTCCATACCCGACGTGGACGGGAATCGGCTCGACGCGCTGCGAGTCGTCGGTCGCGTCGGTGGGGACAGCGGACGGCGGCGCGGGGGTTCGCGTCCCGGCCGCGGGCGCGGATGGCGCGCAGGCAGAGAGCAACAGGGAGATGAGTAAAATGGAAAACGCAACGCGTTGGCGCATTGGAGACTCCTTGGGGTGGGGCAATTATACAGGGAGGAGACGGGAATAGATAAAAACTGACAGCCTTAAGCGGCTGTCGGTCTTTGATCGTTAGAGAGTGTTTTATAAATCGTATTTCCATTCTCTTTGTACACGGATTTCACGGAGCGCGCGGATTTGTCTTTGGATTTTTCCGTGAAATCCGCGCGATCCGTGTCCGAGATGGAATTTCAAAACACGCTCTTAATTGGATCTCTTTGCGGTCTTCGCGGGCTTAGCGGTTCATTTGAGAAAGCCTTGCGGTTGAGCTTCCGAAAGCGCCGCCCCAAACGCGTCACGGCGCGGGTCTCAGCGCGAACACCGGGGCGTCGCCTTTGCGGAAGACGAATTCCGCAGGCAGGGAAAGCGGCGTCAACGCGCCGCCCGAGAGCAGCGCGTCCACAGGGACATAGTAAAGTTGGACCGGCGCGGCGTCGCCCACGGTAATATCCTTGAACGCGAGGATGACGTACGCGCCGTCGGGGCTGAAGACCGCGTCGCGATAGCAGCAGGCGTTATCGCGGACTTTTTGGAATTTGTGCGTGAACGCGCTGTAGAAAAGCAGCCTGCCAAACCCGCCGTTGAAAACGGCGCTGTTGAAAAAGAAAACGTCCCTGCCGTCGAAGTCGAAGTCCACAATGACGTGCGGGAACTCGAAGCGGCCGGTCGGGAAATCGTCCAGAATCTTCGGCTTGTCTTCGCCGCACTTGGAAATGTCCATGATGCGGATGGCGTCGGCGCGCTGGTTGCCTGCCGGGACGAGGATCTTGAGCGCCAGTCGCGCGCCGTCGCGGGACCAGCGCGCGTCCTTGACGGCAAAATCGTCGTAAAAGAGACAGCCGTTCAAGCCCAGCAGGTCGGTGTGGCCGCGCACGCCGCGTAGTTTTTCGACGTCGAAGGGGACGACAAAGAGTTCGCGGTCGAGGCTGATGGCGGCCTGTTTTTTATCGGGGGAAACGTGGAAGGATTCGAAATACTGCGAGGAAAGAAAACTGGCGATGTTATCTTCTCGCAGGGTTTCGATGTTTACCGTTTTCAGGGTCTTTCCCGAAATATAGAGGAGCGTCTCCCGGTCCAGCCATTCCAGGTTGAACTTGGGCGCGCCGTCGGTGGTGAGGCGTTTGGGATCGCTCCCGTCCACGTTCATGATCCAGATGTCGTTGCGGTGGACGAGGGCGATTCTGTCCGCGCCGCCGAGGACGGGGATTCCTGGCTCGGGGAGAGGAACCGTCGGCGCGGGAGAGGGCGTCGAAACCAGGGACGCGGTCTCGGTCGCGGAAGGCTTCGTCGTCGGGACGGAAACGGTCGGGGAGGGCAGGGCCGTCGGATAGGGAAGGGAGGAGGGCGGGGCCTCCGGGGAGGCCGAAGTCCAGTCAATGTGCAGCCAGCCCGAGGCGAGCAATCCGCCGGCGGCCAAAACGACGACCAGTCCCAGCGCGGCCAGCGCGGCGATCCAGACGGCGGGCTTGAAGCGGCTCTTTTTCATCACGGCGGTGCGGGCGGTGGGAGAGGGTTTGCGGACGCGCGCCGGCAGCCCGCGGGTAATGCGCGCCGCGGTCTCGGTGTCGAGATGGGCTTTGATCGCGTCCACCATTTCCTGCGCGGACTGGTAGCGGTCGGCGGGGGTTTTCGCCATCGAAACGGCGATGATCTCGCCGACCCAGGCGGGCAGGTCGGGGCGCGCTTCCAGGATGTTGGGGACCGGCTCGGTGATGTGTTTGAGCGCCAGGCCCATGGGGGTTTCGGATTGGTAGGGCTGGCGTCCCGTGAGCATTTCGTAGAGGATGATGCCGAGGGCGTAGATGTCGGTGCGGCCGTCCACCGCGTTGCCGGCGGCCTGTTCGGGACTCATGTAGGCGGGCGTGCCGATGATGGCGCTGCCCGTGGTCATGGTCTCGCCTTCGTGCTGGGTCAGTTTGGCGATTCCGAAGTCGGAGATGCAGGGAATTTCTTTGGCGGCAAAGAGGATGTTGCTGGGTTTGAGGTCGCGGTGGATGATGCCTTTGCTGTGGGCTTCGTCCAGCCCCGGCGCGATCTGTTCGAGCAGGCGCGCGGCGTCGTCCACGGAATAGACGCTTTTTTTGATGCGTTCGGTCAGCGAGCCCCCGTTCATGTAACGCATCACGAAGTAGGGCTGGTTGTTCTCTTCGCCCACGTCATAAACGGGGACGATGGAGGGATGCTCCAATTTGGCGATGATCTTGGCTTCGCGCTCGAAACGCAGGCGGAAGTTCTGGTCGGAGTGGAGCAATTCGGGCGGCAGGACTTTGACCGCCACCTCGCGCTCGAAGCGCGGGTCGTAGGCGCGGTAGACGGTCGCCATTCCCCCGCGTCCCAGCTCGGATTTGATCTCGTAGTGGCCGATTTTTTCGGGTTGCATTGCCCGAGTATACCTATGTCGAAGCGTCGGTGCAAGCGCTGGCGATTGCTAATCCGTTACTGTTTTAGGGGCGGGAAATTTCCAACGCCGAGATTCTGTGCGGCAAAAGGATTGTCAAATCGCAGGGCTGGTTGTATATTTGGCGCAATGGTTCTCCAGCGGAAATCTTGTCCCTTTCCCTTCAATTTTCGCTCCCCGCTGGATCAATCCTTAACCGTTGGGCGTTCTCTTGCAAACATAAAAAGGAGTTCAAATAATGGCTACATTTGACCAACGTGGACAAAAAGTAAATACCCAATACAACGCTTCTGGGAATATCAATTTTAGTGCGGCAACAACAAGTACGGATGTAGTTATTGAATTGCGTAAATTGCTTGATGAAGTAAATCAAGCGGTTCAGGCTGGAAACATAAATTCAGAAGGTGGAATTGATGTTGAAGCCAAAGTTAAAAAAGCCATCGTTCAAATGGAAAAACCTAAACCAGATAAGCAAGCCATTCTTGAAAATATAAACGGTGCGAAAGAAATAATAGAAAGCATGGCTTCTGCTGTTGGTTTAGTGTCTGGATTCGCTCAAGCCGTCGAAGTAATAAGGAGAATTTTCTAATGGCAAATTTTGACCAGCGTGGACAAAAGGTAAATACCCAATACAACGCGGATAAGATTGAAGTAAATCATTCCGTAGAAAATAAAAAAGGCTCAAAGTATTCTCGCCAAACTTGTGCGCTATGTAAAGGCAACGGGAAAGAAGGATGGTTCGCGTCAGAACCCTGTAAGGCATGTGGCGGTAAAGGAACTCTCCTTGTCTTGGAACCTGCTCAAAAATGTCCGTATTGCAACGGGAAAGGTTTTTTATGGGATATGCAAGGTTCCTGCCCAACCTGTAATGGCACTGGATGGGTTCATATACTTGACGAATAAAGGAGAATATTCCAATGGCTAATTTTGACCAGCGTGGACAAAAAGTAAATACTCAATACAATGCGGATAAAATCGAAGTGAATCATTCCGCAGAAAATCAAAAAGGCGCAAAGTATGCTCCTCAAACCTGTGCGCTGTGCAAAGGCAAAGGACAAGAAGGGTGGTTAGCAACAAATCCGTGCAGGGCATGTGGCGGTAAAGGGAGTGTTCTTGTTTTACAACCTCATCATCAATGTCAATATTGTAAAGGTAAGGGTTCTTTAGGATTGAGTACAAACCCTTGTCCTACTTGTAACGGCACTGGATGGGTACATACAATCAACGATTAACGGCAATTATCAAGCGGTGTCTCTTGCACGTCAAAAAACGCCCAACAAAGCATTCCGAGAAACAGAATCAGGCCGTTTGCAAGGAAAAAGCGTTAGCAAGTTAACCATCAAAAAGACATCGAGCCTATTTTGATTGCGATGCCGATGAATTTCCATATTTGGCTGTGGGCAGGCTCGGTCACCTGGGGTGAAATAGCGTTCCGATCGGGGTCATGCCTTGGCACGCCACCAGTGGATAAATCATTGTGACCGATGACCAAGGTAGTTAACGGGACGGCGCTTTTGCGCGTCTCCATTGCTCTGTACGGCTTGCGTGCTTGCCGATTCTGAGTATACTGTGAGCATGATTGCGCGGCGGTTTCTCTGGTTCAAAATGATGGCCCCGCTATCTTCTGGGGTGCACCTGACGTGTGGGACTGCGCTTCGCGCGTGCGGCATTTTCGAGCATTTTCCTCGCTTCAAGTTTTTTCCTGCTCCCAAGCATTGTCCACGCTCGACGATCAATTCCAGGTCGTGTACAGTCGCGCCCGTCCCAAAGTTCAGGGCGAGCCGCAGGGCGTCCGCGCCGCCGTTTGTGATATACAATAAGGAGCGAAAAAAGTTGAAAACCGACAAGACTCTTTCCAATCCCATGAAAGCGGAGGTTTAAGGCAGGTCGCGCCGATTGCGGGCGCGTCCGTCTGGATACAACCATGAACGACGACTTATCGAAAATCCTGCTGGACAATCTGTCCGACGGGGTGTATTACGTGGACAAGGATAGAAATATCACCTACTGGAACACGACTGCCGAGAAAATAACGGGATACCAAAAACCTGAAATCATCGGACATTCCTGCGCCAATAATATCCTTCGACACATGGACGTCACTGGGCGGGAATTGTGCGAGAACGGCTGTCCGCTGCAACTCACCTTGCAGGACGGCGAGAAACGGGAAGCCTTTGTGTTCCTGCATCACAAGCAGGGACACCGCGTATCCGTCCACGTGCGGGTGGCGCCGCTAGTGGACGAAACGGGGGAGATCATCGGCGCGGTCGAGACTTTTTCGGAAAATTCGAAGAACCTGGATATGTTGAAGGAGATCGAGCGGCTCAAGAACGACGCGTTCCGAGACCCGCTGCTGGGAATCGGAAACCGCCGCCTGGCGGAGATCATGTTCGAAAACCACGCCGACAAACGGGACGTTTTGGGGATGATCTTCTTCGACGTGGACTTTTTCAAGGAAATCAACGATCAACACGGTCACACCATCGGCGACAAGACGCTGGTCATGATCAGCAAGTCGGCGATCAGCGCCTTGCGCCAATCGGACCTGTTCTTCCGATGGGGCGGGGACGAGTTTCTGATCCTGCTGCCAAACATCAGCCGCGAAGACCTGCGCGCCATCGCGGAGCGGATCAACATTTTTGTGGAACGCAGTTTCATCATGGCGGACAACCGGAGGATTTCGACGACGATCTCGACCAGCGCGACCTTTGCCGCGGCAAACGAGACGCTGGCCTCCGCCATCAAGCGGAGCGACGCGCTGATGTATAAAAGCAAAAACGACGGGCGGAATAAAGTTACGGCAGATTAACGCCGGCGGCCCGGGCGGCGCTTGACGGTTTCAGCGCGGGGCAATACGAAAAAAACCCCGTCTCCTGTATGAAGACGGGGTTTCGCTTTCCTATTTCAACAATCCGACATCCTCGTTGAACGCGACGATCAACTCGTCGATCTCGTCCGCCTGCTTTTGGACGTCGGTCCAGTAATTCGGCTGATACCACTGCTGCTGGATCTCCTCGTAGGTCTTGCCCTGCTGTTCGACCCAGGTGTAGTACTTCAAATTGTGGACGCGGCGCCGGTCGGTGTAACGCAGTTCGAGCAGTTTATCGGTGGATTCGCCCAGGATCCAGCGGGCGTAATCGGCGGCCGCGTTGCTGTCGGTGTATTCGCCCATCTCGTCGCGCATCTCGGCGACGCGGGAGTGGTACAGTTCCATCGAATCGGTCAGGAGGGTCAGCACGATGTCGTTCTCGTCCATCTCGTAATACTTCGCCATCTTGACGGCCGTCAGCATGTTCGAGATGCCAGAGAAACCGAACAGGTCGAGCCGCGCCACAACGTCTTCCGGGACGCCGCGCTCGACGAGGTAGGCGCGTCCCGCCTCCTCGGTGAAGAGACGCGAGAGGTTGACCACGGCGTTATCGTCCACCGCGGCCACGAGGTCGGTGTTCTTCACGTTATGCACCCACGGGACGTGTTTATCGCCGATCCCCTCGATGCGGTGCGCGCCGAACCCGTTTTCGAGCAGGGTCGGACATTGCAGGGCTTCGCTGGCTACGATCTTGCTTTCCGGGAAGAGCTGCTTCAGGTAGTCGCCGCTGGCGATCGTCCCGGCTGAGCCGGTCGCGGAGACCATGCCGCGGTAGCGGTCGTTCGGTCCCATCACCCGCTTCAAGACCTCCTCCATCGCGTGGCCGGTCACTTCGTAGTGCCACAGGTAATTGCCGAACTCGTCAAACTGGTTGAAGATCATCAGGTCCTGTCCCGAATTGCGGAGTTCCCAGCACTTGTCGAAGATCTCCTTGACGTTCGATTCGGAGCCGGGCGTCTTGATCGTCTCGCCCGCGACGTTGGACAGCCACTCGAAGCGCTCCCGCGACATCCCTTCGGGCAGGATGGCGATGGAATCGCAGGCCAGCAGAGCGGAGTCGTACGCGCCGCCGCGGCAGTAATTTCCCGTCGAGGGCCAGACCGCCTTCTGCGTGGTCGGGTCGAACTGACCCGTGACGAGCCGCGGCACGAGACAGGAAAACGCCGCCCCGACCTTGTGCGAACCCGTCGGGAACCACTTCCCCACCAGCGCCACGATGCGGGCGCGGACGCCCGTCAGCGAGGAGGGCAGTTCGATGAAGTTGGCCCCGCCGAAGGTCCCGCCCGAGGCGACGGGCTGGTTCTTCCAGGTGATGCGGAAGAGGTTGCGCGGGTGAATGTCCCAAAGTCCGATGCCCTTTAATTCATCCTTGATCTTGCCCGGGATCTTCGTCGGGTCTTTCATCTGGGCGTAGGTGGGAATGATGATGTTGCGCTCGCGGGCGCGTTGGACCGCGCGGGCGCGGCGGTCTTTTTCGATGGTAAGGTCAATGGTGGTCATGGGGTCTCCTAAAAAAGTAGTTGAAGATCCATCTCGAAAAGCGCGGATGCTTCACTGAAAAAACGTCAAATCTCAATCCTGCAAAATAAACCCGATCTGCTCCGAGCGCGCCAGCATCATGGATACCTGGATCGGCGGCATTTGCGGAATATACGGCGAACTGACGGAGGCGTCGTAAATGGACATCCAGGCCGAATGCGAAACCGAAAGCGTGGTGAGCAGGTCGCTTTGGGAGGCGGCGCGGAAATATCCGTTCACGGTGAACAAGCCCATGTGAATGGTCACGGGTTTGTTGACGCGCCGGTCTTCGCGCTCGTCGTAATCCAGCGGCTCCTGCGAGGGGGGCGCGGCGTGAAAACCGATCGCCTGGGAAACGGGCAGGATCAGTTCCTGGTAGGCGGCAGACTTGATCCCGCCGGCCGTCATCTGAAGCCATTGCAGGTTGTAAAAATGGAAGTAATCGGGCGCGCTGTCGGTACGAAGCCAGTTGTTGATGCGCATGGTCTTCATCGTCACGACCTCGCCGCGGATCAAACCGTTCTGCGTGTACGCCATCACCAGGGTGACTTTGTCTTCGGGGCCGGGAGTGTACATAAAAATTCCTCTCTGTCGGATTATATCAGGCCGTTCACCCCGTCCGGGCGACGCGCTCAGGCGAAGACCACTTTCAATTTTTCGTCGTCGTCATAGAACGAACGCGCGGCAAAGGGCGGATCGCCCGCCTTCATCCGCAGGACGCGGTCGAGCAGCGCCGCCACATCCTCGACGAGAGGCCGGCTCGCCAGTTCGGACAGCGGCAGCCACTCCAGCGTCCCCTCCGCGCTGGGACGGAGTTGGGCGGACACGTAGGTCCGCCCCAACGGATCAGTCCGCCCCAACGGATCGGT
>DKTP01000121.1:14778-19083 GCA_002473085.1 Anaerolineales bacterium UBA7227
CCAACGGATCGGTCCGCCCCGACTCTTCGATTTGCCCGGTGAAGACGTACAGCCCCACGCCGATGTCGGGGCTGGCGTCCACCGTCACCGTGCCGGCCAGCCAAAGGTCCGCGCGGAGACCGGTCTCCTCGTCCAGTTCGCGCCGCGCCGCGGCCAGGACGTCCTCGCCGCGTTCGACGTGTCCGCCGATCCCGTTGTATTTGTTCGCCCAGAGACGTTTGGTCGGCGCGCCTTTGATGAGCAAAACCGATTCCCCGCGCCGTAAAAAGATCAGCACGCGGGGAATCAGCATGTAACGTTCGCGGGTGACGCCCTGGTCGGACCGAGGCACTTACGCCACCGTGATGCTTTTGTCCAGGTACACGTCCTGGATGGTGTTCAGCAGTTTTACGCCTTCGGCCATCGGGCGCTGGAAGGCCTTGCGACCGGAGATGAGACCGTGCCCGCCGGCGCGCTTGTTAACGACCGCCGTCACGGCGGCATCGGCGAAATCGTTCTCGCCCGACGCGCCGCCGCTGTTGATCATCCCGACGCGGCCCGCGTAGCAGTTGATCGCTTGGTAGCGGCACAGGTCAATGGGATGGTCGCTGGTCAACTCGCTGTAGATGCGTTTGTCCAGTTTGCCGTAGGAACTGCCGCCCGTATTCAGGGCGATGAAACCGCCGTTGTTCTCGGCCAGTTTCTGTTTGACGATGTCGGCCTCGATGGTGACGCCGATGTGATTCGCCTGTCCCGTCAAATCCGCGGAGACGTGGTAATCCTTGTCCTTTTTGAAGGCGGGGTTGCGAAGGTAGCACCAGAGGACGGTCGCCATGCCCAGTTCGTGGGCGAGGGCGAAGGCTTGCGCGATCTCGATGAGTTCGCGGTGCGAGTCTTCCGAGCCGAAGTAGACGGTCGCGCCGACCGCGGCCGCGCCCATGTCGTAGGCCTGCTCCACCGTCCCGAACAGGATCTGCTCGAAACTGTTCGGATAGGTCAGCAGTTCGTTGTGGTTGATCTTGACGAGGAAGGGGATCTTGTGCGCGTACTTGCGCGACATCATCCCCAGCACGCCGAAAGTCGAAGCGACCGCGTTGCAGCCGCCCTCGATGGCGAGTTCGATGATCTTTTCGGGATCGAAGTAATCGGGGTTCTTCGCGAACGACGCGCCGCCCGAATGTTCGATGCCCTGGTCCACCGGCAGGATGGACATGTAGCCCGTCCCGCCGAGGCGGCCGTGGCCGTACATCCATGTCAGGTTGCCGAGGACGCGGTTGTTGCGGTCCGACTGCGCGAAAACGCGGTCCACAAAGTCAGGTCCCGCCAGCTGGAGGCGGTCTTTGGAGATCTTCGGCGAATTGAATCCCAGCAGCGATTCGGCCTTGTCGCCCAAAAGGGCAGCAATGTCAGTGGTCATCACAATTCTCCTTGCCCGAGGATGCCCGTCGGGCTGTAATATTTTGTTTCTTGATTATAACTCCGAAGTCAGGCTATAATGAATGAAAACCGCGCAACGCAAAGCGTCTTTTTCCGTACATGCAATCAAGGAGACTCACACATGAGCGATCTATTCGAGAAAGTGACCAACAGTCAGGACGCGTTCAAAAACCTGGCGTCCAAAATCCCCGGCTTCGGCGGGTACATCGAACGCCAGAACCGCCGCGCGGCCGATAAACTCCTGCGCGAGACCGTCGCCCGGCGTTTCGAGGAACTTTACAGCCGCGCCTCCGCCCTGCAAGCCGAACTCGTCAGCAGCGGCATGCTCTCCTACGTGGACGACATGGAGAAGGCCGTCATCAAGATCCGCACCTTCATTGACAAGATCAGCAAGGCCTCCTACGGCGCGTCGGGACTCTTCGACGCCGTCAAGATCAACGAGGCCGAACTGGCGAAACTCTACGCCTTCGACAACGCCTTCTTCGACCTCGCGGACCAGACGGGCCGCGCCCTCGACAACGTGGAAGCCAGCCTCGCGGACGAGGAAGCCCTGCCCGCCGCCATCCGCAACCTGACCACGCTGGCGCGCCAGGCCGTGACCACCTTCGAGCAGCGCGACGAAGTCTTCACGAGTTGACCTCCGCCAGGCCAAAAAATTTCAAAACGCCCCGGGACGCCAAGCCGCGTTCCGGGGATAATTTTTTAAGCCGCCCTGCGCGCCCTCTCTCGTTGTCGTGTTAGAATAAGTGAGAAAGGGAACAAAACAATGTGGCGCGAATATTACACCGTATCATCCACCGACCAAGCCATTCGCCTGCTCACAGAAAAAGGGACACGCGCCCGAATCGTGGCAGGCGCCACCGACCTGATGCTCGAACTCGAACGCGGCGTTCGCAAAGGCGTGGACACGCTCATTGACGTCAGCCGCATCCCCGGTTTCGACCGCATCAGCCTCGACGAAGACAACCGCATCCACCTCGGCCCGCTCGTGACGCACAACGACGCGGCCGCGTCCGCGCTCCTCCGCGCGCGCGCCTACCCGCTGGCGCGCGCCTCGTGGGAAGTCGGCGCGCCGCAGATTCGCAACCGCGCCACCGTGGCGGGCAACCTCATCACCGCCTCGCCCGCCAACGACACCATCACCCCGCTCATGGCGCTCGGCGCGTCCGTGACCCTCGTCTCGACGCGCGGCGAGCGGACGGTCCCGCTGGCGGAATTCTACACAGGCGTCCGCAAGACCGTGATGCAGCCCGACGAACTGCTCGTGGACATCTCCTTCCCCGCGCTGCGCGAAACCCAGCGCGGGACGTTCATCAAGATGGCGCTGCGCCGCGCCCAGGCGATCTCCCTCGTCAACGCGGCGGTCGTCCTCGACGTTCAGGCGGGCGCGGTCTCGTCGGCGGCGATCACGCTCGGGGCGGTCGCGCCCACCATCATCCACGCGCGCGAAGCAGAATCCTATCTGGCGGGTAAAAAACTCACGGACGAGGTCATCGCCGAGGCGGCGCGTCTCGCGATGGAGGCCAGCCGTCCGATTGACGACATCCGCGCTTCGGCCGCGTACCGCCGCGAGTTGACGCGCGTCAGCGTGCTGCGCGGACTGCGCTCGATCCGCGACGGCTCTGAACTCGTCGGGATGCCCGAAGACCCCGTCGCGTTGACTGGAAACGCGGCGGGCGAAAAACGGGCCGCGGAGTGGCAGTCTCCCGCGCCAATCGAAACGACCGTCAACGGAAAGAAAATGGTCTTCGAGCGCGGACATGAGAAAAACCTGCTGCGCCTGCTGCGAGACGAAGGCATGTTGATCGGGACGAAGGAAGGCTGCGCCGAGGGCGAATGCGGCGCCTGCACCGTGTTCTTGGACGGGAAGGCGGTGATGGCGTGTCTCGTCCCGGCGCCGCGCGCGCATGGCGCGGAGATCGTCACCGTGGAGGGGCTCGCCGACGGGGAGCGGCTCCATCCCGTACAGGAAGCCTTCATCCAGAGCGGCGCGGTGCAGTGCGGTTATTGCACGCCGGGCTTTTTGATGTCGGCCGCAAAATTGCTGGAGGAACGTCCGCAGCCGACGCATAACGAGATCGAGCAGGCATTGACGGGAAACCTGTGCCGCTGCACGGGCTACTATAAAATCATCGAGGCGGTCGAGGCTGCCAGCAGGAGGTGATCCATGCCGAAATATCAGACCGCCGAACGCAAGGTGAAGCCGATCCGCCGCAAGGAGCCTCATCCCATCTGGCGGGGCATCGGCTGTTTGATCCTGCTGATCGTGCCGGCCATGTCGCTGGGACTCAGTACGATCCTGGTCGAGATGGCGCCCGGCCTGGGCATCGCCCTGCCTCCCGGCCTGCTGGGACGGCCGCTCATGCCCGCGCTTCTGTTCCGCGTTCCCGGCCTGGTCCCGATCCTGAATTGGATCCAAAGCCTGGAAAATCTCTACGCCATCCTGCTCATCGCCTTCACGCTGGTCATCCTGCTCATGGGCGTCATCGCCCTGGCATACGCGTTCGTCTATCGGCTGGCCGGGCCGTCGCGTTATTCGCAATTCGACGCGCCGCCGGCCAACGTCAAAGTCAGAAAATACAAACGGTAAACCATGACTACAAAATCCATCGGTCAATCTTCCCCGCGCGTGGACGCGCGCGGCAAAGCGACGGGGGCGGCGCAATACTCCGGCGACCTGTCCATGCCGGGCATGTTGCACATGAAAATGTTGTTCGCGGAACGCGCCCACGCGCGCGTGACCGCGCTCGACGTCCGCAAGGCGGAGGCGCTCGCGGGCGTGACGGCGGTCTTCACCTCGAAGGACGTGCCAGTCAACGAGTATGGGCTGCAGTGGCAGGATCAGCCTGTCTTCTGCGGGCCGGCCCCCGTCCCTGCCGCGAAATCGGG
>DKTP01000131.1 GCA_002473085.1 Anaerolineales bacterium UBA7227
AGCAGAATGACAAAGCACAGAGACAGGACGATTTTCATCAGGACCTCGCTGTTGCGAATATTAACACGCAATCTGCAAAATTCGCGTTGAAGATCGCCGCTTATTTTAGACCGCCGTCAATTTGCAGATCTATCCGCCGCCTTCAAATTTCAGCAATCGCAGAACGTCCTCCAACGCGGCATTGAACAGTTCGTGCATGACCTCGTCGCTGGCGCGGTATTTCCCGCCGAATGACCCGTCTCCGTACACCTGGCGGGCGGTGGACGCGTCCATGACGGCGCGCGGCACAGACGGCGGGACTTTGTCCTCTTCTGGCAGGTCGCCCACGATGGTGAACGGGAAAGCCTCCAGCCAGTTGGCGTGCGACGGTTTGAGACCGTGTTTGACGGCGACCGCCTCCGTCGAATGGGAAGTCCACCAGTCGTACCAATTGAGTTTCAAGTCGGGCAGGCTGTTGTTGACCTCGTACAGGTGATTGCGCGCCGGGCTGTTCCCGCCATGACCGTTCAGGACGAGAATGCGGCGGAAGCCCTGTCCATGCGCGGAGCGGACGAGGTCTTCGACCGCGGCGATGAACGTGGAGACGCGCAGGCTCATCGTCCCGGGATATTTCAGAAAATAGGGCGAGACGCCGAAGTTCAGCGGCGGCGCGACGAGGACTCCCGTCTGCCGCGAGGCGGCGTCCGCGAGCGCGAGGGGGATCTTGATGTCGGTCAACAGGCTGAGATGGGCGTGTTGTTCGCACGCGCCGAGGACGAGGATGAGGCGGTCGTCCTGTTCGAGATATTTTTCAACGTCCATCCAGTTCAAGTCTTCGATGCGCATGGCTGCTCCAAAATCTGTACGCGGATTTGACGGACTCACACGGAGGAATTTAAAAATCCGTGAAAGTCCGTTCCTTTCGCGCCATCCGTGTACCGAAAAATGTTACGGCGGCGGAAGGGTGGGAGTCTCGGTCGCGGTGGGAGGCGGGATCGGGGTCTCGGTCGGCGGCTCGACGGGCGTCGAAGTCGGCGGGACGGGAGTCGGCGGCGGGGTATCTGTCGGCGGGATGGGCGTGTCTGTGGGCGGAATCTCCGTCGGCGGATTCGGCAGTTGCAGGTTCAGCAGGATGATTTTTTCCGCGGCCGCGCCGTTCGGGCCTTCGATCCGCAGGCGCAATCCGATGATGCCGTTTTGCGCCATGCTCAGGTCGAGCAAAGCCAGCAGCCCGCCGCGCACAGGCTGGCGTCCCTCGGCAACCAGGAACCAATTGTCGGGGTCGTCGCTGTGGGCGTAGTCCAGCGCCCAGCCGCGGAATCCGCCGGTGGCGTCCGCGACGCCGCGCACTTCCACGAGCGAATTGGTCACGACCTGGCCGTCCTTAAGATTGCCAAATTCCAAAATCGGATGCGGGTCGTCGGCGGTGCATTCGCGGTCGGGCGCGAAGACCGGTTCGCCAGCCGGGAGATCGTGGGCGGAGAGCCAGTTCCTCCCATCGGGACTTTGCAGCCACCTGCGTCCCCACGGATCGCTCACCTGGAACGCCAGAACCTCCTCGGCGAATTCGTCGCCGCAGGCCGCCGAGGCCTCGAGGCCGGACCATGAGTCGATCTTGATCTTGCGGAACAGGTCCTTGCCCGCGGGCAGCGGAGGCTGGTCGGCCGCGAAGTATTCCTGCCGCTGTCCGCCGCGGCACCACTGCGAGGGCCGAGTCCCCGAAGTGGCGCAGACCGTCTCCGTCACGATGCCGGGCGGCGGGATGAAGCCGCGCAGGTTGCCTCCGCTGACGATGGGCGCGGCATATTGCATGAACTGACTCCAAATCGGCGCCGCGCCGGTGGAGCCGGTGGTGTTGATCATCGGGCTGTAGTCCGCGTTTCCGACCCAGACGCCGGTCACGAGGTCGGGAGTGTAGCCGAGCGTCCAGTTGTCGAAGACCAGCTGCGCCGCGTCCCCGCGCGGGGTCCCGCTGGTGCCGGTCTTGGCGGCCGCGGGGAAGGGCAGGTTCAATACCGAGTTGTAACCGAACATCCACGAGCGCGCCTCGTTGTCCGAAAGGATGGACGAGATCAGGAAGGCGTGTTCGGGGCGGATAACCTGCTCGCCCACGACGGGTTTGTATTCGTCAACCACTTTGCCGTTGAGGTCGGTGATCTTCAGGATGGCGACGGGCGGGGATTTCCGTCCCTCGTTCGCGAAGACCGAGAACGCGGACGTCATCTCGAGCAGGCTGACTTCGCCGCCGCCGAGCGTCAACGCGAGACCGTAGTCGGGCGCGGTCAACGAGGCGATGCCCAGCCGTTCGGCCATGGCGATCATCCCATCCTTCTCCGGGGTGGCCGGGTCGTCGTACACGCCGACGAATTGCAGGGTTTTGACCGCCGGGACGTTGAACGAGTTCGCCAGCGCCACGCGGGCGGTGACCGGGCCGTGGAATTTGCCGTCGTAGTTCGAGGGGATGTACGGCGGACGCGAGTCGGCCGCGAGTCCCGAGGGCGGGAACTCGCTCGGCACGTCCCAGATCAACGTGGAGGGCGTCCAGCCCTTTTCGAACGCGGCGACGTAGGTGATGGGTTTGATGGACGAGCCAGGCTGGCGCGTGGCGCTGACGGCCATGTTGATCTGTCCGCTGATCTCGACGTTGTTGAAATCCGCCGAGCCGACCATGGCGAGGATCTCCCCGGTGGCGGGGCGGACGGCGACCAGCGCGCCGTTGCGGGCGTTGTTGGCGGCGAGCGCGGCGACCTGCTCGGAGACGATGCGCTGGGCCTCGTCCTGCAATTGGGGGTCGAGCGTGGTGGTGACGGTGAAGCCCGAGCGGTAGATGGTCTGCGCGTCGTATTTGCTTTCGAGGATGCCGCGCACATAGTTCACCCAGTGCGGGTACCGCATGTCGAAGTTGAGCGGCGGGAATTGATAATTGCGGATCTCTTCCGCGGCGCCGGTGGCGGCCGGCGCGTCCATGCAGACGCGCTGCGCGCTGTTGCTGACCTTGATGCAGTTCCTGTCCTGGCTGAGGATGAATATCAACACCAGCGCCTGCTCGTGCCGCTTCAAGGCGGCGTCGCGGTTGGCGTAAATGTCGTAGACTGCGGGCGATTGCGGAAGCCCCGCGAGGAAGCTGGCCTGGGCGAGGGTCAACTTGTCTGCGGTGGTGTGGAAGTACGTCTCGGCCGCGGCTTCGATTCCGTAGGCGAGGTTGCCGTAATAGATTTCGTTCAGGTAGAGTTCGAGGATCTGGTCTTTGGTATAACGCCGCGTGATCTCCGCCGCGAGGACGATCTCGCGCGCTTTGCGCTTGACCGTCCGCTGGGCGCGCTCTTCGGGCGAGAGCAGCAGCGCCCGCGCCAATTGCTGCGTGATGGTGGACGCGCCGCCTCCCTCCCCGCCGGTGCGGTAGTTGTCCCACAGGGCGCGGGCAATGGCCCACGGGTCGAAGCCCGGATGCTCGTAGAAGTCCTTGTCTTCGACGGCGATGGTGGCCGCGACGACGGCCGGGGAAATTTTGCTGAGCGGGACGTAGGTGCGGCGTCCCGCGCTGGGATCGAGGATCTCGTAAAGGACGGCGCCGTTGCGGTCCAGGATGCGCGTGGTCTCGAACTGCGAAGCGCGCGACTGCAAGTCCGCCACGCTGGGAAGCGTGCGCGCGATGGAGTAGTAACTGAGGACGGCGATGGTGACCGCGAGCAGCGCGAGCAGCGCCGCCGCGAACAAACCGCCGATCAAACCGTAGGCGGCGCATCCCAGCGCGCGGCGCGTATCGAAAGGCGGACGCGACGGAGGCTGCCGATCGGCCTCCGTCCAGCGCGCGGCGTTCGGCGTGGACGCAGGCGGAGGCGCGGACGGAGGCGGAGGAGGGACGGGCTGGTACGCGGCCAGGGTGACGCGCGTCCCATCCGGGTCGGTCTCCTCCACGCGGCGAGGGAGGGGCATGTTGTCGGCGTCGAGGCGCGGGCGGGGAAGCGGTCCCTCGTAGACGCGCGGCCGCTGTCCCGTAACATGATGCGGCGTGATGTCGTCGCGGGTCTCTTCTTCGGAGTTCAGCAGTCTGCGGATTCGTTCGCGTTCGCGGTCGTCTTCAGTCATGGGAATTTCCGTCTACCGATCAGTAAGGTTTTCATTGCGGTTTAGACGCCACCAGGACGGTCAGAGTTCCACGCATGAGCGTTTCGTCTTTCTGGTTCTTCACATCCAGCGCGACGAGCGCCTGTCCGCCGCCGATGCGCGGCATGGCTTTCAATTCTTTGACTTCCATCTCGACGCGGAGCGTGTCGCCGATGAAAACGGGTCTGACGAATTTCCATTCGACGATCTCGCGGAAGGCGAGGACGGTCCCTTCCAGCGCGCCCGTCCGCATGAGCAGGCCGACCGCGATGGACAGTCCCAGCAGCCCGTGCGCGATGCGCTGGCCGAACTGTGTGCCGGCCGCGAAGGCCGCGTCGGTGTGAATCTGGTTGTAGTCGCCCGTCAGCCCGGCGAAGGTCATAATATCGCCCTCGGTCACGGTGCGCCCGACGCTGGCGATCTTCTGTCCGACGGAAAATTCTTCAAAGTAAAGTCCTGGCATGTGAGTCTCCTGGTTTGGTAGTCGAGTAGTCGAGTAGTCGGGTAGTCGGGTAGTCGAGTAGTCTGATAGTCGGGTAGTCTGATAATTCGACCACGTGACCATCCGACCATTCGACCACGCGCCCATTCGACCACGCGACTATCGGACCACACGACCATTCGACCATCAGACCAAATTATATCTGCTAAAATACACCCATGCGCGACTGGAACCTCGCCCTCGGCGACCCACTCCATCTAACCCTCGCGGCGGACTTTCGCTTCGGCGGCGCGGACTATCTCAACGACCACGTTTGGGAACTCGACTTCGCTTCGGGCGAGCCGCGCGCCCTCTCGCTGCACACCACCTTCGGCCTGCGCGCCCGCTCGATGCGCGTCTTCCCCCGCTTCCGCGAGGGCCGCGTCGCCGCGGCCGACCCGGCGCAATTTCCCCGCGCGCCGCGCCTGAAAAAATTTCGTCCCAACTTCCTCGAACTCGAATTCTCCCCGCTGACCGATCTCGACGTGACCGCCGAGTTTTGGGCGGCTGGCTCGCAGGTCGTCGCGGGACGCTACACCCTCGTCCAGCGCGGCGCGAAACCGCGCAAAGTCAACCTCGAACTGTGCGCTGTCCTCGCCCCGCTCGACGGACAAGCCTTCTTCGCCGCGCAATCGCAGATGGTGCACGTCATCACCGGGACGACGGGCGGACTCGCCCCGCTTCTCTACATGACGGGCGGACCGGCCGCCATCTCCGCGCCCTATCCCGCGCTGACGGTGGAACTCGACCTCAAGCCCTCCGCCCCGCGCCAGGTCTCCTGGGCGCTGGCCGCGTTGACCGCCTCCGGGCCGTCCTTCGAACTGGCGCGCAAAACTGTGGCGCGTCATTGGGAGGCCGAAACCGCCCGCATCGAAATGACCGCCGACTCGCAGATGGTGGACATCGAAACCGGCAACCCCGATTGGGACGCGGCCTTTGCCCTCGCGCAGACCGCCGCGCTGCGTTCCTTCCTCCCGGCCGGAGAGACGCTCCCCTGCCCGTCTTTCGTCCTCGCCCGCGCGCCCGATCGCGGCTTCTCGCCCAAAGGCGACGGGAGCGACTATCCCCTCGGCTGGTCGGGACAGAGTCCGCTCGAGGCGTACTACCTCGCCAGTCTCCTGCCCGGCGCGCCGCAGTTCGCGAAAGGCCTGCTCCGCAACTTCCTCTCCACGCAGGCCGAAGACGGCTTCGTTGACGCGCGCCCCGGCCTCGCAGGTCAGCGCGCGAAGATGCTGTCCGCGCCGCTGCTCGCCTCGCTGGCGTGGCAGGTCGGCCAGTCCACGAACGACGAGGCCTTCCTCGCCGAAGTCTTTCCGCCCCTGCTGAAATTCTTCTGGAACTGGTTCTCGCCCGCGCACGACCGCGACCGCGACGGTCTGCCCGAATGGGACCACCTCCTCCAAACGGGCTGGGACGAGAATCCCCTCTTCGACATTTGGAATCCCGCCTCGCAGGGCGTGGACATCAACACGGTGGAAAACCCCGGCCTCTACTCCATGCTGGCGCGCGAAGCCGCCTGTCTCATTCTGATGGCTGAAAGACTCGGGCGCGTCCACGAAGTCGCGCTGGTCAAACGTCAGGCCGAGCGGCTTGACGAAATCGTCGCCGCGGGCTGGGACGAACGCGCCGCCCTCTACCGTTACCGCGACCTCGCCACCCATCTCAGCCCGGCAGGCGCGGTCATCGCCAGCGGCCCGGGCGGAAAACCGCTCAAGCCGAAGGCCGTCTTCGAGCAGCCCGTCCGCCTGCTGATCGAAGCGCAGACTGACAACCCCGCGGCCAAACGTCCTGCCGCCCGGCTCGCCGAGTTCGCCACCAAGCCACCCGTCGAGATCATCGCGCCCGAAGCGTTCCAATGGCGAAGCGGCGGCCTGGTCGCGGCCAGCCGAACTGTCTTCACCCGCCTCGGCCGCGTGGAAGTCCTCGGCCTCACAGCAAAAGACAAAGTCGTCGTCAAATCTGTGGACCTGACCGCGCAGGACCAGACGCTCCTCCTCCCGCTCTGGGCGGGACTGCCCGACCAGCAGCGCGCCCAGACGATGATCGGACGCGCCCTGCTGGACGCTGCGCGCTTCGACCGGCCGTTCGGCCTCCCCGCCCTCGCCTCTCCCTCCGACCCCGCGGCGGACTCGGTTTCCTCCAGCGTTCACCTGCCCTTCAACCACCTCGTCGGCGAGGGATTGCTCGCCTACGGATTCCGCGTCGAGGCCGCGCGCCTCGTGGAACACATCATGGCCGCGGTCGTGAAAAACCTTAAAGAGACGCGCGCCTTCCACCAGCGCCACCACGCGCAGACGGGCGCGCCGCTCGGCGAGCGTCACGCGTTGACCGGCCTCGCGCCGCTCGGACTCTTCCTGCAAACCCTGGGCGTGACGATCCTCTCCGCCACGCGCGTCCGGCTCGAAGGGCGGAACCCCTTCCCGTGGCCGATGACGATCCGCTACCGCGGCCTCACCGTGAAGCGCGGCGCGGACTCGACGGAGGTCGTCTTCCCCAACGGCAAATCTGTCACGGTGACGGACCCGCGTCCATGCGAGGTCAGCCAGCAGGCTTCGTCGGAATAAAATCCCCGGCCGCGAATTCCACGCCCCGCGCCGGCAAACTGCGCGGCAGGTTCTGACAGAGGCGTTCCGCCTGCGCCGCAAAACGGAAAGCGCCCTGTAAAACTTAAAATTTTCCCAATTTTGGCGATTCCGAACGGAGTCGCTTTTTTTCATGTTACAATTTTTTTCGTCCCATATATGGCGGCTCGACGAAATTCCAGCGTGCGTCCGCCATAAGTAGCGATTGTCTCTACATCTTCATTTTCAATACGGAGACGAACAGAGCAAACCATTCTTTAAGAAAGTGTCTGAAGACTTGGGCGCAGAGTACGCGCCAAAACGGTTTTTCAGGCGCTCTCCAACGAAAGGAGGTAATCCCCATGACGAACGCCAGGAGAACTGTCGTCGCGGCCGCGTTGGGAGAGTGCGTGCATGTGGCGGGAGTGATGAACTTCCTCCGTTTGGCGGAAGCGGCCGGATGGCGGACCGTGTTCCTCGGCCCGGCGGTCGCGACGGAAGACGTCCTGGCCGCCGCGCGGCGCGAGGACGCGGACCTGGTCGGCGTGTCGTACCGCCTGACGCCGGAGACCGGCGAACGCCTGCTGGGAGAATTCGCCGAAGCCGCGGATGAACTGCGCGAGAGCGGAGTCCGCTTTGCCTTTGGAGGCACGCCGCCGGTCGCCGAACGGGCGAAGGCGTTGCAGTTCTTCGAGCGCGTCTTCGACGGCAGCGAACCGGTCGAGGCCGTCCTCGGCTATCTCAAAGGTCAGAACATCGCGGGGGAATCAAGTCAACAATTTCCGCAGACCGCGATCGAGCGCATCCGCTGGAAATCGCCGTACCCGATCCTGCGGCATCACTTTGGTTTACCCACAATGGAGGACACGCTGGCGGGTATTGAAAAGATCGCCGAGGCGCAGGCCCTCGACGTGATCTCGCTCGGCATAGACCAGGACGCGCAGGAAAACTTCTACCATCCCGAAAGGCAGGACCCGCGCAGAAAAGGCGCGGGCGGCGTCCCCGTCCGCTCCGAGGCGGACTACCGCGCGCTGTACGCGGCCAGCCGCCGCGGCAACTTCCCGCTCCTGCGCGCCTACTCCGGCACGGACGATTTCATCCGCCTGGCCGAAATGTACGCCGACACGATCCACATCGCCTGGTGCGCCATCCCGCTCTTCTGGTTCAACCAGATGGACGGGCGCGGCCCCTGGGACCTGGAAGGCTCGATCCGCGAACACCAGCAGGTCATGCAGTGGTACGGCGCGCGCGGCATCCCCGTCGAACTCAACGAGCCGCATCACTGGGGCATGCGCGACGCCTCCGACGCGGTCTTCGTCGCCGCGGCGTTCCTCTCCGCGTACAACGCGCGCGCCTTCGGCGTGCAGGATTACATCGCGCAGATGATGTTCAACAGCCCGCCCGGCCTCTCCGACAAAATGGACCTGGCGAAAATGCTGACGGCGCTGGATCTCATCACCCCCCTGGCTTCGCCATCCCCCCATTTTACGGAGCAAAATGGGAGGAACGAGGGGGGCTTCCGCATCTGGAAGCAAACCCGCATCGGACTGCTTTCGCATCCCCTCGACCCCGAAGCGGCGCGCGGCCATCTGGCCGCTTCCACCTACCTGCAGATGTCGCTGCGTCCGCACATTTACCACATCGTCGGTCACACCGAGGCGCATCACGCCGCGACCGCGGACGATGTGATCGTCGCCAGCCGCGTCGCGCGCCGCGCCATCGAAAACGCGCTGGGCGCGCCCGACCTGACCGCCGACCCGATCGTCGCCCGACGCCGCGCCGAACTCGCCGCCGAGACGAACGCCATCCTCGACGCCATCCGCGCCCTCGCGGGACCCGACGCGGCCGACCCGTTCACGGACGCCGCGACCCTCGCCCGCGCGGTCACGTCGGGAATTCTCGACGCGCCGCAGCTGGTCAACAACAAATTCGGGCGCGGGGAAGTCCGCACGCGCATCGTGGACGGCGCCTGCGTCAGCGTGGACGGGACGGGGAATCCCATTTCGGAGCGCGAACGGATCGCAAAATTAATATGATCGTCATCGTCGTCACAGGAATCCGAAAGTTCCACTTTCGGAGTTGAAGACCCGAAGGAGACTTACATGACTCGCAAACACACTGTCATCGGCGCGGGCCACGGCGGAAAAGCCATGGCCGCGCATCTGGCGTTGATGGGATTCTCCGTCACGCTATTCAACCGCACCGCCTCGCACGTGGAGATCATCAAAAAGCGCGGCGGCATCGAACTGGACAGCCAGGATGAAAGCGGGCCGCGCGGCTTCGCCAAACTCGCCAAGGTCACGTCCGATATCGGCGAGGCGCTGGAGCAGGCCGAGGTAATCCAAGTGGCGCTGCCCTCCTCCGCCCACGCGGACATCGCCGCGGCGGCCGCGCCGCATTTGAAGGACGGACAGGTCGTCATCCTGCACCCGGGCCGCACCTGCGGCGCGCTCGAATTCGTCAAAGTGATACGCGACCGCGGCTGCGCGGCCGACGTCACCGTGGCCGAGGCGGAGACCTTCATCTACGCCTCCCGCTCCGACGGTCCCGCGCAGGCGCGTATTTTCCGCATCAAGGAGGCCGTGCCGCTCGCCGCGCTCCCCGCCAGCCGCACCGCTCAGGTTTTGGAAGTCATCCACGAAGCCTATCCCCAGTTCATTGACGGGGTGGATGTGCTCAACACCGGCCTCAACAATATGGGCGCCATCTTCCACCCCGCGTTGACGCTGTTGAACGCCGGCTGGATCGAATCCACGCACGGCGATTATCAGTTCTACATTGACGGCGTGACGCCCTCGGTGGCGCGCATGTTGGAGGTGCTGGACCGCGAACGCGTGACGGTGGCTTCGGCGCTCGGCATCCGCGCCCGCACCGCGCTGGAATGGCTGAGACTGGCCTACGCCGCGGAGGGAGAAGACCTCTACGAAGCCATCCACAACCAGCCCGGCTATTACGGCATCAAAGCGCCGCCTACATTACAGCACCGCTATCTCTTCGAGGACATCCCGATGAGCCTGGTGCCGATCGCCTCCATCGGCAAAAGATACGGCGTGGCCGTCGGCGCCATGGAGAGCGTCATCAAGATCGGCAGCATCATCCATCGCACCGACTATTGGAGGCGCGGGCGGACCGTGGAAAAGCTGGGACTCGAACAATGGAGCGTGAGCGAATTGACGCGCTTCGTGCAGGAAGGCGTGATCGAGTAACGGAAAATTTCTTTAACGCGATGGAAGATCTCATAAAATCAGGGCGCTTCATTCTTTGTGCGCCTTTGTGACCCTTTGTGTTTAGGCTCTTTTCCGTAATTGTGAAAGAGCCGGAAAGGAAAAACGAATGGCTGGAATCGCAGGGATCGCCCAACCCGGGCAAAGCGAACTTGTCAACCAAATGCTGGATCGAATGGCGCATCGCGGTCCCGACTGGCGCGCTGTGCGCGAGGAGGACGGCGTCACCTTCGGCGCGCTCGGTTTGGACATTCAAACGCAGGACCTGGACGCGTTGAAATCGAACGGACTCGTCCGCGACCGCGCCGGCAGGGGACGCTTCGCCCAGGCGCAGGCAAACTCAAACGGCTTCGCCCTCAAACGCGACGCGCTGGGCGTGCGGCCTCTTTATTACGGCTGGACCTCGGAAGGCGCATTGTGCTTCGCGTCCGAGGTCAAAGGCCTGCTGGCCGCCACGCGCGACGTCCACGAAATGCCTCCCGGCCACACCTTCGACGGCGCTCGCCTGAGCAGGAATTCCGAAATCGCCGTTCAACCATCCGATATGGACGCGCCGGAAGTCATGGCGCGTGAACTGCGCCGGCGGTTGGAGCGATCCGTTCAAGCGCGAATCGGCGACGGGAACGTCGGCGCGTGGCTCTCCGGCGGGATCGACTCGAGCGCTCTGGCCGCGCTGGCGCGTCCGCTTGTGGGCGCGCTCCACACCTTCGCGGCCGGGCTGCCGGGCGCGCCGGACCTCGAGTTTGCGCGCCTCGCCGCCGACTTCATCCGCTCCGAGCATCACGAACACGTCGTCCAGCCGGAAGAGATTCCCGCCGTCCTGCCAGAGGCGATCCACGCCCTCGAGTCGTTCGACGCGCTGCTGGTACGATCCAGCGTAATGAATTACCTGGCGGCCGAGAGCGCGTCGGATTACGTTCCGGCCGTTTTTTCGGGCGAGGGCGGCGACGAGTTGTTCGCCGGGTATGAATATCTGAAGGAACTTCCCCCGGCCGGCCTCCCCGAGGAACTCATAGATATCGTCAACCGTTTACACAACACCGCCTTGCAGCGCGTGGACCGGTGTTCGTCGGCTTTCGGGATGGTGGCCTACGTCGGCTTTTTGGATTCCGAGGTGGTCGAATACGCCTTGAAGATCCCCGCCGGGCTGAAGATCCGCAACGGCGTGGAAAAATGGGTCCTGCGCGAGGCTATGAAGGACGCGCTGCCCGGTCCGATTTTGCGTCGTCCCAAGGTAAAATTCTGGCAGGGCGCCGGCGTGGAAGATTTTCTGGAGAAATACGCCGATGAAAAGGTCAGCGACGCGGATTTCGAGCGCGAGCGCGGCCTGCCCGACGGCAGCCGCCTGAATTCAAAAGAAGAGCTCCTCTATTACCGCATCTTCCGTGAATATTTCGGCGAATTTGACGACCTGTCCTGGATGGGACGCACCAAAAGAACACAGGCATCATAGGAGGCCGCAATGATCGAATTCGACTGGAACTCTTTCGTCTTTCTCCCCCTTCTCGTTTTTGCCGCCCGCATCGCCGACGTGACCCTCGGCACCATCCGAATCATCTTCACTTCGCGCGGCAGGAAGACCATCGCGCCCCTGCTCGGCTTCGTGGAGGTCTTCATCTGGGTGAGCGTCATCGCCGAAGTCACGCGCGGCGCGCACAATATCGTCGCATACCTGGCCTATGCCGCCGGGTTCGCCGGCGGCACCTTCGCGGGGATCTGGATCGAGGAGCGGATGGCGATCGGGAGTCTCGTCATCCGCGCCATTTTGCCGGAAAGCCAGGCCGGGCTGGAAGACGAGTTGCGCGCGGCCGGGTACGGAGTCACCAGCGTGGACGCGCACGGCGGCAAAGGACCGGTCAAACTCGTTTATACTATCGTCAACCGCAAGGACCTGCCCAATGTGATCGAGGCCATCCACAAAACGCACCCCAAAACTTTCTTCACGGTGGAGGAATTGCGTTCGGTGGAACAGGGCGTATTTCCCGTCCGCCTGGGCCTCCGCCAGGATACGTTCTTCGGCAGGAAGTCGAAATAACATGGAATTCCAGATCTCGCATGTCATCTCGAACATCCCCGCCTCCAGCGCGGAGACTTCCAGCCTCCTGCCGCTGCTGCTGGCGTTGGCGATCCTGGTGGGCAGCGCGAAACTGGCCGGCGCGCTATCCGTCAAACTGGGACAGCCGGCAGTCCTGGGCGAACTCCTGGCCGGGCTGATCCTCGGTCCCACCGTAATAGACATCTTCCATCTTCCTTTCCTGGAAGACCCTTCCGGCCTCACCCAACACACAGTTTTTCAACTTTCCCAACTGGGCGTGATCTTTCTGATGTTCTCCGCGGGGCTGGAAGTGGAACTCAGCGACCTGCGAAAAAGCGGACGGCCCGCGTTTCTGGCCGGCCTGTTCGGCATGTTGCTGCCGATCATACTGACCGCCTTCGCCGCATTGCCGTTCGAGGCATCCATCAATTCATCCATCCTTTTGGGAATCGTCCTCGCCGCGACCAGCGTGAGCATCTCCGTGCAGACGCTGGTCGAGCTGGGACGCCTGCGCACTCCTGAGGGAATGGCCCTGCTGGGCGCGGCCGTGGTGGACGACGTGCTGGTCCTTTTGGGATTGTCAATTTTCGTCAGCCTCTTTGCCGGCGGAGGCGATAGCAGCCTGACCGTCGTCATCCTTCGCATGGCGCTCACCCTCGCGGCCTCCGGCGCGATCGGGTATTTCATCCTGCCCAAACTCGCGGACTGGAGCAGCGCTCTGCCGGTCAGCCAGGGCATGATGGCGCTGGTCATCGTCGCGGCTCTCATGTTCGCGTGGAGCGCGGAATTTGTGGGCGGCATCGCCGCGATCACCGGAGCCTTCATCGCCGGCGTGGGACTGGGGCAGACGCATTGGCGCGAGGAGATCGCGCGCGACCTCCAGACCATGAACTACGCCTTCTTCGTCCCGCTCTTCCTCGTGGGAGTCGGACTGCAGGCCAACGTGCGGAATCTCGACTTCGGCATCCTGCCGCTCGGACTGACGCTGGTCGCGATCGCGGTCGCGTCGAAGATCCTCGGCTGCGGACTGGGCGCGCGGCTGGGCGGCTTCACCAACCGCCAGTCGCTGCGCGTGGGCGTGGGCATGATCTCGCGCGGCGAGGTCGGTCTGATCGTTGCCGGCGTGGGAGAGGGACTGGGACTGCTTACCGAACAGGAATTTACCGTGATCGTTCTCGTCGTGCTGATCACGACATTCATCACCCCACCCCTGCTGCGGTGGGCATTTGGAGGCGAAAAGTCATGAGCAAAATGATCATCCTCGTCATGGCCGACGGAGGAAAGGCCAGCGACGTCCTGCAAACGTGGGCGCAAGCCGGGGTCTCCGGCGCCACCATCCTCGACAGCAGCGGCATCGGGCGTCAATTGGCCGCCCGCGACGACCTGCCTCTGATCCCTTCCATCCGCGCCGTATTGCGCGCGCAGGAACGCACCCATCGGACAATCATCAGCGTCGTACCGGATTCATTCGACCTCCCGGCCCTGATCCGCGCGACGGAAGCAGTGACGGGATCGCTGGCCGCGCCGCACACCGGCATCCTCATCGTGCTGCCGGTGGCCGAAGTCTACGGACTGCGGGAAAACGAATCCCTGTTCAGCGAATGACCGCATCCCAACTCGACGCGGACCGCCGGCAATCTCGACTTTTGCGATAATCACGCTATAATCAAAACATATTGCGAGGAGTCAACTATGATGACTACCCCCATCCGTCGCCTATTGTTAGCCGTCGTCCAGGAACAGGACCTCGACGAGGCCACGCGCGCGCTGACGGAAGCCGGCGCGCCGGTCACCTTCCTTTCCAGCGCGGGAGGCTTCCTCGGCCGGCGGAACGCCACGCTGCTGGTCGGGCTGCCGCTCGACAGCGAAGAGCGCGTCCTCGAAATCCTGCGCCGCGTCTGCCGCCAGCGCGTGGAATATTTAACCCTGCCGATGGAAGGCACGCCCCTGCCCCTGCCCGCGCCCGTCCCGGTCACCGTGGGCGGCGCCATCGTAATGGCCTTGCCGGTGGAACGATACGAGGAAATTTAAACGCGGCACGGATTGAAGGAGACGCAACCATGAAAATGATGATCGTCATCGTCAAAGACCACGACGCCGACCCGGTGACGCAGGCGCTCACCAACGAAAATTTCCGCGTCACGCGCGTCGCCTCCACAGGCGGATTCCTGCGCTCCGGCGTGGCTACTCTCCTGATCGGCGTGGAAGACGCGGACGTGGACGCGGCCATCCGCGTCCTGCGCGGCGGCCTCAGCGAGAGCAAGGCAGGCGAAAAGCGCGCCACATTATTCGTCGTACCAGTAGACCGATATGAACAGATTTAATTCCCTGCTCGCATCATTCCTCCTCTTTGGGATTTTACTCGCCGCCTGCGCGCCCCAACCCGCGCAGACTTCCACTCCCGACGTGAACGTCATCGTCGCGCAGACCATGGCCGCGCTGACGGCGGTCCCGCCCGCCGTGACCGATCCCGCTCCACAGCCAGCCGCCAGCCTGCTCCCGCGCTCCCTCTACTTCCTCGCCCCCGACGCGGCCGCGCACGAGCAACTCTTCCGCCTCGCGGCTGACGGCGCGACGCGGACGCAGCTCACCTTCGAGCCGGCCAACGTGACCGCCTACGACGTGAATCAAAACGACGGGCGCGTCGTCTACATTTCCAACAACCAATTGCTGATCGTCAACGCCGACGGCTCGGGCCGGCAAACGCTCCTCGACGGCGGCGCGCAGGACGCCAACAACCCGTTCCTGAACGCCGTCCAGGGCGCGGCCTGGTCGCCAGACGGAGAGACCATCGCTTACGGTTTCGGCGGACTCAACCTGTACTCCGTCGCGACCGGCGTCTCGAACCGCGTCCTCGACAACAAAATCCGCGCTGTGGATGACCAGTTCAAATTCCCCGACGAACTCTACTGGCCCGACCGCTTCTCCCCCGACGGGACAAAACTGCTCATCACGCTCGGCTACTACGAGGGCGCGTCCGCGGCCATCTATACGCCGGCGGGCAACTCGCTCACGCGGCTGAGCGGCGCGGAAGGCGCGCTGATCTGCTGCAACGAGGAAGAATGGACCGCCGACAGTTCGGCCCTCTACGCGGCCAACCCCTCGATGGGCATGTTCAACTCGGGATTGTGGCGCATCGACGCGTCCACCGGGCAGGTGACCACCCTCATCCCCGGCGACGCGGGGAACGGCTCCTTCAACTTCGCCGACGCCCCCTTCCTCGCCCCAGACGGGTGGCTGTACTTCTTCTTTGCCAGCCGTCCCGCGGCCAACGAGACCGGCGGACGCGAAGCCCTGCAACTCGTCCGCGCCTCGGCTGACGGGGCTGCCGGCCGCTCGACGCTCCTCCCCGACGTCTTCGACAAGATGACCGAGGCCCTGTGGGCGCCCGACGCGAGTTTCGTCATCGTCGCGTCCGCGACCAGCGAGCAGATGTACCTGGGCGGGCAGGCGGAACTCGTCTATGTGGACGGCCGCCCGCGCGTCACGCTCGTCCCGTACGCCCGGGCAATGAAATGGGGACCGTGAGACGCGGTCCCCATCCTGTTAAAACTGAGCGAGCGCGGCGTCCGCTAGAATAGTCCCTCCAGATATTGCTTCGTCCGCTCGTGCCGGGGGTTGGAGAAGACCTCTTTCGCCGGGCCGGATTCGATCACTTCGCCCATATACATATAGATTATATAATCCGCCAGGCGTCTGGCCTGCCGCAGCGTATGCGTCACGATGACGGTGGTATATTGCTGCTTCAGTTCCAGCAGGCGCGCCTCGATGTTCTGCGAGGAGATCGGATCGAGCGCGGAGGTCGGTTCGTCGCCGAGGATGATCTCCGGCTCCACCGCCAGCCCGCGCGCCAGGCAGAGACGCTGCTGCTGTCCGATGGAGAGGGAGGTCGCGGGGTCATGCATCCGCTTTTTCACTTCCTCGTACAGGCCCGCGATCTCCAGGTAATGCCGCGCCGCCGCCTTGTATTCCTTGCGGTCTTTCTTCATTTTGTGCAGGCGCATTCCATAGGTCACATTATCGTAGATGGACATCGGCAAAGGCGAGGGACGCTGCGCCAGCAATCCCACCGTCTTGCGGACTTCGGTCACGTCCACATCGCGGTCGTAGATGTTCTGTCCGTCCACCCGCACTTCGCCGGTGAGGCGCGCGTTCTCGGTCAGTTCGAAGAAGCGGTTGAAGGTCTTGAGCAGGGTGGTCTTG
>DKTP01000048.1 GCA_002473085.1 Anaerolineales bacterium UBA7227
CCAATTACCAATTACCAATCCCACCTCACTCCTGCCATTCTAATTCGAATTCATCCCCGATGTACACGGTGTCGCCCTCCTTGATTCCCGCTTTGCGAAGCGCCTCGTCCACGCCGAGTTTTTCCATCAATTTCTGGAACCGTCTCAGCGAGCCTTCGTGCTGCCAGTAGGTCATCTTGGCGGCGCGCTCGATGGCCGCGCCGGAGATGCGCCACTCGTCCGCGCCCTCGCGCCTGACCTCGAACTGCTTCTCATCCGCCTGCGGACGGTAAACCGGCAGCGACGGCTCCACTTCCTCCAATGTCGGCGTCTCGGCGAGTCTGTGCGCGGCCTTCAGGAGCAGGTCGCGCGTGTTCGTCCGCGCCAGCGCGGAGACGGACATCAAGTCCACTTTTTTCTTTTTGAATTTCTTTTTCAGATCCGCGAACCGCTCCTGGACTTCGGGCTGGTCAATTTTGTTCAGCGCCACGACCTGCGGCTTTTTGGCGAGATACGGATCGAACAACGCCAACTCGGAATTGATCTGGCTGAAATCTGCCAGCGGATCTTCGTTCAGCCCGTCCAGCAGATGGATCAGGACGCGCGTCCGCTGGATGTGACGCAAAAAATCGTGACCGAGTCCCGCGCCCTCTGCCGCGCCTTCGATCAGCCCCGGGATGTCCGCCAGCACGACGGTCGTGTCGTCGTCAATGTTTGCCACGCCGAGGTTCGGCTCTAACGTGGTGAACGGGTACGAATCGATCTTCGGACGCGCGTTCGTCAACGCCGCGAGCAGCGTGGACTTACCCGCGTTCGGCAGGCCGACCAGCCCGATATCGGCGATCAACTTCAACTCAAGTTTGAGCCGCCGCTCCTCGAATGGTTCGCCCTTCTCGGCGGTGCGCGGCGCCTGGTTGCGCGAAGTCGCGAAATGCTGGTTGCCGCGTCCGCCGCGGCCGCCCCGGCAGACGGTCAGGCGTTGACCCGCCTGCGTCAGGTCGCCGATCAACTCGCGCGTGTCCGCGTCGAAGATGGCCGTGCCGGGCGGGACGGGAATCACCAAATCCGCGCCGCCGCGTCCCGATTTCCGATTCGAGCCGCCGTTCTTCCCGTCCTCCGCCGCGAACTTCTGGTTGGGACGAAAAGCCGAAAGCGTGTTGAGCGTGGGCTTCACCTCGAAGATCAAGTCGCCGCCCTTGCCGCCGTCGCCGCCGTCGGGGCCGCCGCGCGGCACATACTTCTCGCGGCGGAAATGCACCATCCCGTCGCCGCCCTTTCCGGAGCGCGCATAAATTTGAACCTGGTCAATGAACATGCCGTGATTATAACCTGCGGCGGAAAACGCGCTGTTACTTTTCGCGTACAATGGATACATATAATCAGGCGCTGCGCCGTTTTCGGCCCGGACAGCGTTGTTCGGATCTTCCGCCGAGGAGACAACCATGAAACGGTTTTGGACTCTTTCCGCGCTGCTCTTTCTGTTGACGGGACTCCTTGGTCTTTCCCCGCTCGCGCGGGCTGAGGCCTCCCCGGCATTTTCCCCGCCTCGGCAGGATTCTCCCACCGACACGCCCTCGGCCCCTTCTCCTCCCACGCCCGGCGAAATCATCGCCGCCGTCAACAACCTGCGCGCCTCGCGCGGACTCGCCCCCCTGACGACCAACTCCATCCTGATGCAGGTCGCGGCGGATCAGGCCAACGCGCTCGCGGCCTCCGAAGGCGCCATCGGGCACGAACGTCCCTGCGGCATGACCCTCGGACAGGACCTGCTCCGACGCGGCTTCCCGCTGGCGGGCGCGCTCTCGCTCGACGGCTACCGCTCCGAAAACTGGGTGGCCGCCTCCACTGCGGAGGATGCGATCAACTTCTGGCTGGGCGACGATCCGCACACGAACACCATGCTCTCCGAAAACCGCAGCGACATCGGCGCGGCCGTGGCGGTCAGCGACCAGACTTACATCGTCCTCGAGACCGCGCTCGGCACAGCCAGCGGAAAAATGCAATACGAGGCGGCGGGTATCCTCACGGGCATCCCGATGACGGTCGCCGCCTGTTCCGGCCAGAGTACGCAGGACGCGGCGAACAGTTTGCTTCCGCAATACTCTGTCCCGGTGGCGCGCGCCACCGCGCTCCCAAACGGGGATGCGATCCACGAAGTGAAGTATGGACAGGCGCTGTGGAGCATCGCCATCCAATATGGGACGACCATCGAGCAGATCCGCCGCTTGAACAACCTGCCGCTCACGCCGGTCATTTATCCCGGCCAGAAATTGATTGTGATTCAGGGCGCCACCCAGCCCGCGCCCGGCGCGGCGCTGACTTCCACCCTCCCCGCCGCGAACGTAGGCTACGATTTCGTCGTCACGCCCATCGCCACGTACACGCCCTCGCCGACCGGCGCGCCGCAGACCCCGGTCTCCTCGGGCGATTTCGTCCAGCAGAACGGGATGACGCTCGCGATCCTGGGGATCAGTTTTATGGCGTTGTTGTTTGGGATTGGGGCGATGGGGAGGAGGAAGAGTTAATCCACAAACCGATATTTCAACAGCGTCCAGACCGCCTCGAAAGCGTCTTTCAGTCCGATCTTTTTTCCCTGCGAGTAATCTCTTGGGTTGAACGAAATCGGCACTTCGAAGATTCGATAATGACGCTTCAGCACTTTGGCGGTGAACTCGGGTTCGAAGTCGAAGCGCTTCGAGCGGAGGACCATTCCCTCCACCACTTTGCGGCGGAAGACCTTGTAGCCGGTCTCCATGTCGCTGAGGATGGTGTTGTACAGGATGTTGGTCATAAAGGTCAGCAATTTGTTGGCGACCATGTGCCAGTACATCGCCACCCGCCGCGGCCCGCCGAGGAAACGGGAGCCGTACACCACGTCCGCGAGACCCTCCTCGATGGGTTGGAGCAGGACGGGGTAGTCGCGTGGGTCGTACTCGAGGTCGGCGTCCTGGATCAGGAGGATGTCGCCGGTGGCCGCGTCCAGTCCGGTGCGGACCGCCGCGCCCTTCCCCTGATTCTTTTCGTGCAGGATCACGCGCACTTTGTCCACGCCGTCCAGTTTGGACAGGATGTCGCGCGTCCCGTCCTGTGAGCCGTCGTCCACCACGACGATCTCGGATGCCTTTTGGGTGGATTTGACCCGCTTGAGAATTTCCTTGATATTCTCAACTTCGTTGTAAACCGGGATGATGACTGACAGTTTCATAGCAGGGATTATAAACGAAATTACAATGATGCTATAATCGCACTATCTTTGATCTATCCCTCGCGGGAGGTTTTGATGGCCTTATTAAGGAATGTAGAATCCCCTGATTTTTCCGGCGTACCGTTCTATCCTTCCGCTCTTGGCAGCGTGGACGATACCGGCCTTTCGCCGTTGTGGCTGCAAGACCTGACCCTGAAGGTCCTATATTTTCAGGGCTACATGAACGGCTTCAAGATCGCGGAAGAGATCGCCCTGCCGTTCGCGGGCATCACCGACCAGATCCTGCAATCCCTCAAAGCGGAAAAACTGATCGAGATCAAATCCTCGCAGGGCGGACTGGGCGAGGGCGCCTACACGTACGCCATCACCAGCGCGGGGATCGCGCGCGCCCGCGAGGCGCTGGAGCGCAGTCAATACGCGGGACCCGCGCCCGTGCCGTTCGACGTCTACAACGACGCCATCCGCCGCCAGAAAAGCGGACGGCTCACCGTCACCACGCGCACCATGCGGCAGATCCTCTCGCAACTCGTCATCTCCGAGACGACCTTCCAGCGCCTCGGCCCGGCCCTCAATTCCGGCACGTCCATCTTTCTGTACGGGCCTCCGGGCAACGGCAAGACCAGCATCGCCCGCGCCTTCGGCAACCTGGCCCTCGGCCAGACGATGTACATTCCCTACGCGCTCTACCTGGATGGACAGGTGATCAAAGTGTACGACGCCGTCAGTCATAAGACCGCGCCCGAGTCGGAGTCTTTGACCGGCGCGACCGGCGGCCTCCGTCCCGCCACGCGCCGCGACCCGCGCTGGGTCAAGGTCCGGCGGCCCTTCATCGTCGTCGGCGGGGAGTTGACGCTCGCAGGCCTCGACCTGGTCTTCGACGATACGCACAAATTCTACGAAGCCCCGTTCCAGGTGAAAGCCAACGGCGGCATTTTGCTGATTGACGACTTCGGCCGCCAGCAGGTCCGTCCGCGCGACCTGCTCAACCGCTGGATCGTCCCGCTCGAAAACCGCGTGGATTATCTGACCCTGCACACCGGGCGCAAGGTCGAGGTCCCCTTCGACGTGCTGGTGGTCTTCTCCACGAATCTCCCGCCGAAGGACCTGGTGGACGAGGCCTTCCTGCGCCGCCTGCGCCATAAGATCGAGATCGGCGATCCCTCTTTCAACGAATACCGCGAGATCTTCAAGCGCGTCGCGGCGGATAAAAAGATTCCCTACAACGATCATGGACTGGCCTACCTGTTGCAGGAGTGGTACGTGAAGCGCAACCGCAAACTGCGCGCCTCGCATCCGCGCGACATCTGCGACCAGATATTGGACATCGCCTCCTATCTCTCCGTCGAACCGGCCATGACGCGCGAAATGATAGACCGCGCCGCCCAGGCCTATTTTGTGGATCTGTAAATGTCCCGGCCCATCCTCCTCGGTCATCGCGGCGCGAAGAACTACGCGCCGGAAAACACCCTCGCCGCCTTTACCCTCGCGCTCGAACAGGGCGCCGACGGCGTGGAACTGGACGCCAAACTCAGCGCCGACGGGGTCGTCGTGGTCCATCACGACGCGAGGCTGGATCGTACCACCGACGGAAAAGGTCCGCTGTCGCGGCAGACGCTCGCCCAACTGCGCAAACTGGACGCGGGCAGTTTCTTCTCCGAAAAATTTCGCGGCGAGAAAATTCCCACGCTCGAAGAAGTCTTCGAGACCGTCGGCAAGCGCGCCGTCGTCAACGTGGAATTGACCAACTACTCCACGCCGTTCGACCGTCTCGTAGAGACGGTCTGCGAACTCGTGCGCCGCCACGCGTTGCAAAAATCCGTCATCTTCTCCTCGTTCTTCGCGGGGAATCTTAAAAAAGCCGCGCGCTTCCTGCCCGAAGTCCCGCGCGGCCTGCTTACCCAGCCCGGCTTGCCGGGATTGTGGGGACGCTCCTTCGGATTCAATTTCGGCGATTACGCCGCCCTGCATCCCCATCTCGCCGACGTCACCGCGCAACAGGTGTACCGCGTCCACAAACTGGGACGCAAGATCAACGTGTGGACTGCGAACGCGGAAGACGACATTCGCCGCCTCGCCGCCTGGGGCGTGGACGGCATCATCACCGACGACCCGCCGCTCGCCGTCCGCGTCGCGCGAGGACCTTCGACATGATCCCGTCCGAGAGGCTCGACCAGGCCGACGCGCGCATCGCGCCGCACATCGTCCGCACGCCATTGACGCATGATGCGGCGCGCAATCTATATGTCAAGTGGGAGAATCGCCAGAAGACGGGATCGTTCAAAGCGCGCGGCGCGTTGAACAAAGTCTTGTCGCTCTCCGCCGACCAGCTCGCGCGGGGAATCGTCACCGCCTCGGCCGGCAATCACGGACAGGGCGCGGCGCTCGCGGGACAACTGACGGGCGCGCGCGTCGTCTGCTTCGTCTCAGAGGGCGCGGTCCCCGTCAAAGTGGACGCCATCCGCGCGCTCGGCGCGGAGATCGTGACGGTGGCGGGCGGCTATCCCGAGGCCGAAGCCGCGGCGCGGAAATTCGCGGAAGAGAACCGTCAGACCTGGATCTCGCCGTACAACGACGAGCAGGTCATCGCGGGGCAGGGGACGATCGGTTTGGAATTGATTGCATCTCCTCTCTTTTCAGGCGAGGGGACGGAGGCGAGCTCCGCGACCATCCTCGTCCCCGTCAGCGGCGGCGGATTGATCGTGGGGATTGGCCTGGCGCTGGCGCGTCTCTCGCCGCGGCCGCGGCTGGTGGGGGTCCAACCCGAGGCCGCGCCTTTCATGCACGGACTTTTTTATCGCGGTTCGCAGGCCGGCATCCCCGACCTGCCCTCGCTGGCAGACGGTTTGACCGGCGCGGTCGAAGCCGATTCGATCACCATCCCGCTGGCGAGAAAACTTGTGGACGAGATCGTCCTGGTCTCCGAGGAGGAGATCGCCCGCGCGGCGGCGTTTGCCTTTTACGAATATGGCGAGGTCGTCGAGCCTTCGGGCGCGGTCGCGATTGCCGCGGCGCTGCGAACTGTGGAGCGGAATGATGTTTTGTCTGGTCGCGATTCGGGGGGACGGCATCCCGTCCAGGTGGCGGTCGTCTCGGGCGGCAACGTCCAGCCCGAAGTCCACGCGGGAATCGCGGCCGGGTACGCGCGGGAGGCGCAGGGATGAAGCGTCTCGTCTGGGCCGCGTGCGTCGTCGTGTGGCTGGCCGGCTCCCTCCAGCCCGTCCACGCGCAGACGCCGCGTCCGCCGGCGCAAGTGACCCGCCTGCTCAACGGCATGACGCCCGAGGAGCGCGTGGGACAGTTGTTCCTGGCGACGTTCCGCGGCGCGCAGGCGGAGGACGATTCGGAGATCGTGGACCTGATCGAAAATTTTCACGTTGGCGGCGTGATCCTGCTGGCTTCCAACGACAACTTCACCGCCGCGCCCAATACGCTGACCGATGCCCATCAGTTGATCGCCCGTTTGCAGGACGTGGAGCGGCAGGCCTCCACAGTCCAGACCTTGAATTCAAAAACGGGACAACTGGTCACGCCCGCGTATGTGCCGCTCTGGGTTGGGATCGCGCAGGAGGGCAACGGCGCGCCGACCGACCAGATCATCAACGGCCTGACGCCCCTGCCCTCCGAGATGGCGCTGGGCGCCACCTGGCAGCCCGCGCTGGCCGAACAGGCAGGCGCGGTCGCCGGGCAGGAATTGTCCGCGCTGGGGTTTAACCTGTTCCTGGGCCCCTCGTTGGACGTGTTGGACCAGCCCTCCCCGGCCTCCAGCGGCGATTTGGGGACGCGCGTCTTCGGCGGCGACCCGTTTTGGGTGGGCGAGATGGGACGGGCCTACATCCGCGGCCTGCACACCGGCAGCGCCAATCGGATGCTGGTGGTCAGTAAGCACTTCCCCGGGCGCGGCAGCACCGACCGCCTGCCCGAAGAGGAAGTGTCCACCGTCCGCAAGTCGCTGGAGCAGCTCAAGCAGATTGAATTGGCGCCGTTCTTCGCGGTGACGGGGAACGCGCCCGACGCGGCCTCCTCCGCCGACGGCCTGCTCGTCTCGCACATCCGCTACCAGGGCTTCCAGGGCAACATCCGCGCCACCACGCGTCCGGTCAGTTTCGACGCGCAGGCGCTGGATGAAATTTTGAAACTCCCGCAATTTTCCGCCTGGCGCGACGCGGGCGGACTCATCGTCAGCGACGACCTGGGCAGCCGGGCCGTGCGCAACTTCTACGCGCCGGGCGATTCGGCTTTCAGTTCCCGTTTGATCGTCCGCGATGCGTTAATGGCCGGCAACGACCTGCTCTACCTCGGCAATATCTACACCGCCGATCCCGAAGATCACAACGCCACAGTGGAAAAGATCCTGGCCTATTTTGTCCAGCGCTATGTGGACGACGCCGCCTTTGCTCAGCGCGTCGACGCGGCGGCGGAGCGGATTCTCACGCGCAAACTCGCCCTCTACGGCGGCTTCGACAGCGCCTCCGTCACGCCCGACGCGGACGGGCTGGCCGCGATCGGCGCCTCGAATCAGACGACCCTCCAGGTGGCCAGTCAGGCCGCCAGTCTGATCAGCCCCGACCGCCAGGAACTGGACAGCGTTCTGCCCGAGCCGCCCGCTTCGAGCGAATACGTCGTGTTCCTCACCGACTCGAGTCTTGCCAGGCAATGCAGCGCCTGCCTCGACCAGCCCATGCTGGACGCCGGGGCTTTGCAGGCGGCGGCGCTGCGGCTGTATGGGCCGAGCGTGGGCGGACAGGCATTCGCCAGCCGGTTGAGTTCGTTTTCGTTCGCCGACCTCGCCAACCTGATGCGCGGCCTCCCGCCCGAAAACATGGAATCCAACCTGCGCCGCGCCAACTGGGTGGTCGTCTCCATGACCGACGCCTCGGCGGGCCAACCACAATTGATCAGCCGCTTCCTCGCCGAGAGGCAGGACCTGCTCCGTTCCAAAAAAGTCGTCCTGTTTTCGTTCGGCGCGCCCTACTACTTTGATTCCACCGACATTACCAAGATGACCGCCGTTTTTGCGCTATATAGCAAAACCCCCGCGTTTGTGGACGCGGCCGCGCGCATCCTCTACCGCGAACTGCCGCTGAGCGGACACTCCCCCGTCTCCATCCCAGGGACGGGGTATGAACTGATCTCCGTCACCGCTCCCGACCCGGACCAGGTCATCCCGCTCTCCCTGGACCTCCCGACGACTCCCGCCGCCCCGGCCGATCCCTCGTTGACGCCGGAGCCGACGGCCATCCCCTCCTTTAACCTGGGCGACACCGTCCGCGTCCGCGCCGGGACGATCCTCGACCATAACGGCAACCCCGTCCCGGATAACACTGTGGTGCGTTTTTCCATTTCCATCAGCGGCGAAAACGGTCCCGTCCAACAGCAACAGGACGCCACGACTACAGGCGGCGTGGCGAACACATCTTTCCGAATTGATAAGCCCGGCGTGATGGAGGTGCGCGCTTCGAGCGAGCCGGCTTCCATCTCCCAGGTTTTGCAGTTGAACGTAAAAGAGAACGCGGCCGCGGTGGTCACCGTCATCGTCCCCGCGCCTTCCGAGACGGTTATGCCGACCGCCACCGCCACGCCTTCCCCCCCGGAGAACGACTTCGTCACGCTGGAAGGCCAGCCGCGGTTTGCCGGCTGGATGTTGACCCTCTTTGTGTTGGGCGGCGGCGCGCTCCTGGCCTGGTGGGTGGGAGGCGTTTGGGGAATGCCGCGCTGGAGCCTGCGATGGGCGTTGTGCGCGCTGGTGGGCGGCTTGCTGGCGTACAACTACCTGGCCTTCGGCCTGCCCGGTTCGGCGAAGTTGCTCCAGGCGGGCGGCGGCGGCGCGCTGGTTGGACTGACTCTGGTGGGGGAAATATTGGGCGCGCTGTGCGCGTGGCTGTGGATGCAGAGACGGTGATTTTAGCGCATCAACGTGGCGATCAGGCTGAGCAGCAACAGTCCCACGCCGCCCCAGATCAGGATCGAATCGATGGGTTGGAAGTGAAAATCAATGCTGGCGGTTGTCGAGCGGATCGGGCCGAGCGGCCCGGTCGGCGTCTCGCGTGAACCGAAGATGTAGCCGCGGAATTCCTCCGCGTTTTGCGGCCGTTCGTCGGGATGAAGCGTCATGGCGCGCAGGACGGCGCGTTCGACGCGCAGGCTGATCTCAGGGTTGATCTGACGGGGCGCGACCAGCCGCGTCGGGTCGAGGAAGCGGATGCGGGCCTCGGCCGGCGGTTCGTTCGTCAACAGGTGATAGAGCGTCGCGCCGAAGGCGTAGATGTCGGAGCGCGCGTCGGTGTGGGCGCTGTCGCCGCCGTATTGTTCGAGCGGGGTGTAGAGCGCGGTGCCTTGTCCCTGGATGACCGTGATGGTGACCTCGTCGGGCGCCAGCACTTTGACGAGGCCGAAGTCCACGAGTTTGACGAGTCCGCTGGGCGTCAATTTAAGGTTGCTGGGTTTGATGTCGCGGTGGACGATGGGCGGTTCCTGGCTGTGCAGGTAGGTCAGCGCGTCGGCGATCTGGCCGGCCCAATTGAGGACGGTCGCTTCGGGCAGGAATTGTTTTTTTCGGCGCGCCTCGAGCATGAGGGCGCGCAGGTCGCTGCCCGGCACGTAATCCATCACGAGGTAATCGCGCTCGCCGATGGAAAAATAGTCGGAGACCTTGGGCAGGTTTTGGTGATCCAGGCGCGCCAACACAGTGGCCTCGCGCTGGAACTGTTCGCGGGCCTCCTGTAAAATGTGTTCGGGAAGGGCGCGGTCGTATTCGACTTCCTTGAGAGCGCAAAGACGGCCCTCGAGCCGCAGATCGTCGGCAAGATGGATGCTGCCCATGCCGCCCTGACCGATGCGTTCACGGATTTTATAGCGGCCGCGCAAGACCTCCCCGGGATTTGCCGGGAGGGACATAAGAAGGACTCCGAAGCGGAATGTGCAGGAATCTTGTTTCGGCGTGGTTCTGCACAGAAACGCTCTTTTCTGCTATATTATAAACGCCTTTGAGATTTTCTCCATTTCAACTGCCGGGCGATATTTTGCCGGTCGTTGAAAATGAATTTCATTTTTCATGGATTTGTTGATGTCGGAAAAAACGGACGAATTTCCCCTCTTGATCGCGCAGGAAGGCCCCTTGAAGGGACAGCGCTGGTCCATTTCGCGCACGCTCGTGCTGGGACGCGAACATTCCTGCGACGTGATCATCGCGGACCGGCAGGTGTCGCGCTTCCACGCGCGCCTCACCCCCACTCCCGAAGGCGTGATGCTCGAAGACATGGGGAGCAAGAACGGGACGCATCGCAACGGCGAGGAACTATCCGCGCCGGTGATATTACAGGACGGGGACGCGATCCAGGTTTCGCTGGCGCAGGAATTTACCTTCCTCACCTCCGATTCGACCATGCCGCTGGGCGAGGGCGCGGGCCGGCCCGGCCGCCTGGTGATGGAACTGCGTTCCCGGCGCGTTTGGGTGAACCAGCAGCAGGTGGCGCCTCCGCTTTCGGCCCAGCAATTCAAGTTGTTATGGATGCTCTACGAAAAACAGGGACAAGTCATCAATCGCGCCGATCTGGTGACGGCGGTGTGGGGCGAGGAACAATCGGTCGGCGTCTCAGACCAGGCGCTGGACGCGCTCATCCGCCGCCTGCGCGACCGTCTCGCCGCGCTCGACCGAAAACACCGTTACATCGACACCGTGCGCGGCCACGGGGTAAGGCTGGATAATCCCCCGGCGTAAAACGTAAAAACCAGGCCTCCTGCAGAGACCTGGTTTTTTTATTTTGCCCATTCCTCTTTTTTGATCTTCCGCAGATCTTCCAGGCGAATCTGCGCGATCTGGTCGGGACGGCCTTTACGCGTGTACGTTTTGTATTTGGCCTCCCGCGCCGACTCTACCCTCGCTGCGCGATCCACCGCGCGGCGGACGAATTGATACAGGTCGTGGCGGTCAATGACGAGGAACGAGTCCGCCGTTTCGAAGGCGATCCAGTTGGCCTTGCCAAATAACCAGCCGGCTTCGCCTCTGACGTTTCGGAACTCGATCCAGACCCATTCGGGATTCAACCTCTCGTCGCTGCGGCTCTCCCGCTTCATGGCCTTAACTTCCACTTTGCGCGCGTAACCGTCTTTACGAATCTCGAAATCCCAATGCTCATGGATGTCCGCTTCCTTCGGCGCGGGCGTGACGGTCCAGCCGCGTGAACGCGCAGCGGCGGCAAACAGGTCTTCCGCGCGGCGGCCAAGTTGGAAGGAATCGCGATGGGCGGGCATGGACTTTGTTATATCTCTTTGTTCTCTTTCAAGAGTGCGCCAATCTCGTTAAGCGCCTGAGAAAGTGTTCTTAACTTCTTTTTGTACACGGATTTGACGGATTGTACGGACAAACGCGGATTTTTTTAATGGTTCTATCCGCGAGAATCCGTAAAATCCGCGTACTTAAGAAACAGTCTCTGAGACAATGTCGGTTCTGCAATAAGCCCGGCATCGAAGCAAACCGTTATAGTCGTCCGATGCCAGGCTGGTGAGTTGACCTTGAATGTCTGCGCCTTTGATTCGGCGGGCGCGGGCGTTCGCGAAGGAATCCATGCGCCTATTTTACACGATGACCTTCGGGTACTTGCCTTCGGCATTCGATAGTGATAAACTTTGGCCGGCATGCAAAAACTTGCGCTTGTTGTCTCGCCGCAAAGCAGTTTTGGCGCTTTATTGCGTTCCAGTCTCGAAGAGACTGGCCGTTTTCGCGTATTCATTGCCGCCGACGAGCCGACGGCGCTCACCCAACTCAAAAACGAAAATTGCGAGATGGCTTTTCTGGACGTGGACTTGGGGATGGAAGCCGTCCTGGAGATCGGACGCGCCCTGCGCGCGGCCCGCGCCGACGTTGAACTGATCGTCATCTCGGACGAGACCCTGCCGCCCGCGCTGGATCCACTCCGCCCGTGGAGGCTCCTCCGTAAACCGTTTTACCTGCCCGAACTGCTGGAAATGCTCGGCGTGGATTCTCCCGAGGAGTTGCCTGTGGACTTCGAAATGCCTGTCTCGACGCCCCAACCTCCCGAACTCGTATGGCTGGAGGACGTCAACAAAGCCGCCCAACGGCTGACGCGCCTCACGCTCGAATCCTCGGCGCAGGCCGCCCTCATCACGCGCGGCCGAAAGTTGTGGGCCTACGCCGGCGGACTTTCTCAGGAGACCGCCAACGAACTCGTCCGCATCGTCTCGCGCAACTGGGATGAGCAGCAGGGCGGCGACCTGCTCCGTTTTGCGCGGCTCGAAACCACCCGCGCCGAACACATGCTGTACGCCACTACTTTGTCCGAAGGAGTGGCGCTGGCGCTGGTCTTCGACGCCGAGACGCCCTTCGGCACCATTCGCTCTCAGGCCAGCGCGCTGGCGCGTTCGCTCGCCGTCGAGCGAACCGGCCCCGTCCCGCCGTTCACGCCCGAATTGATCGCCCGGCCCCGCCCGGCGCCCCCGCTCACAGCGGAGGAGGACGAGTTGGAAGGCCCGTCCATCTCCGAGATTCTGAGCGACATCCCCTCGCCGCTTCCCGCCCGGCGCGCTTCGTTGCAGGTCGAAGCGCCTGTCGAAACTCCCCTCGAATCCCCCCTCGTGTCCAAACCGACGACTAAACCGATCGCGATCAATCCTTCCGCGCTGGAGACGCGTCCCTCCACGCCGCTCGCCGAGACCCGTGTCATCAGCCGCGAGTCGTCGCCGGCCATTCGCCTGAGCGACGCGACCACCGATGAGACCGTGAAACACGAGATCGAAGAATTGGACGTGACCGCGCCGTCGAAGGTGAAGCGGCCGCTCACGCCGGTCCGCCCGCCGCAGCCCGGCGAATTGGACGAAACGAAGCCGCACTCGATCACCGAAGTGGCCGGGCGCGCCGCCCTGGACCCCGTCTCTCTGGGACTCTATCATCTCAACTACGCCTGTTTGATGGTGCCGCGCTTCAGTTCCCACTTTCTGACCGGCGACGTCGCCGCGAATTTGGGCGAATGGCTCCCGCAGATCTGCATCGCGTTTGGCTGGCGCCTGGAATTTCAGGCCGTGCGTCCCGAATACGTGCAGTGGGTGGTGAGCGTGCCGCCGAACACTTCGCCGGGCTATCTCATGCGCATCATGCGCCAGCAGACCTCGGAGAAAATCTTCTCGGATTTCCCGCGCTTGAAACGAGAAAACCCCTCGGGCGATTTTTGGGCGCCTGGATACCTCATCATGGGAGGCTCCCAACCGCACCCGTCGCAGCTTGTCAAGGACTATATCAAACGGACGCGCCAGCAACAAGGCGATTCCCAGCCGCGTCTGTAGAAGCGGCTATCTTGCCTGTGCGCGGCGCAGGGCGCGAGGACGGCCTCCCAGCGCTCTGCGTTTTTTTGTTAAGGTAGACACGTCCACACGGAACATGCAATACAAACTGAAAACCGATCGCTGATAACTGATCACTGGACTAACCCATGCCTCCTACGCTTTATCTCATAGACGGACACGCCCTCGCCTACCGCATGTACTTCGCCCTCACCGCGGGCGGCGCGGGCAGCCAGCGCTGGCAGACCTCCAAAGGCGAGCCCACCGCGGGGACGTACGGCTTCGCGCGCGAACTCGTCCGCATCCTCGAGCAGGAACGTCCCGAATACCTCGCGGTCGCGTTCGACACGGGCAAGACCTTCCGCGACAAACTCTATCCCGAATACAAAGCCACCCGCGAGAAAATGCCCGACGACCTGCGCGTGCAGATCGAGCGTATCCGCCAGATCGTGGACGCCTTCAACATCCCGCGCTTGGAAGTGGAAGGCTACGAAGCGGACGACGTCCTCGGCACGGTCGCGCGTCAGGCCGCGAAAGAGGGCCTCGGCGTCAAGATCATCACGGGCGACCGCGACCTCCTCCAACTCGTGGGCGACCGCGTCGCCGTCTACATGGCGGGCGACGACAAAACCTACATCACGCCCGCGGACGTGCAGGCCAGCAAATTCGGCGTCCGCCCCGAGCAGGTGGTGGACTACAAAGCCATCGTCGGCGACGCGTCCGACAACATCCCCGGCGTGCCGGGCGTGGGCGAAAAGACCGCGCTCGGTCTGCTGACGAAATTCAAGACGCTCGACGAAATCTATTCCCATCTCGACGAAGTGGAAAACCGCTGGCGGACCAAACTGGAGGCGGGACGCGACTCCGCCTACCTCAGCCGCGATCTGGCGACCATCCGCACCGACCTCCCGATCAAGCTGGACCTCGAACGGGCGCGCGCCCACGACTTCGACGCCGCGGCTGTGACCGCGCTGCTCGGCGAACTGGAGTTCAAGTCGCTGGTGAACAAGGTCGCGGCGCTGACGGGCGCTCCGTCCGCCGCGCCCGCGAAAGGTCGGGGAAGGGGCGAGGGACAGATGTCGCTGTTCGAGTCGCCGGCCGCGTTCGCCGCGTCGCCGCGAGTCGAATCGTCCATCGCCGTCCGCGTGGTGGACACGCGCGAGAAACTGGCTGAGTTGGTCAGGGAGTTGAACGCGGCGAAGGTCATCGCCTTCGATGCCGAAACCACGTCCACCGAGGAGATGCGGGCGGAGATCGTCGGGATCTCGCTGGCGGTCAAAGACGGCGAGGGGATTTATATTCCGGTCGGCCATCGCATCGGACAAAATCTCCCGCTCGAAGATGTGATCGAAGCGCTGCGGGCGCCGATGACGAACCCGAAGATCGGGAAGGTGGCGCATCACGCCAAGTATGATTTCATTGTGCTGGCGCGGCACGGACTGCGCGTGGCGCCGTTGACGTACGACACGATGCTGGCCGAGTTCATCGTTGACCCGTCCTCGCGCAATATGGGACTGAAGAATCTCGCCTTCGCGCGCCTGGGCGCAGAGATGACGCATATCGAAGAGTTGATTGGCAAAGGCAAGAAACAGATCAGCATGGCGGATGTGTCGGTGGACGCGGCCGCGCCCTACGCGGCCGCGGACGCCGAGTCCACGCTGCGGCTGCTGCCGGTGATGCAGGCCGAGGTGAAGCGCGTCCACGGCGAGAAGTTGATGGACGAAATTGACCTGCCGTTGACGACCGTGCTGGCGGATATGGAGATGACGGGGGTCTTGCTCGACCTGCCGTTCTTTGAAAAAATGTCGGGCGAGTTGACGGCGCGGCTGGGGCAAATTGAAAACGATGTTTATACTGCGGTTGGCAAGCCGTTCAATATCAATTCCACACAGCAACTTTCGGATGTGTTGTTCAACAGACTGGGTTTGAAGCCCGAGGCTTCCTGGAAAACTGCCAGCGGATTTTATTCCACCAACGCGGAAGTGTTGGACGCGTTGAGCGGGCAACATCCTGTTGTGGATTTGGTCATCGAGCAGCGCGAACTCTCGAAGTTGAAATCCACCTACGTGGACGCGCTGCCCCTCGCCGTGGATCCGCAGACGGGACGCGTCCACACTTCGTACAGCCAGATCGGCGCGGTGACGGGACGACTCTCGTCGAATAATCCGAATCTGCAAAATATCCCGATTCGGAGCGAACTCGGCCGCCGCGTCCGCAACGGATTCATCGCGGGGAAGGGCAACGTCCTGCTCTCGGTGGATTACTCGCAGATCGAGTTGCGCATCGTGGCGCACATGGCGCAGGACGAGGCCATGCTGGCCGCCTTCCGCGCCGGGCAGGACATCCACGCGACGACGGCCGCGGCGATCTACAATATCCCGCTCGCGAATGTGACGAAGGATCAGCGCCGCCATGCCAAGGCGGTCAACTTCGGGTTGATCTACGGCATGTCGGCGTTTGGATTGACGCGCTCCACGGAGTTGACGCTGGCCGAGGCGGAGGATTTCGTCGCCGCGTACTTCAGGCAATTCCCCGGCGTGAAAAAATATCTCGACGGCATCCGCCGAATCGCCGCCGAACAAGGCTATGTGGAGACCCTGCTCGGACGCCGCCGCTACTTCCCCGCGTTGAGGGGACAGATGAACCGCAATTTGCGAAACCGCGAGGAACGCGAGGCTATCAACGCGCCGATCCAGGGGACGGCGGCGGACATCATGAAGATCGCCATGTTGAAGATCCCGCCCGCGCTCGCGTCCGCGAAACTGTCGGCGCGGATGCTGTTGCAGGTGCATGACGAGTTGGTGCTGGAATGTCCGCGCGGCGAGCTGGAGAAAACGGCGCGGGTCGTCAAGGAAGCGATGGCCTCCGCCTATCGGTTGGACATCCCTCTCGAAACGGAAGCCCGCGCGGGGGCGAATTGGGGCGAGATGAGCGTGACCGCGTAGCCCGGCGGCGGAAAGTCTCCTCGACCCGCAGGGCAGGAAAAATTGTAGAGTAAAATAAGCCCATGTCTGGACGCGAAGATATTTTTCAAAAAGCGATGAACGAAGGCTACTCGGCAGCCTGGGATCAACATTGGGAAAAGGCCGCGATCTCGTACCGTGCCGCGCTGGACGAGTTTCCCGACCATCCCAAAGCGCTCAATAACCTGGGGCTGGCGCTTCATCAACTCTCCCGTTTTGACGAGGCTTTGCAAGTCTATAAGCGCGTGGCGCAGGTGACGCCCGAAGACCCGGTGGCGCAGGAGCGCATCGCCCAACTTTCGGAGCGGCTCGGCGACCTGAAAGGCGCGGTGGACGCGGCTATGCGCGCCGCCGACCTGTGCCTGAACCAGCGCGAGGTGGAGAAGGCCATCGAGAACTGGGTGCGCGTCACCACGCTCAGGCCGGAGAACATCAAGGCGCATTCCCATCTGGCGCTGGTGCATGAACGGCTGGGTCATATCAAACCAGCGGTGGCCGAATACCTCGCCATCGCCAGCTTGCTCCAACGCGCTGGCGACCTCGAGAAGACGGCTGAACTGATTAACAAGGCTTTGACGCTTTCGCCGGAAAGCCCCGAGGCCAAACAGGCCCAACTTCTCTTTAAGTCGGGACAGTTGCTGCCGCGCCCGGTGCGGCAGAAGGGCGCGACCGGGCCGATCCGCATGGCGCAGGTCCGGGAATTGGAGTCGCCGGCGCGTCCCGTTTCGAGCGGGCTGGACCCGGTGGCGGAGGCGCGTCAAAAGGCGTTGACGCGGCTGGCGGAGGCCCTCTTCGAATACAACGACGAGAGTCCTGCCGCGCAGGAGCGACGCGGCCTGCAGGCCATCATGCGCGGCACGGGACAATTATCCCTGCAACATGCCGAACAGACGCGGGTGGTGATGCATCTCGGCCAGGCGATTGACCTACAGACAAAGAACCAGGATTTGCAGGCGGCCGACGAATTGGAGAAGGCGCTGGAGGCCGGCTTCAAACATCCCTCCGTGTATTTCGACCTGGGCTTGCTGCGCTTCAAAGCCGAGCGGCTGGAAAGCGGGCTGCGCAACCTCCAGCATTCCGTCAAACATGCCGACTTCGCGCTGGCCTCCCGCCTGCTGCTGGGACAGATCTTCGTCAAGATGGCCCGCTACAACGAAGCCGCGGTGGAGTATCTCGAAGCGTTGAAACTGGCCGACTCGCAGGTGGCGCCCGCCGAATCAGCCGACGAGGTCCGCCAGTTGTACGAACCGATCATCGAGGCGCAGTCTGCCCAGAAGGACGAGAACGCGCTCAAGACGCTGTGCGACAACGTCCACAAAATGGTGATGCGCCCAGACTGGCGCGAAACGCTGGCAAAGGCCCGCGAGCAACTTCCCAAGTCGGAAGGCGAAGTGCCGCTGCCGCTGGCGGAAGTGGTGATCCAGGCGCAGAGCAGCCAGGTGCTGGAGAGCATCAACCAGATCCATATTCTGGCCCGCAGCGGACGCCTGCGTTCGGCCATGGACGCGGCGTACGAGGCCTTGATCTACGCGCCGCAGTATCTTCCCCTGCACGCCTTGATGGGCAACCTGCTTGTGCAGGAGGGACGCCTTCCCGAAGCCATCGCCAAATTCACCACCGTGGCGCAGGCCTACAACGTGCGCGGCGAATCGAACCAGGCCGCCAAACTTTTGCGGCGCGTCATCGAACTCGCGCCGATGGACCTGGCTGCCCGCTCGCGTTTAATCGACCAGCTCGTCGAGCGCGGCCAGGCGAACGAGGCCGTCAACGAATATCTCGACCTGGCAGACATCTATTATCGTCTCGCCGAACTGGACATGGCGCGCAAAACGTACACCACCACCCTGCGCCTCGTCCAACAGGGCAACGCCGACCGTTCGTGGAACATCCATATCCTGCAGCGCATGGCGGATATTGACATGCAGCGGCTGGACTGGAAACAGGCCCTGCGCGTGTTCGAGCAGATCCGCACCCTGCGCCCGGAAGACGCGGGAGTCCGCAGGAACCTGGTGGAACTGAACCTGCGCATGGCGCGGTCCGAGCAGGCCCTGGTCGAACTGGAAAACTACCTCGCGTATCTCGAGAGCAACAGAAAGCCCCAGGAGGCGATTGCCTTCCTGGAAGACCTCATCGTGGATCACGGCGACCAGCCGGCCCTGCGCCGCGCCCTGGCCGCGCTCTATCAAGCGACGGGGCGGGCGGCGGACGCCATCGCGCAACTCGACGCGGTGGGCGAGTCTCTGCTCAACAAGGGAGATAAAGACGGCGCCATCGCGGCCGTCAACCAGATCCTGGCGCTCAATCCGCCCAACGCCGACGCGTATCGCAAATTGCTGGCGCAGATCACGGCCTGATAACCGGCCTTTCGAATCAAAAAGCGGCGAACCATCTGGCTCGCCGCTTTTTATTTTCCAGGCTATTTGACGATGACCTTGATGTAGGGACGACAGAAACCGCCCTGCACTTTAAACGTCATCGTATACGCGCCGGGTTTGCGCGGGGTCCTCGCGTCGAAGATGAACGGGCCCGTTATCTGGCCGGGTTTGACTTTGGGCAATTCGTATACGGTTGCCCGCGTGAGCATGTTGACGCCGCTGTCATAGCCCAGGTCCGCGCCCTGGTTCCATTCATGCGAGCCGATATTCATCAGCGAGAACTTTATATCGAAATCCTCGTTCCGCTTGAAGACGGTATTATCGAAAGGCCATTTGTTGATTACGCTGCAGGCGTACGGCGCGGAGACGGTGGCCGGGATCCCGCCGCCCAGCGGGGCGGGCGTGGACGTTGGGAAAGGCGTCAGCGAGGGGAACGGGGATAGAGTCACGGTGGGCGCGGCGGTCTCCGTCGCGGTGGGCGGGACGAGCGCCGCCTGCGTTTTCGTGTGCGCGGCGACGGTCGCGGCGACGGAGGTCTCGATCTGCGCCTGGACCTCGCCCGCGTCCGGTCCAGTCGTCGGCGCGGCGCAGGCCGAGGCCAGCAGCGCGAAGACGCCGACCGTCAGGCAAAGAGAGAAGCGGTTCATGTCACAGCATTCTTTCGGCCACGATCTCGGCCACATCCTTCACGGGGAGCGCGTCCCCGTCCGCTTTCGACGCGTCGTTCAACATCGTCAGGCAGAACGGACAGCCGACCGCGAGGACATCCGCGCCCGTCTTCCGGGCTTCCGCGAACCTCGCCTCGTTCACCCGCTCTGAACCGGCCTCCTCCTCCTTCCACATTTGCGCGCCGCCCGCGCCGCAGCAGAAGGATTTTGCTCCGTGCCGCGGCATCTCGATGGTCAGCAGGCCTGTCGCCTCGAGCGTCTTGCGCGGGTCGTCGAAGATCTGGTTGTGCCGCCCCAGATAGCAGGGATCGTGGAACGTCACGGAATAGAGATCGTCGCTCACGTTCAAGCGTATTTTCCCGGAACCGACCAACTCGTTCAGCAACTGCGAGTGGTGGATCACCTCGTAATTTCCGCCGAAGGCGGGATACTCATTTTTGATGGTGTGCAGGCAGTGCGGGCAGGTGGCGACGATGCGTTTGGGTTTGATCTCATTCAGGATTTCCACGTTTGCCGAAGCCAGCCCGAAGAAGATGTCCTCGCGTCCTGCGCGGCGGGCGGAATCGCCTGTGCATTGCTCGTTCTTTCCCAACACCGCGTAGTTGACTCCCGCCGCGTTCAGGATCTTGGCGAAGGCCTGGGCGGTCTTCTGCGCGCGGACGTCGGTGGCGGGCGCGCAGCCCACCCACCACAAAATATCGGGTTCGGGATTCTGCTCGACGGTCGGCACGTTCAGTCCCCGCGCCCAGTTCATGCGGTCGGCCTGGCTGACGTTCCACGGGTTCATGTTGCGCTCCATGCCCTTGAACGCGGTCTCCAACTGTTTTGGGAAGGCGCTTTCCATCATCGAGAGGTTGCGGCGGATGTCGAGGATGTCGCGCATCGGCTCGTTGCCGACGGGACAAATGTCCACGCACGCGCCGCAGGAAGTGCAAGCCCAGACCGCCTCGTCGGAGATGAGCGTCTTGAGTTCCACGTCCGTCGCGCCGCCGCCGTTCAGGTGGTAGCGTTTGTTGATCTCCAGAGCGGCGGGGGAGAGCAGTTTGCCCGTGTTGTACGCGGGGCAGACCTCCTGGCAGCGGAAGCACATGATGCAGGCGTAACTGTCCATGATCTGCTCCCAGCCGAGGTCCTTCATCTTCGCCGCGCCGAACTGCTCGATGCTTTGGTCGTCGAGGTTGACGTAACTCAACTGTCCGATGGATTTCCGCTCAGGCTTGAGCGCGAAATTGATCGGCGCGAAGAACAGGTGGATGTGTTTGCTGTAGGGGAAGTAGGGCAGGAACGCGACCACCGCGCCGATGGACAGCCAGAAGGCGACGTGTTCGCCCGCGACCAGCGCGCTCGGATTTGCTCCCGACCACCAGCCTGCCACCATCGAGATGGTCGGCTGCCAGGCGTCGGCCTGTCCCTGCAGCGCGAGGTGGAAGGATTCTCCCAGCAGGCGCATGGAGTTGTGCAGGAAGATGAATCCCGCCACGATGGCCGAGTCGCGCAGGATGCCGAAGCGCGCCTTCGGGTGCAGGAGAGTCGTCTCGCGGGTGGACAAGGCCGCGGGTCGGAAGATGAAGCGGCGGAGGATCATGTAGAGGATGCCGATGATGATCGCCACGTTGAAGATGTCTGCCAGCAGACGGTAGTAGTCCCCGAACAAACCGAGATGATCGAGGAGTCTCCAATCGGTGTAGGCGTAGATCAGGTCGGCGAGATTGATGAGCAGGAAGAAGAGGAAGCCCCAGCCGATGAGTCCGTGCATGAGGCTGGTCAGGAAGCGGGCGCGGAAGACGGGCTGGAACGATCCCACTTTGGCGGTGAGTTCGACGATCCGCTTCCAGATCAGCGACCAGGCGATCTTGCCCTGTCCGCTGCCGATGTTTTTAACGATGCGTTCCACGCCGCGATAAGTAAAGTAAAGCGAAACGAGGACCGCGATGATGAAGAGAACTTTCTCGGCGAGAGTAAGCATGGTTCCTCCAAATATTCGATGCTGGGATGCAAACCTGACGCCATCACAGTTTAGCACGATTTGCCGATTGTAGCAAAATTCACCAAATAAAAATTGCCCGCGAATTTTCGCGGGCGGCTGCGGCGCAAATTGCGCTTCTACTTGCGGGGCTATTGGCTGATGTCGTTCACGTATCTGATCGCGGAGCGGCAGGCCGGCGCGAGGTATTGCGAGACGTTTTCCCACGTCAGGGCTACCTTTTTATCCACTGTCTGTTGCAGCGCGTCCGCAAGACAGCCGCCCCCGGCGTTATAGTTGACGAGGGTGAATTTCCACATGTCTTCGAAGGTGATATCCAGTTGGTCGGGCATCTTTCTGCCCGAGTAATTCCAGATCACCTGCGAGGCCTGCTGGCAGTTTGCCATCAGCGTATGGGCAAAGACCGTCACGCTGTAATTGGCGCGGTCGAGGTCGATCCCCAGTGGACAGTCCGCGCAGGTGGCGTCCACGCTGTTGACCAGCGCCTGTTGCAACAATTCCTGGACTTCCGGCTCGAGGCTCATGTAGTCTTCTTCGCAGGTCTGCTGGGAAAGGACGAGCGGGCAGAAGGACTGATAGAAAGACGGGTTCCATAGCAGGGCGGTGTCGGCGCCGTTTTGGGTGAGTTGTCCCAGCCCGGTATCGCCGTCCGGCAGGACCATGCCCGGCCAGAACTGGCTTTCGCGGGCGAACAAGTTCTTGAGCATCTGGGCGGGGACGCCGGTCTGCCGCGCCACTTGCAGGATGAGATCGTCGAAGCGGTTCTGCCACGCGGTGACGGCTCCCTGCGCGGCGTCCAGCCCGCACGCGCTGGCGCTTCGCCGGTCTGGAAGCAGGCCGCGGTCGTCGCAGGCGCTCACGTCTGCCAGGCCGCGGCGGATGAGGTTGGCGGCCAGGTAGTTGTAGGGGACGCTGCTCGCCAGTCCGCTGGCGTCGCTGGGCGTGGACAGCCATTGCGGCGTCCCGCCGATGGGCGGGAAGACCTGCCACGTGTCGGCGCAGCTCGCGCTCGGCACGCCGGTCCACTGGCTGGAGCGCACGTCCACGAACCAGGCCGGGGCGTCGGGATTGCCGAGGCTGGCTTCGGTCACGCGCGTCTGCGCGGTGAATTTTTTGCTGCTGTCGCCGTAGGTCGAGTTGGCCCAGAATTCCAGCAGCACGCCTTTGGGCGGGGTGGGCTGCAAGTCGAGTTCGCAGGTATCGCCCGGGCAGGAGAAACTCTGTCCGTTGAGACGCCCTTCGATGCTGGAAACCTCATATCCGGGCAGCGGTTCCTGCGCGGTCAATTTCAGTTTGGGGATGTATTCGCAGATGCTGGTCGAAAGCGAGGTGACGGGCGAGCAGCCGCTCACGTCCAGCCAGACGACGGGGGGCGGCAATTCCACCGCGACGTCTTTTTGCTTGCTCTCGGCGGAGACGAGATAGATGTAGTAGCCTTTGCAGTTATTGGGGCGGTCGTAGTTCATGCAGGGAGGCTGAGCCACCCATTCGTTGGTGAGCGCGTCGCCGCAGTCAATGTATACGTCTTTGAGGTCTGGTTTGCCCTCATAATCCACCACGATCTTGCAGACGATATCGTTCTTCCGGTAGGCGACCATGAACCAGGTGTAGGATGTGTATTTGACGACCACCGACTTGAAGCGGTCCGGGCCGGGAGGCGGCGCGGACGCGGCGGAGCCGGTCGAAGTCACGGAGAGATACGCCGCGCCCGCGACCAGGAGGCTGGTCAGCCAAAGGAGGAGAGTCCGCCGGGGATGGGTCTGCATCCGTCTGCCTGAAAAAGGAGTCCGCTTTCATTATAGCGGACTCTGGGCGGTTTTGCGGGCTAATTTTTGGCGTCCAGCTCTTCGAGGGTTTCGAGGTCGCGTTGGAGGCTGCGGTTGCGGAGGTAGAGGCTGGCGAGATAGATGGCGCTGACGATGAAGAAGACGGCGAATCCGCCGATCATGTAGGCGCTGGTGTCGGGAGTGGGTTCCATAGTTACATTACCTTGAGCTTGAGTTGCTCGACCTTGTTTTCCAACTGGCCGAGGCGGATGCGGTTCCAGAACAGGTCAATGAAGATGACGGTGAAGGCGAAGAGGGCGAAGAAGAAGGCGACGCGCATATCGGGCGACATGCTCATTTTTTCCTGATTGGCGTTGGCCGAGCCGATGATCACCGGGTGGATGGAGCGGAAGAGGCGGATCGCCATGAAGGTGATGGGCGCGCTCAGGCCGCCGAGCAGGGCGTAGACCGCGCCGAAGCGGGCGCGGCGCTCGGGGTCTTCGATCCCGGCGCGGAGCATGAAGTAGGCCACGTAGATCAGTTCGGTGACGGCGGCGGTGGTGAGACGCGGGTCCCACGTCCACCAGGTGTTCCAGGCGGGACGCGCCCAGATGGCGCCGAGGACGATGGTGAGGAAGAAGAACACCACGCTGATTTCGACCGCGGCCACTTCCACGATGTCCCATTTCATGTCTTTGGTGACGAGGTAGGCGATTCCCAGCCCGGCGGCGAAGACGAAGCCGAGCAGTCCCGTCCAGGCGGTGCCGATGTGGAAGTAGAACACGCGCTGGACCTCGCCCATCACCAGTTCCTTCGGCGCGTAGACGAGGGCCAGATAGGTGGAAATGGCGAGGACGATGACGGAGAGGTAATCAAGGATTTTTAGCAGGGCGGGCTTTGGGGTCATGCGAACTCCTTTGTTGGCGTTTTTCGAGCGGATGAGAACTGATTGACTATTCTTCGACCACGGCGTCGAACACCATGAAGGCGACGGCGGTGAAGATGACATCGTAGACGATGAGCAGGTTGAGCGCAGGCCAGATCTCGGCCATGTCGGCGCCGTTCAGGAATCCCGTGCTGGCTTTGACTGCCGAGAGCAGGACGGGGATGGCGACCGGGAAGAGCAGGATGGGGAGGAGCACGTCGCGCGTCCGCGTCTGCACCGACATGCTGGCGAGCAGCGTCCCGATGGCGGTGTAGCCGACCGAGCCGAGCAGGATGACGAGCAAGAGGCCGGGATTGAATAAGTTGACGCCGTAAAGCATGGCGTAGATGGGAAGTACGAAGGCTTCGACCACGAACATGAAGGCCAGGTTGCTGATGACTTTGCCGAAGTAGATGGCGGAGCGGTCCACCGGCGCGAGCAGGAGACCGTCGAGGCAGCCGCGGTCTTTTTCGGAGGCCATCGAGCGGTTCAGGCCGAGCGTCCCCGCGAAGGCGAAGGTGGTCCACAGCACGCCCGAGGTCACTTCCCGGCGCGTGGTCGGCTCCAGTTCGAGGGCGAAGTTGAAGATGAGGATGACCAGCAGGGAAAAGACCAGCATGGCCGAGAGCAGTTCACGCGAGCGGAACTCGGCGGTCAGGTCTTTGCGGACGACGGCAAAGGTGGCGTGGAGGAAGGAGGGGTTCATCAGTGAGCAGTGATCAGTAATCAGTGATCAGTGAGCAGTGAGCGGTTTATGCGGCTAATGCCTGTTTGTAGAATGTGAGCAGGTTGCTGTTGCCCAGCGATTCGCGCGCCGCGCTCGCGGCGATGACGCCGCGCGAGAGGATATCGAAGCGGGTGGCGAGGTCTTCGGCGCGGGCGAGGTCGTGGGAGGTCATCACCACGGTGCGTCCCTGCGCGGCGACGGATTTCAGCGTCTCGTCGAGCATGGACGAGGCGTCCTGGTCGAGGCCGGTGTAGGGTTCGTCGAGCAGCAGCGCTTCGGGGTTGTGAAGCACGGCGCGCCCGATGGCGAGTCGCTGCTGCATCCCGCGCGAGAAGGCGCGGACGAGGTCGTGGCGGCGGGATGCGAGTCCCACCAGGTCGAGGACTTCGGCGATCCGCTGGCGGCGGTTGGAGACGCCGTACATGCGCGCGTAGAATTCGAGATTTTCCTGGGCGGTCAGGTCGCCGTAGAGCAGCGGCAGGTGCGAGACGACGCCGAGGCGCGCCCGAACCTGCGCGGCTTCGCGCGGCAGCCTGTAACCGGCGATCTTCACTTCTCCCAGCGAGGGCCGCGCCAGCGAAGACAGGATGCGCAGGAAGGTGGTCTTGCCCGCGCCGTTGGGACCGAGCAGCGCCACGAACTCTCCGCGTTCCACGCGGAAGTCCATCCCGCGCAGGACGGTCTTCATGCCGAAACGTTTCACCAGTTTGTTGACTTCGATCATCGCCAGTCCATGCCGCGCGGCGTCAATGCTTCAGCCGCTCCTTTAATTCATCGCGCCTCTCGCGGTAGGCGTCTTCTTTGATCTTCCCGGCGCGGCGCAGGTCGTCGAGGGCGATGATGGCGTCGAGGATCTCCTCTTCGTTCTCGAATCCGTTGTCGTCCTCGTCCGGTTCTTCGTCAACGGCGCCGCGGTTGCGCAGGTACATCCACGCGCCGCCGACGATCAACGCCAGGCCGAGTCCGCCGAGGCCGACCAGCAGGTTTTGGGAAGAGTTGGGCGCCGCGGCCGAGCCGGGCTTTTTTGGCGTTCCGCTGATTGTCATCGTCAGGCTGCCGCCGGCTTTCACGCCGCCGCCCGAGTATTGACGATAGTTCTCGCCCTGGAAATTCTGCGTCGGGCCTTCGGTCAACTGGTCGCTCGTCAATTTGACGCCCTCGGGGACCAGCGCCAGCACGGACGCGGCCTCCTGCGCGAACGGCTGGACCACCGTCGCCTTCTTCGCGTACGGCAGGGTGTAATACATGACGATACCGAACGGTTTGCCGCCGGGCGGGAGGGCGAAGCCGCCTTCCGCGGCCAGGATCGGAGCGCTTTCCTGCGTCAGTTCGTAGCCGATGTCCTGCGCGTTGGCGGGGGCTTTCAGGAAAGGCACGTCGGTGGTTGACGGGACCAGGATGGCCTTGTCGCTTTTGTTCGTGAACGTGTAAACGCCGATGACCTGCATACTGACATCGGAGATGTTGAAGAAGAAATGCGTCTGGTCGAACGTCAGCGTCGAATAATCGCTGGCAACGTCATATACGCGGAGCGCGGGGATGACCGCCTCGCTGGCCGCGGCCGGCACGACCGCCATCTCGGAGTTATAAGTGATGCCTGCGTGCTTCACGTCGGTCACGTAGATGCGGCCTTCGGGCATGTCGAGTCCCTCGAAGACATAGTTGCCCTGCGCGTCGGTGACGGCGGTCAATGTGACGGTCTCCGTCGGCGCGCTGGACGCGGCGGCGTGGTCGTAGCCGTGCAGGGTGACTTCCAACCCGCCGACGTTCGCGCCGGTGATCGAGCCGGTGACTTTTCCCGCGCTGGCCTCGGGCGTTGACGTTGGGCCGGTCTCGGTTGCGAGGGGCGTTGTCTCGACGCCGGGAGTCCCGCTCTCAGTGGCGGCGGGAGTCGCTTCGGGGGCCGCGAGAGTCGCGGTCGGCGCGGCCGGCTCGGGCGTCGGGGAGGGGGCGGCGAAGGACAGGGTGCGGACGTACGCGGCCAGTTGGTCGAATCCGTCGGTCATCCTGCCGCCCAGCGCGGGGAATCCCGAAGTCCCGTCTTTGAGGGCCTGGGCGAGGGCCGCGTCGGAAAGCGAGGCCATCGCTTCCTGATTTTGGAACAGGCTCGCGGGGCAGTCGGCGCAGACGGCGTCGAAGAGTTCCCTGCCTTTTTGCAGGTCCGCTTCGGAGACGTGCAGGGTGAGGGCGTACGCCACCACGTCCCAGCGTTGTTGTTCGGTGAGGCTGGCGAAGGGCGGCATGAAGCGCTCGATGCTGCCGCGCGTGACGGTCGCGTACCAATCCTGGGGAGAGGCGTTCTGTCCAACCTGGGGCAGGGCGAATGCGGCCACGGGGAGGGGGAGTTGTTTGCCCTGCGCGCCGTCGCCCATGCCTTTGTCGCCGTGACAGGGCGCGCATTTCTCGGCGTAGATGGCCTTGCCGCTTTCGATGTTCGGCGCGGCGGACGGCGCGAGCGAGAGCGTGGGCGCGGGCGTGGGCGGGATGTAGTTCGGCGGCGGGGTGACGTCTGCCGCGAGCGAGAGGTTGCAGGCGGCGAGGAACAGCGCCAGCGTCGGGATGAGGAGGTAGCGTAACTTCATTTGATGATTCCGTAGCGCGGGTTTTGTTTTTGCGCGGCCCGCATTATGCGATGGATTTGCCGCAGTGCGGGCAGAAGCGGTCGGAGGCCAGCACGGGTTTGCCGCAGCGCGGGCAGAAGCCGCCCGATTTTTCTTTGCGGGCCTTGCGACGCGCGGCGATCAGCGCTTCGACGTCGTCGTCGCTGCGGGGCGCGGCGGGCGCGGACGAAAGGTCGGCGCGGCGCGCGGCCACGGCCGATTCGATGCGTTCCTCCGCGTCTTCGCCCGATCCGTTCGCGGAGGCGAGGGAGAGCGCGTCCAGGCGCTTCAACACTTCGGCGCCTTTTTTCAGGAGTTCGGCGCGCTGGGCGGGATAGGCCTCGGATGGAATTTTTTTCAAGGCAAAGTCGAAGTCCAGGTCTTGCAGGGCGTTGACCACATGGTCACGCTCGGCCATCAGCGCCGAGAGCTCGTGATCCTCCGCGGCTGAACGTCGTCCGCGCGGCTGGATGAAGGGCTGCGATACGTACAAGCCGACGATGAGCGCCACCGCCAGCGTCAAAAAGATTGCGCCAATTTCCATGAAATTCCCTATTCCGCGAGCAACTTGTCCACCTGCTGGCGGATCTCGTCCAGCGAGGCGAAGGGACCGATCTGCACGTAGCGCAGCACGCCGGTCTTGTCAATGAAGTAGGTTTCCGGCACGCCCTGCATACGGAACAGCTGCGATACGCGCGTAGCCATGTCGGGTCCGTTGGGGAAGGTGATGCCGTACTTTTGCAGGTAGATGCGGGCTTCGGGTTCCGTGTCCACGTAATCCGCGCCGATGAAGACCACCTGTCCGGTCGGCTCGTAATATTCCCAGGCGGCCTGGAGTTCGGCGGCTTCCTGCTCGCAGGGCTTGCACCACGAGGCCCAGAAATTTAATGCCACCACTTTGCCGCGGAAGTCGGACAGTTTGAACTCGGTCTTGCCGCCGTATTCGTATCCCTTGAACAGCGGGAGCGTGAAATCGGGGATGGCCTGCCCGGGCTGCACGGTTCCTTTTTGGCGCTTGGCGAGCGTCACGCCCACCAACACCAGCAGGGCAACCAGTCCCACCCAGATGAGCATCTGCAACCACAGCGGCACGCCGCGGCGGGCGGATGTTTCCGTTGTCTCGGTCATAATGATTCTCCGGCCCTGCCCCGGTCCCTTTTTGGCGCGGGACGCGGGGTCGAGGGCGCCTTAATTCCTTTTTCTGACTTCCTCTTCCAGCCGCGAGACGTAATCGTCGGCGGGCGCGTCCGCGCGCGGACCTTCGGCGGGCGCGGCCGTAGCCGGCTTTTTCATCATCCGCAGCGCGCGGAAGAGGAACGCGGCTCCCGCCAGGATCGCCGCCGGCGGGACGAGGTAGGCCAGCCAGTTCAGTCCCTGGCGCGGCGGTTCGCTCAGCACGCGCGCGCCGTAGTTGTCCACGAAGTACTGTTTGATCTCGGCCTCGGTCTTGCCCTCGGTCAGCATCTGGCGGATGAGGTCGCGCCACTGCGCGCAGGCCTGCGTCCCGCACACGTCGAGAGGCGTGTTCTCGCACACCGGGCAGTACAACTGCCGGGCCACGGCGTTGACTTCGTCGTCGCTGGGGGGCTTCGATCCCTGCGCGGCGGCGGGGGCCGCGAATGCTGCCAGGATGAGGAGCAGGAGCGCCGCGTATAGCGTGTTGCGTATCGTTCGATTCATGGCGTTTTCCGATTCAGTCCGCCGCGCTGGTCTGGCGCGCGGAACGTCGTTCGCGAATGCTGGCGGTTTCAGGCTCCCGGTCGGGCCAGGCCGCGATGACGATGCCGAAGAAGAACATGAGCGAGCCGAGCCACAGCCAGTTCACCAGCGGGTTGACGTAGAGTTTGAAGGTCGCGCCGAAGGCCGAGGCCGGTTCCCAGTCCACGAGGATGACGTACACGTCGTCGTCCATGGTGGAGCGCAGGCCGGGGATGGTCATATTTTGCTGGGCTTCGTAGAAGTAATCGGTGCGGGGATAGAGTTCCGCCACTGCCCGGTTGCCTTTGTAGATCTCCACGACGGCGCGGGTGTGGTTGACGCCGGTGGAGGCGTCGTCCCATTGGGCGATGTCTTTGTAGACCATTTTATAGCCTTGCAGTTCCAGCGCCTGCCCGGTCTGGAGCGCGCCCTGAGTCTCGGCCTGGAAGATCTCGATCCCGAGGATACCGACGGCCATCAGCATCATGCTGATGTGGATGATGTAACCGCCATAGCGGCGGCGGTTGCGCCCGGTGAGACGCGTCAGCGCGGTGAAGAAATTCTCGCCCTGCGCCCTCTGGCGGGCGCGCGTCCCGCGCCAGAATTCGTAGAGCGTGACGAGGATGACGAGCGCGACGAGGAAGAACCCGATCAGCGCGATGACGTTGCGGGTGTAGAACGCGAAGATGGCGGCGGTGATGACCAGCGCGGCGAGCGCGGGTTTCCAGAGGGCGCGTCCGAGGGTCTTCAAGGTGGAGTTGCCCCAGGCCGAAAGCGGCGCGATGCCCATCAACAGCATCAGCGCGGCGAAGATGGGGGCGTTGGCGCGCTCGTAGAACGGCGGGCCGACGGTCACTTTCTGGCCGGTGGCTAGTTCCGAAATGAGCGGGAAGATGACGCCCCAGAAGCAGACCACCAGCACGCTCATAAAGAGCAGGTTGTTGAGCAGGAAGAGCGCTTCGCGCGAGAGCATGGACTTCATCTCCGCTTCGGCGCGCAGGTCGTCCCAGCGATGGATGAGCAGGGCGATGGATGTGAAGAAGGTGACGCCGATAAAGGCGAAGAAAGCCGGTCCGATGGCGCTTTGGGCGAAGGCATGGACGGAGGACAGCACGCCGGAGCGGGTCAGGAAAGTGCCGAAGATGACCAGGTCGTAGGTCAGGATGATCAGGATCATGTTCCACTGCTTGAGCATTCCGCGCTTTTCCTGGATCATGACGGAGTGCAGGAAGGCGGTGCCGGTCAGCCAGGGCATGAAGGCCGAGATCTCCACCGGGTCCCAGCCCCAGTAACCGCCCCAGCCCAGCACGTCGTAGGCCCAGCGTCCGCCGATGACGAGGCCGAAGGAGAGGAACAGCCAGGCCCACAGCGTCCAGCGGCGGGTGATGCGGGTCCAGCGGTCGTCGGCGCGGCCGGTGATGAGCGCGGCCATGGCGAAGGCGTAGGGGATCACGAAGGAGACGAAGCCGAGGTACAGCAGGGGCGGATGGGAGATCATGCCCGGGTGACGCAGAAGCGGGTTGAGGCCGCGTCCATCCTGCGGGACGACGGGAGTCGCCGCGGTAGGCGCGAAGGTGTGGGCGGCGATGTTTCCGTCCAGCGTTTGATAGAGGCGCGCGAACGGATTCTCGAAGAAGACGTTGAGCATGATGAAGAAGGCCAGCGTGAAGCTTGTCACCGCGATCACCCACGGCAGGAATTCGCGGTCGCGGTCCCATTTGCGGAGGGTGACCAGCGAGGCGAAAGCCGACATCAGCCAGGACCAGAACAGGAGCGAGCCGGCCTGTCCGCCCCACCAGGCGGTGATCTTAAGGTAGGTGGGCATGGAGCGGCTGGTCACTTCGTAGACGAACTGGACGTTGAAGTCGCCCCGCATGAGCAGCGAGATCAAGGTCAGCGCCGCGACGGTGAGCAGGGGGAAGATCAACAGCATCGCGCGGCGGGCCGATTCGATCAGGGATGAAGATTTGCTGTAATAGCCGAACACGGCCGCGCCCACGCTGTAGAGCGCCAGCAGAAAAGTCACCACTAAAATTCCGTAACCAAATTCAGCGAACATGGAATCTCCTTGGAAGATTTCAACGCCTCTTTTTCAGCCGCGAATGACGCGAATCACACGAAAAGACAGGGTAAATTCGCGCCTTTGTGAAATTCGCGGCCGGGAATCTTATTTCCGAGGGCGTCTTACTTGTAAAGAAGCGCAAAGTGACAGTCGCTATGCCAGTGACTGTCACTTTTTGATTTAAGAAGGCCGGCTTGCAGCCATGGCTAGTTGCCGCCCGAAGCCTGTTGCGGAACGGCTTCTTCGTACTTGGTCGGGCATTTCAACAAAAGTTCATCGGCGTAGAAAATTCCATCCTGGCCCAGACGGCCGGTCATAATGGCCTGCGCCTCGTCGCGGAGCAGGTCGGGCTTGGGGCCGACGTAGACGGCGGTGATGCGCGTCCGCGTCGGGTCGGCGGCCGCGGCTTTGAGGACGGCGGCCAGCCCGCCGAGCGCTTCGATCTCGGCGTTGTCGCCGGGGACGTGCGCCACCTGGAAGGTCAGCGTGAGCGTCTGCGGGTCATATTGGATCGAATTGCCGATGACCGCGCCGGAGAGTCGCAGGCTCTTGTCGGTCACGCTTCCGCCTTTGGCTTTGAGTTCGTCAACCGTCATAAAATACTCGGCGTTCTGCTGCGTGGACGAGAAGATGAGATAGACTACCGCGGCGAGAATGGACAGACCGCCGAGAATGAATTTAGAACGACCCATCGAAACCTCCAATGTTTCCTTATTACGATGAAATGAACAAACGATGGGCGTATTTTACTCAGGGTTAATTAATTGACGGTGAGAAGACGCGGGGATGGATGTCACCCATTGCGCCTCAATTTATCCTGTTTCGTCTGGCTTTTCCTTCTTCATCCACAACCAGAGGAGTATCCCGATCCCTGCCAGCGAGACAGTCATGCCGGCGTATACATCCCACGGACGATAACGGAAGGAGAATGTATGCCGCCCGGCCGGCGCTTCGACGGAAAGCCACTCTCCGTCTATGAAGGGGACGGGATGCCCGTCCACCCAGGCGCGCCAGCCGCCGTATTGATATTCCAACACGGTCAACGTCCCAGGGGCGGGCGCGTCGCACGTGACGTCAATGTTGCCGCCCCTCGAGACGGCCTCGCATTTGACGGTCTCCGCGCCGGTGTTTACGGTGGCGTACAGCTCCGACGGGCGGACGGTCACGTAGAAATCCGGCTGTTTTGAGAGAATCTGCACATCGTCGTCGGGATTGTCGGTAAAGCCGATGTAACCCACCAGGCGCGTACGGTCATTCCACGACCAGTGACGCTCCCACATGATTATTTTTATTCCTTCGTTCAAAAACGTCAGAACCCAGTCTCCGCTGAAGGGCGTATTGATCCATTGAGCGTCGCTCGTCCGCGCAAAGGCCACTTCCTGTTCAGGAAGTTCGACCTTGTGAACGCCGAGATAGTTTTTGCTGAACGGGATGACGTTCTTGAAAGACAGGATCAGGATCGGGATGAGGATGAACCATTTTAGCGAAACTGATTTCGCGGCCTCTTCGGATGAGCCTTTGTTCTTTGTGATGACGAACCAATCCAGTTCGAGGACCCGGTCCAGTCCCCAGGCCGCCATTGCCAGGAGGGGCGGGACGATCAAACTCGACGACCCGCCCATGGAGCAGATCTTTGCCAAGACGGGGAAATACGCGTACAAAAATACGTAGATTTCCCGGCTGGTAAAGATCATGGCAAGCAGAATGGACAGGTAGATCGCCGCGTAGATTTTTTTGTCCGGCTGGCGCAGGACGAAATGCCCCGCGATGACCGCCAGGATTACCGGCGTCCAGTCAATGAAGTTGATGTGCGCGTAGGGAAAGGTGTCCATCCCCAGATAGGTCTCTCCCATCAACGCCGCGTCTCCGATGACCAGGTTGAGAGGCAGGTAGCGCATCGGCTGGACGTCATGGAAATCGTCGCACGAGGGTTTGTCCATGCCGTGGACCATGGAGCGAGCCGTCGGCAGGAAGAAAATTCCGCATAATAGAATTGAGATCAAGAAGGCCTTGCCGAAGGCGATCCATTTTTCCTGTCGTTTTTGGCCCTTTTCGTACAGCAAAAACCAGAAGGCGGGGAACCAGGCCAATACGACCGCCAATTGGATGTAACCCTGCCCTGATAGCCAGGTCAACGCCATCAGGAGGGCCAGGGACGCGACGCGCTTGTTCGTCGGTTTTTTATTCAGCCTCAGGACCATCGGGAATAACAGGCTGGCGGACGCGATTGAAAACATAAAGATGACGTTCCCCGCTTCCATCCGCCCGATCAAGTGTCCGCCCACCACGCCGAAAAGCGAGATCCAGATCCGCGCCAGCCTGCGGACGCCCAATTCTTTTGCGAACCACCATGTGGCGACGCCGCTCATAATCAGACTGACCAGGATGATGACCTTCGACCCGTTGATGACGCCCCACAACACGGTTGTAGCAATGACCAGCGGATGCAACACCGCTCCATGCACTTCGGCGAATGCGGGCATGCCGCCATTCAAAACGCCGTTCCAAAAAACGCAGGACCCGCATTCCAGCAGATAATTCCAAATGAAATGCGTAACCGTCACCAGGTCAAATTCATAGCCGTTGGGGAAATAGTCCGTCTGAAAATTCATCAGGTAGGGGGCGGCCATGAACAGCGACAGGAGCGTCAACGGCAGGAGTTCCAGCGCGTTCCTTGCAATGGAACGTTCATACCAGGATAATTTCCTTGAATCGCTTTGAGACGCTTCCATTTTCTTTCTCGCTTTATATTTTCGATGCCATTGCACCAGCCCCCAGTCCAATGGGACGGCAATGAGGAAACAGACAAGGATGACGATCACCTGGCGGAGCGACATAAGAATCGATACTACGAACTATCCTCGAGCGGATATTATACAACAATTAAACCAGCCGCCGATTCTTATGACCGCACGCGCCCGTCTTCGTCCCGGCCGCGGCCTACCCTCATCATCTCGATAACGTGATTTTAATCCCATTTTCAAATTGGAGTTACTCACGTAAAATTGGAGCCATTGCCCCAGTCCGCCTGTCCGTTGGAGAAATCAATGCGATGTGCCTTTAATATGATCTGGGGGGGACCTCTACGATTCATAGCCTGGACTTTCGGCCTGCTTCTGTTTCTTGCAGCCATTCTCTGGTGGACGGGGACGGCGCGGGCCGTCGCTTTGCAGCCATCCCGCCCGTTGGACAATGCCGAATGTCTGGGCTGTCACGCCCAGCCCAACATGATCCTGAGGGTGGGCATTAACAACATCCTGATCACAGTGGACCCGCAAAAATTCCAGGATTCCATTCACGGACAGAACGGCCTGCTCTGCGCGGATTGCCATCCCGACATCAGCGCGTATCCTCATCCCGATTCCTATTCCCAGACCAACCGGCGCGAATTCCAATTCGCGCTGTACGAGACCACGCAAAAAGCCTGCGCCAACTGCCACGCCGGGCAGGTTTCGGACGCCGCGAGCGGGGTCCACCAGCAGACCCTGGACGCCGGTAACCACAACGCGGCCTTTTGCGCCGACTGTCATTACCCACATTATGTGGACCCGGAGATAGACCTGCAACGCGCGCAGATCCCGGACGTGTGCGCCCGCTGCCATAGCGAGATCGCGGCCCTGTACAAAAAAAGCGTTCACGGCGCCGCGTTGACCGGGGAAGGCAATCCAGACGCGCCGACCTGCGTCTCGTGCCACGGCAATCACAAGATCGTCGACCCGCGGACGGTCGAATTCCGCAACGCGATCCCCCTCCTGTGCGCGTCCTGCCATACCAGCAAAGAGATCATGGAGAAATACGGTCTCTCCACCAATGTGATGCAGACCTATGTGGCCGACTATCACGGGACCACGGTGACCCTTTTCGAACAGACCTCTCCCAACCTGCCCACCAACAAGCCGGTCTGCACCGACTGCCATGGCGTGCATAATATCTCCTCGACCAAAGACCCCGTGAGCGGCATCGGGTTGAAGCAAAACCTGCTGCCAAAATGCCAGCGTTGCCACCCGGATGCGAATGAGAATTTCCCGGACGCCTGGATGAGCCATTACAACGCCAGCCCTGCCAAATATCCGCTGGTCTTCTTCGTCAACCTGTTCTATTGGATCATGATCCCGGGCGTGATCGGAGGCATGTTGTTCTTCGTCGCCACCGACATAATCCGCCGCGCCATTGACCACTGGAAAGGAGCCTGGCGCTGATGACTGCCCGATCCACGCTCGTGAAGAAGAAGCAAACCTACTTCGTCCGCTTTTCGTTGCTGCAACGGATCGAACATCTCGTCATGCTTTTATCTTTCAGCGCGCTGGGATTGACCGGCCTGCCGCAAAAATTCGCGTTGAACCCGCTTTCGGTGGCGTTCGTCCGGCTGGCAGGCGGCGTGGATAACCTCCGCCTCATCCATCACGCGGCTGCCATTGTGATGATGTTCGGGGTGACGCTCCACATCCTCGCGGCGGGCTACAAGATTTTTGTGGAACGCCGCTACATGACCATGCTGCCCGGGCTTCAGGACGCGAAGGATGCCTGGGCTTCCCTGCGCTACAACCTCGGCTTTCAGCGCCATCGTCCGCAGATGGGACGGTATACCTTCGAAGAGAAGATGGAATACTGGGCCTTCGTCTGGGGCGCGGTCGTGATGGGCGCGACCGGCTTCCTAATGTGGAATCCCATCACCGCCACGAAGTTCCTGCCCGGCGAGTTCATCCCCGCGGCCAAGGCCGCCCACGGCGGAGAGGCTGTGCTGGCGGTCCTGGCCATCATCATCTGGCATTTCTACGGCGTGCACTTCAAGCATTTCAACAAAGCCATGTGGACCGGCCGCATGACCGAGGAGGAAATGCTCCGCGAACATCCGCGCGAGCTGGCCGACATCAAAGCCGGCGTGGCGTCGCGCCCTGTGGACCGGAAGAGCGCGCGCGTCCGCCAGAAGGTCTACTTCCCGGCGGCGGTCATCCTGACCCTCGTGATTCTAGCGGGCATCTATGGCTTTATCTCCGCCGAACAGACCGCGCTGACCACCATCCCGCCCCAGCCTGAAAAAGTGGAGGCGTTCGTCCCGCAGACGCCCACGCCCCTGCCCACGCCGCTTCCCACCGCGACACCGCTGCCGCTTCCCACCATCGCTCCCGAGGACGCGACCTGGAACAACCTCATCGGACAGATCTTCGCGGCGAAGTGCGCCGCCTGCCACGGGACGATGGGCGGACTGAGCCTCGCGGCGTACGCCGACGCGCTCGCGGGTGGGACGAACGGACCGGCTGTCGTCCCCGGCAACGCGGCGGGCAGCCTGCTGGTCCAGCGCTTCCTCGACGGCAGTCATTCCTACGCCGTCCTTACGACGGATGAACTTGCCTTGATCCAGGCCTGGATCGACAACGGCGCGCCGGAGCAATGACGGATTTACGGCGGGACCTGTACTTTCTATTCAAAGCGCGATACGAGACGTAATACCGAACTTTACGGCCCCCATACTGGCTGCCAATCGGGTTCGGGATTGTCGAGCAGCAGGCGCGTGGAGTGGCCGTCCGCGCGGATGATGAAGAGGTCGGCCTGGCCTTCGTTGCGGAGCGAGTTGTAGACGATGTACTGCCCGTCGGGAGAGTAGGAGGCCGAAGCGTTGTTCCCGCCGAAGGTCAGCTGGACGGCGTTGCCCGTGGCGAGGTCGAGGCGGAACACGTTTTTGTCGCCCGCGGGGCCGAGGCAGATCAGCAGGGACTTCCCGTCCAGCGACCAATCGAGGCTGCCCGTCGCGCCCTCCACCGCGTAGGTGAGTCGACGCGGCGGCTGGTCGGGATGGGTCATGTCGAGCAGGTAGACCTCGTAGGTGTTGAACTGTCCCGTGGACATGGCGAAGGCGATCGTGCCGCCGTCAGGCGACCAGTCCGCGCCGACGATGGGATGCGCGCCCGCGTAAAGTTGACGCGGTTTTTCGCCCATCGGTCCCATGACCCAAATGGAGGCGGGCGCGTCCTTGACCTGGTTGAGGAAGAGGATTTGCGAGCCGTCGGGGGAGAACTTGGGCGAGAAGGCGTTGCCGATGTAGTAGGTGAGTTGGACGGTTTTCGAGTCGGCGAAGGTCAGCAGGTGCAGGTCGAAATAATCGCCCTCGTTTTGGGCGAAGACGACGCCCGTCATGTCGGGCGTAAAGGAGGGGTAGTATTTGTTGTGGGGTTCGTCTGTGATTTGCGCGTAGCCCGTTCCGTCCGCGTTGACGGCGCATATCTGGTTGACGTCCCCGCGGGTGCAGGTGAAGACGATCCGCCCGCCGAAGGCGGTGAACGCGGAGGTGGCGGTCGGAGTTGGGGTGTGCGTGGGGACGGGCGTGGTGGTGGGGAGTTTTTCGGGCGGGACGGGCAGGACGGGTTCGACGCGGTAGATTGGAACCAGCCAGAGGAGCAGAATCAGCCCGAAGAACAGGATCAGGCTGAGCGGAAGGAAGACGCGCCGCCGCGTCGGGTCGCGGAAGAGGCGGGCGCGGCGTTTTCCCGACGTGTATTTTCCGTCCAGGCTGGGGAGGGACATGTGGATTTTCCCTGAACCTTCTATTCCTCCGCGCTGGTCTGGTGGACGTCGAGGCCGCGTTCGGTTTCGGAGAAATCGGAGAGCAGGATCAGGGCGTTGACGACGGTGTTGCCCGGGTTGCGCCAGCGGTGACGCAGTTTCGCCGCGAACAGGAGGCTGTCTCCCGGTTCGAGCAGGAAGATCTCTTTTTCCAGTTGGTATTCCAACCTGCCGCGCAGGCAGTAGACGAATTCGTGTCCGCTGTGGAGCATGGGGGCGGGACCGCTTCCGCCGCCGCTTTCCAGGGTCAGGAGGAAGGGCTGCACGCGCCCGGCGAAGTTCGCGCCGCCCAGGTCTTCCCACAATCCGCGCGTGAACGATACGCGCGGACGTTCATCCGCTTTCATAAAAACCGCCTGCTGGCGGTTCTGCGCCTCGCCGAAGAAGGCCGCGATGCCCACGTTCAGCGCGTCGGCCAGTTTGTAAAGCGTGCTGACCGAAGGGCTGGTTTTGTTCCGCTCGATCATGCTCAGGGCGTTGGCCGAGAGACCGCTTTTGGTTGCCAGGCCGCGCATCGTAAACTTGCGTTCTTCGCGCAATTCGCGCAGTCGGTCTCCGACATTAATGGAGGGCGCTTCTTTTTGCATTGGTCCTTCTCCTGTTGCGTAAACGACGAGTTGGGGCAATTTTACCTGAATTTGTTTTCCGCGCCTGAGTTGGGCTTTTCGCTTGCGTTCAGCCTCTTCCTGTTGTATAAAGTATGAATATGGAGGCCGCGATGTTACGCGTTCGATTCACACAGTCCATTTTCCTGGTTGCGCTTGCGGTATTTTTTCCGTTGACGGATGCTCTGGCCGCGAACGGAGCGCTGGCGCTTCCGCCTGCGTCCATCAAGCATCTAAAGGGCGGCGCTCGCGGCAATCTCTCCGCGCTAAAATTGCGCGATCAAAATTTCTATGACGATAATCCTGCCCGGTACGTTTCGCTCCTGCCTGGGACGGGAAAATACGACGGCTATCGCGAATATCGGATGCCCGCCGCGGCCGCGCCTGCCTCGGTCCGCGCGATGCGGGTCGAGGTCAACTTCAACGGCCCGTCGCCTGCCAAGCAGGCCTGGTCGTGGTCGCTCTATAATTGGAACGCGTCGCGCTGGGTCAGAGTCGGCGGCAACGCCGGGTCCGTGGAATGGGAATGGAAGACTCTCGTCTTCGCCATTCCCAATCCCCGGCGTTTCATCTCGGCAGATGGAAGAATCCGCCTGCGCGTCGTTTCCAGCAACGCGCGTTATGAGGGGCGCATGGATTATGAAGCGGTCCATCTTCTCTACACGCCCGCCGCGCCTCCCGCGCCCGCCAGCGCGTCCATCCCGCTGCCTCCGGCAGGGCGTCTCTATCATGGCGTCTACCCCGGCGGACGGACCGGCGAGGAGGACGATATCCGCCTCGCCGATTTGACGGCCTACGACGCCGCCGCAGGCAAGACGGCCGCCTGGGTCTACTTTTCCGACAATTGGTATCACGGACGCGCCTTCCCGACTTCAACCGCGGCGTGGATCCGCAGAGCAGGACGCGTCCCCTATATCCGCCTCATGCTTCGCTCGGACCCCGATGGCGGCCGCGCCGACCCGGTCTTCACCCTCGCCCGAATCCTGAGCGGCGCGTTCGACAACGACTTGCATGGATGGTGCGCGGGCGCGCGCGACTTTCGCACGCGTCTCATCGCCGAATATGGCGTGGAGGTTAACGGCGAGTGGTTCCCGTGGAATGGGAAATGGAACGGCGGCGGAATCAGGACCGGCTATGGCGACCCGGCGCAGCCCGACGGCCCCGAACGTTTCCGCGACGCGTACCGTCACATCATCCAAATTTGTCGCGATGAGGGCGCGAACAACATCACCTGGGTTTTCCACATTAACGACGGCGACTGGCCGCAGGTAAACTGGAATCGGTTCGAGAATTATTATCCCGGCGACGAATACATAGACTGGCTGGCGGTGAGTTCTTACGGCGCGCAGACCCCGTCTGACGATTACTGGCCTGTCTTTCGCGAAAGCATGGACGCGGTCTATCCGCGCATCGCCGCGCTCTCGCCTGCAAAACCGATCATCGTGGCGGAGTTTGGCGTCACGAACGGAAACCCGCTGGGGAGTCAGCCGCAGTGGGCGCGAGCCGCGTTGACCGACCTGATCAACCTCCGCTGGCCGCGCGTCGTTGGATTTTCGTGGTGGAACGAGCGGTGGCAGAATGACAATAATCCCGCCCACGATACCGACATGCGCTTGCAGGCCAATCCCGCGCTGGCGCGGGTGTTCCAATTGCTGGTGAGAGGCAACATCAATGTGCTTGGAACGATCCCCTGATCCCTGGAGGCTCTCATGGACCTGACCATCTATAACTGTCACATCCACATCTTCACTGCGGAGCATATCCCCGACCGCTTCCTGCCGCTTGGGCTGGCGCGCGCTTTGCGCCGTCGGTGGCTGCGGGGACCGATCCTGTGGCTATTCGAGAAATTCATCCCGCTGGCGCACAAGGATGTCGTCGCCCGGACGGGACGTTTCCTGGCGCGCGGCGCGTTCGAGAATCAGAAGAAGTCCTTCGAATATGTGCAGAATCAATATCCCAAAGGGACGCGCTTTGTCGTCCTCCCGATGGACATGGAATTCATGGGGGCGGGACAGCCCGAAGTCCCGTACGAGGGGCAGCTGCGGGAACTCGCGGCGCTGCGCGACGAGTCGAAGGGCGCGGTCATCCCGTTCTGCGCGGTGGACCCGCGCCGCCCGAATATCGTGGACGATTTCCCGCGCTGGCATCGCGAGTACAAATTTCGGGGCGTGAAGATCTATCCGAACCTGGGCTATTATCCGAACGACCCGGCGCTGCTGGAGATCTACGCGTATTGCGAAAAGAAAAAACTGCCTGTTACGGCGCATTGTTCGACGGGCGGAATCCGCGCGGCGGGACTGAGCCGCGAGGAGGCGGCTGAGTTTGCCCATCCCGCCAACTATCAGTCGGTGTTGAAGCAATTCCCCAAACTGCATTTCTGCCTGGCGCACTTCGGCGGCGCGGACGAGTGGGAGCGCCACCTCACGGGCGAGACGCCGCGCGCGGGCGCGGGAGCCACCTGGCTGACCGTCATCGTGGACATGCTGCGCTCGAAGAAATATCCCAACCTTTTCACTGACGTTTCGTATACGCTGTTCACCGAGATGCCCTCCTACCGTCCGTTCAATTATTTTGAATTCATGAAAGTCTTGCTGGCTGACCGAAGCGTCCGCGAGCATACGCTCTTCGGTACCGACTACTATATGGTGGAGCGCGAGAAAGTCAGCGAGAAGGAGGTCTCGGTGGCGCTGCGCAGTCACCTCGGCGAGGAGATTTACTTCCAGCTCGCGCACTATAACCCGAAGAAATTTTTGTACGAGCGCGCGCCCAGGAGACGGAAGCCCGCGGCGGGGAAGCCGCGCGGTTTGCTGACGCCCCTCCCGTAACTGCGGCGCGCGTCCGTTTTTCGAGGGACGCTTCAGGCGGGTATAATCGGGCTATGACCATCCCTCTCGTCATTGGCATCGCGGGCGGATCGGGGTCGGGCAAGACGACCGTCGCGCAGGAAATCCTCCAGCGCGTCGGCCCGGACCGAATCGCCTTCCTCCAGCACGACGCGTATTACAAAGACCTGAGCGGACTCCCGCCGGCCCAGCGCGCCGAGGTCAACTTCGACCATCCCAACTCGCTGGAGACCGAATTGCTCATCCGACACATCGAGCAATTGAAAAGCGGACAGCCCGTCGAAATTCCCATCTATGACTTTGCTCATCACAGCCGCACCGCGCAGACGTATCCCGTCCAACCGCGCGGCGTGATCCTCGTGGAGGGGATTCTGCTCTTCGTCGAACCCGCCCTGCGCGGCCTGTGCGACGTGAAAATTTTCGTGGACACCGACGCGGACATCCGCCTCATCCGCCGCATCCAACGCGACATCGCCGAGCGCGGGCGGACGGTGGAGATGGTGGTGAAGCAGTACCTCACCACCGTCCGCCCGATGCATTTGGAGTTCGTGGAGCAGTCCAAGCGCTACGCGGACGTGATCATTCCCGAAGGCGGGATGAACGTCGCCGCGCTGGATATGGTGGTGGCGCGCATCGAGGCGCTGTTAAAGTGAAGCGCAATTAACCGCCAGGCACGCGAAGAACGCAAAGATTTTAAAGGTTTTCTTAGCGGACTTTGCGGTAAAAAATCGAAACTGAAGATTCAAAGGAGAACAAAATGTCAAAGCAATGGAATACCCCGCCCGCGATGGAGATTGACCCGAAGAAGAAGTACACCGCGAAAATGAAAACCGACGTCGGCACGATGGTCATCGAACTGTTCGCGGACAAGGCGCCGAAGACGGTGAACAACTTCGTCTTCCTCGCCCGTCAGGGATTTTACGACGGCGTCATCTTCCACCGCGTCATTGACAATTTTATGGCGCAGGGCGGCGACCCGACGGGGACCGGCATGGGCGGACCGGGCTATAAATTCGCGGATGAGTTCCATCCCTCGCTGCGGCACAGCAAACGCGGCATCCTTTCGATGGCGAACGCGGGCCCCGGCACCAACGGCTCGCAGTTCTTCATCACCCACGTCCCCACGCCGCACCTCGACGATCGTCACACCGTCTTCGGGCAGGTGATCGAGGGCGAGGACGTGCTGATGTCCATTCCCGCCCGCGATCCGCGCAACGTCAACGCGCCGGCGGTGAAGATTCAGGGGATCGAGATCGTGGAGGAGTAGAGGGCGGAGAGCGGAAGGCAGAGAGCAGAGAGCGGAAGGCAGAAGGCAGAAGGCAGAAGGC
>DKTP01000053.1 GCA_002473085.1 Anaerolineales bacterium UBA7227
TTTAGAGATAGGTTCTAAATCGGAATACCGCGGCAAGTTGGTGGAAGCGTTCAAGAAGGAAAATATGCCGCGCATTGCCGTTTCGGTGGACATGCTCGACACGGGCATTGACGTTCCTGAAGTCGTCAATTTGGTTTTTATGAAACCCGTCCAATCGCCGATCAAATTGCAGCAGATGATCGGACGCGGCACGCGTCCGCAGGCGGCGTGCAGGAATTTGGCGTTGCTGCCGAATTTCGAGAAGAAGGGTTTTCTCGTCATTGACTTCTGGGAAAACAACTTCAGCCGCGGCGCGAAGGAAGTCGCCGATCAATCCACGCCTGTGCTAGTTACGATTTTCAACACGCGGTTGAAACTGCTGGAGACTTATCTCAACGACCAGCAGAATCCCGATTGCAGGCAGGTAATCGCCGACCTGCGCGAGCAGATTCAACAGATCCCGACCGACTCGTTCACCATCCGCAAGCACATGCCAGAGATCGAAGAAGCGTGGACGGACGCCTTCTGGGGTTATTTAATCCCAAGCAAGATTGACTTCCTGAAAGTGAACGTTGCGCCGCACCTGCGTCTCGTCCCTGGCGTGGATGTCGCCGCAGCGACCTTCATCAGCAAGGTGGAACGGTTGAAGCTTCTCAAACGCACGAACAAAGAAGCCAGCGGAACCGTTCAATCCATCGTGGAGGATGCTCAAAGTCTGCGCGACACCATTTTGTCCGACGCTGAACGCAAAGCTAAAAGCGTCTGCGTGCCAGAAAAGTTGGTTGAGTTTGGAAGCAACGAACTGAACCTGATCCGCGACACGCTTGCGCCGCGCATGAAGAACAAAGCGCGGTACGACACTTTCCTTGAACTCGATTTGGTGGATTCCATCGCTATTAGCGGATATATTCTTCTCACCAAGAGCGGAGAGAAAATGTACGTGGCGGAATACCGCCGCCTGGTGGAGGAGCGCATCTTGAAATTAGTCGCCGATCATCCGACTATCAAAGCGATTCAAAATGGCGAGAATATTGACGACTGGCAATTGCTCGAACTGGAGCGTACGCTGACCAAAGAACTCGGCGAAAGCGATCTGGAAGTGACGCTCGAAAACCTGACGAAAGTTTTTTCGCCGTCTACGGATAGTTTCCTCGATCTGGTGCGACAGGCGCTGGATATGCAATCCCTGCCTGATTACAAAGACCTGGTGACGCGGCAATTTGAAAAATACACCATCGAGCATAAGTTCAACGCTGACCAGATTCGCTTCCTGCGCGCCGTGCAGAGCGTTTTCTTGCAGAAGCGCCGTCTCGAAACCGCTGACCTGTACGACGCGCCCGCGCTGGTGGGCTTTGGGCAAGACGCGGTGGAACGGTGGTTTACGGAGCAGGAAGCGCTAGAGTTGGTGGCGTTTGCCAACAAGATGGCGGTATAATAATCTTACAGTTTCTTGTTCGATAAGGAGAAGTAAGACGTGGATACCGTAACAATTTCCTCAAAATATCAAGTGGTGATTCCCCGCGCCATCCGCGAGAAGTGGAACGTCAAGCCAGGACAAAAAGTGCGGTTCATCATTTACGGCAACCGCCTGGAGATCGTCCCCGTGCGGGATATTAAATCGGCGCGCGGCTTCCTAAAGGGCATGAGCAGCACGATTGAGCGGGAGGAGGAAGACCGCGTATGAACGTAATTGATTCGTCGGGCTGGCTGGAGTATTTTATCAACGGCAGTAACGCTGATTTTTTCGCGCCCGCGATTCAAAGCGTCGAAGAAGTCCTCGTACCCACCATAAGCCTGTTTGAGGTTTTCAAGCGCGTCTTGATCGAGAAAAACAGAGACGACGCGCTGGAAGCGGTTGCCCAAATGAAAGACGGGCGCGTGGTGGATTTGGACGATAGTCTCGCGCTGGTGGCGGCAGAACTTTCTTACGAATTGAAACTTCCGCTGGCAGACAGCATCATCCTTGCCACTGCCCGCGCCAATAACGCTACGCTCTGGACGCAGGACGCGCACTTCAAAGGTGTGGAAGGCGTGAGGTATATCGAGAAGAAGGATTGATACACCCTGATTTAATCAGGACGCGATGGAACGGTGGTTTACGGAGAGGAAAATTAACGAGGTGGTAGAATTCGCCAATCGTCTTGCGATTGAACAAGGAAAGCTATGAGCGAAATTTTCAATATCTATTGTGATGAGAGTTGCCATTTGGAAAACGACCGCCTACCAATTATGGTTTTAGGCGCGGTGTGGTGCCCGCTCGAAAAAAGGCGAGAGATTGCCGTTCGTATTCGTGAGATCAAAACACAACATGGTTTACCGCCCAATTTTGAAATTAAGTGGGTAAAAGTTTCGCCTGCAAAACTGGATTTTTACCTTGCCGTGATGGATTATTTCTTTGACGATGATGACCTGCATTTTCGGGGGCTGATTGCCGATAAGACCAGACTTAGACACAAAGAGCACAACCAAACTCACGATGATTGGTATTACAAGATGTATTTTGACATGCTGAAAGTCATCTTGTTTCCCAATTCTCGTTATCGGATATACATAGACATCAAAGACACACAGAGCAAGAGTAAGGTAGAAAACCTGCAAAAACTCCATGAGGTGCTGAGCAATAATATGTACGACTTTCGGCGCGAAGTTGTCGAAAGAGTGCAGGCCGTCCATTCGCATGAAGTCGAGCAACTTCAATTGGTAGATTTGTTGATTGGGACCGTCGCTTACGCAAACCGAAGCCTGCAAACCAGCCAGGCAAAACTCGAATTGGTCAAAAGGATGCGCGAACGTTCGGGCTATCGCTTGACCAGCAAGACCTTGTATCGGGAGGATAAAGTAAATCTATTTCTCTGGCAACCAAATTGGGGGCGAGACAATGACAAATAAACCAGGCTGGCTTCCTAATCTGGTTCTGATATCTGATTATGATGGTGATTGGGATAAATATATCGAAACGCTCTATCGGTTCTTCCGTAGAGATTTTTTCGAATCAAAGCCTTCGTTTCGTAATGTGTCCGTCGGTATAACAAAGCATCCCTATTCACAGGGGAAAGAAGCGACATTTTGGCATTTGATCTCCGAAGGGAAAATTGAAGAAGAGCGTATCCCCGATTTTGAGCGATGTAAGCGCATTCGCTGGCCACGGGCAATCATCGAAAACTACAGTGATTCAGTTGTTCAGGTTTGGGAAACGATGCGCGGACGGGAAAAGCGTATTTTGCTGAGGTTTATCTTCGAGAAAGATGATTATCTGGTCGTATTGGCAGAACACAAAGGAATGATTTTATTAATCACCGCTTACCTCGTGACGTGGCAAAGCCAAAAGCGCAAACTACAACAGGAGTTTGAACGATATAAAGCCGATACCGCCCTTTGAAAGGACGGTATCCGTTCTCCTTCTACCATGGTAGATGAGATATATACAGTATATACAAATCTATAGATAATTGCAAGCGTCATTTGTCACATTTTTTGAAACTCGTGGAATCTCATGCTCACCGACCCCAAACTCCGCTCGCAAGTAGACGCCCTCTGGGATAAGTTCTGGACGGGGGGATTGTCGAATCCGCTCGATGCCATCGAGCAGTTTTCGTATTTGCTGTTCCTGAAGCGGCTGGATGACCGCGAGAACGCCGCCGAGAGACAGGCAAGACGCAAAGGGACGAAGTATCAGTCCAAAATCCCGCAGGAGATGCGCTGGGGCGTTTGGAAGCAGAAAAAAGCCGAAGAGATGCTCAAGCATCTTAAGACGGTCATCTTCCCGCAGATGGCGAGTCTCTCGAACGGCGAGTCGTCGTTTGGGCAGTATATGCGCGGGGCGGAGTGCAAGATCAACAAGCCCAGCCTGCTGGTGGAGGCGGTCAACCTGATTGATGAGATGAAAATCTCGGAGCAGAATCAGGATGTGCAGGGCGACTTGTACGAGTATATGCTGGGACACATGCAGTTCGCGGGGCGCGGCGGACAGTTCCGCACGCCGCGGCACATCATCCGCATGATGGTGAAGATGATCGATCCGAAGCCGCGCGAGCGCATCGGCGATCTGGCGGGCGGGACGGCGGGTTTTCTCGTCAACGCGCACCAGCATATTTTGGAGCGGCACACGTCGGCGGGGATTCTGGATTACGATGAAGACGGGATTCCGCATCACTTGATCGGCGACCAGTTGACGGGTCAGGAACGAGCGTTTATGTCGTCGCCGAAGTATCTGCGCGGGTTCGACAACGATTCGGGCATGACCATCCTGCGCATCGGTTCGATGAATCTGATTCTGCACGGCATCGAGTCGCCGCAGTTCTTTTATCGGGATACGCTCTCGAAGGAGTTCGACGACGAGCGCGAGTACGATGTGATTTTGATGAATCCGCCGTTCAAGGGCGCGGTGGATAAGGGGACGGTGCATCCGTCGCTGCCGAGCGGCACGACCAAGAGCGAGCTGTTGTTTCTGCATCTGATTTTGCGGGCGCTGGAGATGGGCGGACGGGCGGCGGTGATCGTGCCAGACGGCGTGCTGTTTGGGTCGAGCCGCGCGCACGTGGATTTGCGGCGCAAGTTGATCGAGGAGAATCGGCTGGACGGTGTGGTCTCGATGCCTTCGGGTGTCTTCAAGCCGTATGCGGGGGTGAGCACGGCGGTGTTGCTGTTTACGAAGGGCGCGCAGACGAAGGAGATTTGGTTTTACGATATGGCGCACGACGGCTTTTCGCTGGACGATAAGCGCGTGAAGGTGGATGCTTCGCAAAACGACATCCCCGATGTGCTGGCGTGTTGGGAGCGGCGGGGGGATGCGAAGTTTATGGAGGACAGGGCGCGCAGGGCGGCGGATTTGCGCGCCGCGTTGACTCCGCTGAAGGAGAAACGCTTGAAGTTGCAGGCGGAGGTCAATCGGCTGCAATTTGAATCCGTTTTAAACACAAAGGACACAAAGGTCACGAAGGAAAACCAAAAGGAAGCCCGTCAAGAATCCTTTGAGACCTTTGTGCCCGTCGTGTTTGATGCTCTTAATGACGCGCAAGCCGAACTTGTGAATCTCGAATCTGAAATCTCTCCCCTGCAATCGGAACTCGACCGCCTGACGCGCCAGTTTTGGGTGACGGCGGAGCAGGTGCGCGCCAAAAAGTACGACCTTTCTGCTAGCCGTTACCGCCATGCCGAAGCGGACGCGGCGTATCACGAAGCGCCTGCGGTGACGCTGGAGCGTTTGGCGCGGCTGGAGGGGGTGATGCTGGAGGAGATTGAGGCGTTGAAGAGATTGGTGAGTGGTGAGTAGTGAGTAGTAATTGGTGATTGGTGATTGCAGATGAAAAAATATCCACTCGTTCCACTTGGCGAACTAGGCGAAATTGTTACAGGCTCTACGCCAGATTCAACCAATAAAGAATATTGGAATGGCGATATTGCTTGGATTACGCCTGCGGATTTGACAAACCATGAAGGGATTTATTTCACTGGAAAACTACGAAAGATTACTGAAGCAGGATACAAGAGTTGCTCTACAAAATTGATGCCTGCTGGAAGTATTGTATATAGCACTCGCGCCCCAATTGGTCATTGTGCAGTAACGTCTTTTCCACTTTGCACAAATCAAGGCTTCAAAAGCATTGTGCCGAACAAGCGCCTTGATGCGGTTTATGGCTTCTTTGCTTTAAAATTTTTCACTCCACAATTGGAGGCTCTTGGCAGAGGAGCAACTTTTGCGGAGGTAAATAAAGAAACATTTGAAAGCTTTGAAATCCCCCTGCCGCCGTTGAGCGAGCAAAAGCGGATTGCGTCTCTGCTGGCGCGGGCGGACCGTCTGCGCGGGTTGCGGCGCGCCGCGCGCGAGCAGTGCGACTCGCTGTTACAGTCCGTGTTTTTGGAGATGTTTGGGGATTATCTGAACAAGATCGAGTGCCAATTTGCTGATGTTTTACAAATTCCATTAACTAATGGTTTTTTTGAGAAAAATGAAAAATATGGTACAGGTAACCCAATTGTTTGGGTAGATAATCTGTATCATACAAACATAATTGACATTTCGGCTTTACGCCGAGTTCAAGTTTCCGAGAAAGAATTAGAAAAATATGAAGTGTTTGACGGCGATTTATTGTTTACCCGTTCATCACTGGTGGCGGAAGGCGTTGGTCAAGCTAATATTGTTCCAAAATTAGAAGAACGAACGATGTTTGAATCACATATTATTCGAGCAAGAGTTGATAAAACAAAAATTAATCCCTATTATGCGCTTGGTCTATTTCGTTCTCAATTTGGCAAATCCGAAATTATGAAACGGGCTAAAACCGCTACGATGACAACAATCGGACAGGACGCCTTGTATGAATTTCCATGTCCTATTCCCCCGCTTGCGCTGCAAGAGGAATTTGCGCGGGTCGTGGCGCGGGTAGAGGCTCTGCGGGCGCGCATGGACGAGTCCGCGCGGCAGGGGGAGGCGCTGTTCCAGTCCCTGCTGGCGGAGAGTTTTGGAGGAGATGTTACATGAATATTACGCTCGTTTTGATCTTTCTTGTCATAGCTGTTGTTGGCGGTTTCATTATATGGCACCGAGTTGATAGTTTGCGATGCGTTACGTGCGGTAGAACGCATTTTATGGAGTCGGAAGTTTATCGATGTAATGAGTGTGGCAAGCCATTTTGTCGTGATAAAGTGGCTTATGGCGAGAAAAATTCCGTATCGTCTCAGGGAATATTTTCATCCGCATTTGCTTCATCGTCCAGTAGCATTTCTTTCGGTGATGATAAATGTGGCGTTGTTTCTGGAGTTATCATAAATGGAAAGAGAAAGCCTAATACCTATCTTTGCAGTCAACACGCTGAAATGTAATAAAGCTGTGGCTGCGGGCGCGCATGGACGAGTCCGCGCGGCAGGGGGAGGCGCTGTTCCAGTCCCTGCTGGCGCAATCATTCGACGGAGGACGGTAGACGACGGACGGCGGTCTTTCGTCTTCGGTCAGCCGTCTTCGGTCTAATCGCAGGCGCGCCCGCCTGAACTTACAGGCTGGGTTTGCCGCCCCGTAGTTTCGCGCTCGTCGTCCCATAGCTTTGCAAACCGTTCAAAGACATCCGAAATGATTTCCAGCTCGCTTTCCGAGTAACTGGAAATCAATCTATCCTGCGCCCGTCTCGCCGACTCGAACCACGACGCGGCTATTTGCGAACTCCCTTGCGCGGCGGCGATGAGACTCCCGCGGCGGTCGTTGGGATTTGGACGACGCTCGATCAACCCCGCCTTTTCGAGTCGGTCCAACATGGCGGTCGTCGCGCCCGACGTCGAGCCGTTTTTGCCCGCCTGGGCCGGCGCGTCGGGGCGGCTTGGCGCGCCCCTTCCGAAACTCCCGTCTTTGTGATAAACTCCCGCCCGTTCAAGACACAATCCTGTGTCTCCTTCCGCTCCCAGCCTGCCTACGGCATGAATGGGAGCAAACCCGTGGAAAGGAGGTTTTCCCAATGCGTAATTACGAACTGGTTTGCATCATCCAGCCCGAACTGGACGAGACCGCGTTTAATGGCGTGGTTGACAAAGTGAAAGGCTGGGTCGGCGAGGCCGGCGGTAACGTGGACAAAGTGGACGTATGGGGCAAGCGCCGCCTGGCGACCCCCATCCGCAAGCAGCGCGACGGCCAATACGTCCTGCTGAACATTGCCATCCCTCCCACAGCGACCGTTGAACTGGAGCGCAACCTGCGCTTCCTCGAGCCGGTCATGCGCCACATGCTCAGCGTGGCGGATTAGTTTTTTCGGATTCGGTTTTAACAAGGAGTCTGACATGAGTCGAGGCCTGAACAAAATAATGATCATCGGCCACCTGGGCCGTGATCCTGAAATGCGCTACACGCCCTCGGGCAAGCCTGTCACCACGTTCACCGTGGCCGTCAGCCGCACCTGGAATTCGAGCGACGGCGAGCGCCACAGCGAGACCGAATGGTTCAACATCGTAGCCTGGGGCAACCTGGCGGAGACCTGCAAACAGTACCTCAACAAAGGCCAGCAGGTTTACATCGAGGGCCGTCTGCAGACCCGCCGCTGGGACGACAAGGAAGGCGTCAGGCATTCCAGCGTGGAAGTGGTGGCCAACGAAATGATGATGTTCGAACGCCGCGACAGCGGACACGCCAGCCAGGAATCCGCGCCGGCCGCCGACGAGACCGAATCCTCCGCAACCGATAACGAATTTCCGTTCTAGTAAGATTGGAGTTTTACCATGTCCGAAGATTACGCCCGCGGCGGACGCGGCGAAGGCGAAGGCGGCGAGCGCCGTTATTACGCCAAACCCAAATTCTGCCAGTTTTGCGCCGATAAGCAGATGACCATTGACTACAAAAAGGTGGACATGCTCCGGCGTTTCATCACTGACGAGGGCAAGATCCGCCCGCGCCGGCAGACAGGCACCTGCGCCCGTCACCAGCGCGTGCTGGCCGGGGCCATCAAGCAGGCCCGTCACATCGCCCTTCTGCCATTCACCGGCAGGCTCTGGGACGATAACCGTTAACCAGAAATACGGGCATGGCGAAACCCATGCCCTGTTTTTTCGCCTAGAGGAATTATGGCTCCCAGACCCATCAAACGCAGTTCGCCATCCAGAAAACACATTGCCCGGCTGGAACGGGAACGCCGCCAGTCGCGCTGGATCGTCGGGATCGCGGCCGCCGTCGTCGTCGTCGTATTCGCGCTGTTCGGATACTGGTATCTCAACGAGAAATTCATCCAGCCAAACAAAACCGTGGCGCGCATCGGCGCGGACAAGATCACGCTTGCCCAATTCCAGGCGCGCGTCCGCCTGCAGCGCAACCAGCTGATCGGCCAGTACAACCTATACGAGCAATATGCCCAGATGCTTGGAATGGACCTGTCCAGCCAGTTGCAGCAAATCCAATACCAGCTCTCCGGCCTTGGCGCCCAAGACCTCGGCCAGGAAGCGCTCGACCAGATGATTGACGAAGTCCTGCTGCTCCAGCAGGCCGCGAAGGAGGGCATCGGCGCCAGCGACCAGGAAGTCCAGGACCGCCTGCAGGCTTTCTACAACTACTATCCCGAAGGCGAGCCCACCGCGACGGTCACGCCCACCGAAGTGACCCTGCCGACGATCTCCCCCGCCGAAGCCGCCATCGTGACCATTACCCCCACGCCCGGCCCCACCAACACAGCCGCGCCCACCGCCACGTCCACGCCCACCGTGACCCCCACCCTGGACCTGACGACGACCGCCACGCCCACCCTGAAGCCGACCGTCACGCCCGAGCCGAGCGCCACGCCTTCCACCGCGTTCACCTCGACGCCCGTCCCCACCAAAACGCCCCAACCGACGGCCACCCCGGTCAGCAAGGAAGGTTACGAGGCCAGTCTGGCTGAGAGCCTGTCCAATTTCAAAAAACTCGGTTTCTCCGAGGCGGACTATCGCCATCTCGTCCTGCTGGAAATCGTGAGGACGAAGATGTTCGACTTCGTTACGCGCGATATCCAGGCGGTCGAAGACCAGGTCTGGGCCAGGCACATCCTCCTCGCGGACGAGGCCGCCGCGCAGTCCGTCTACGATAAACTGACGGACGGAGCGGACTTCGGCGCGCTCGCGGCGGAATTCTCCACCGATGCGGGTACGAAAGACAACGGCGGCGACCTGGGCTGGTTCGGCAAGGACCAGTCCGCGTTTGGCGCGGCCTTCGCGGACGCCGCGTTCGCCCTCCAGCCGGGCGAATACAGCCAGCCTGTGCAAACGCCCGGCGGCTGGCACATCATCCAGGCGATCGGCCATGAGATGCGCCCGCTGACCGCCGACCAGTTCGACCAGGCGAAACAAAACGCCTTCGCCAGGTGGATGGAAGACCTGCGCGCCAACGCCGAAGCCGACGGCCTGATCGAAACTTTCGACTTCTGGAAAAATGCCGTCCCGATGGACCCGGATCTTCAGTCTTCGGCCATTCCGCAGTAATTGCGTCGAAACATCCCAAGCAAAACCGCCGCCCGAAAAAGCGGCGGTTTTGTGATTCTGCCCGAAAAGTGAGGTATTGTCCGCAGGCGCGTTTTCCTGTATATTAAACCAATTCCGCCAAATTTAGCCGATAAAGGAGCAAATTCAATGGAAGGTGAAGTCTTTTACCCCTCACAGGAAGTCATTGACCAGGCGCGCCTCAAGGATTGGGATTCCCTCGCGAAAAAAGCCGGCCAGGATTATGTGGGCTTCTGGGAATCCGAAGCCAACGAGCTGGAATGGTTCCAAAAGTGGGACAAAGCGCTGGACGATTCCAACAAGCCGTTCTTCAAATGGTTCGTCGGCGCGAAGGTCAATATCGTCCACAACTGCATTGACCGTCACCTCAAGACCCATCGCAAGAACAAACTTGCCCTGATCTGGGAGAGCGAGGACGGAAACGACCACCGCACGTTCTCGTATTTTGCGATGAACCGGGAAGTCTCGCGCATGGCGAACATCATCAAGGCGATGGGCGTCCGCAAAGGCGACCGCGTCACCATCTACATGGGACGCATCCCCGAGATCGTCTTTGCGATGCTGGCCTGCGCCAAGATCGGCGCCATCCATTCAGTGGTGTTCGGCGGCTTCTCTGCAGACGCTCTGCAGGGACGCGTCGACGACAGCCAGTCGAAGCTGGTCATCACGCAGGACGGGAACTACGTCAACGGCAAGATCGTCGAATTGAAGCGCATCGTGGACGACGCGATCAAAAAATGCCCCTCGGTGGAGAACGTGCTGGTCGTACGTCGGACCGGCCACGAGATCCCGATGGACCCGCTGCGCGACCACTGGTATCACGAATTGGCGAAACTCCCCGTCGCAAACGGGAAATGTCCCACCGAGGTGATGGACGCGGAAGACCCGCTTTACATCCTCTACACCAGCGGCTCGACGGGCAAACCGAAGGCGATCCTGCACGTCCACGGCGGATACATGGTCGGCATCTACTCGACGCTCAAATACGTCTTCGACCTGACCGACGAAGACCGCTTCTGGTGCGCCGCCGACCCGGGCTGGGTGACCGGTCATTCGTACATCGTCTACGGCCCCATGCTCAACGGCGCGACCTCGTTCATGTTCGAGGGCGGACCCGCCTACCCGTATCCGAACCGCTGGTGGCAATGCGTGGAGCGTTACGGCATCAACATCCTGTACACCGCGCCGACCGCCATCCGCGGGCTGATGCGTTTTGGCGAGGCCTGGCCCAACAAACACGACCTTTCCTCGCTGCGTTTGCTCGGCAGCGTCGGCGAGCCGATCAACCCCGAAGCGTGGAAGTGGTACTACCGCGTTATCGGAGGGGAGAAATGCCCGATCATGGACACCTGGTGGCAGACCGAGACCGGGATGTTCATGATCACGCCCACGCCGTCCGTCCCGCTCAAACCGGGCAGCGGCACGCTTCCCTTCTTCGGACAGGAGGCCGAGATCGTGGACGAGGCGGGGAATCCGGTCAAAGATGGGGATGAAGGTTATCTCGTCCTCAAGCGCCCGTGGCCCGCGATGCTCCGCACCGTCTACGGCGACCCGGACCGCTACGTCAAGCAATACTGGTCGAAGTTCCCCGGGAAATATCTCGCGGGCGATTCGGCCCGCCGCGACCCGGACGGTTATTACTGGATCATCGGCCGGGTGGACGATGTGATCAACGTCTCGGGGCACCGCCTCGGCACGGCGGAGATCGAGTCGGCGCTGGTGAGTCATCCCGCAGTGGCGGAGGCGGCCGCGATCGGCCTGCCGCACGAGATCAAAGGCACGGGCATCCACGCCTTCTGCCTGCTGCGCGCGGGGTTCGCCCCGTCCGAGGCGTTGAGCGAGGAACTGCGCCAGCACGTCGCAAAGGTCATCAGCCCGATCGCGCGTCCCGAGGAAGTGAAGTTCCTGGACAAGTTGCCCAAGACGCGTTCGGGCAAGATCATGCGGCGCGTGTTGAAGGCGCGCGCGCTGGGACTGCCCGAGGGCGACGTTTCAACGCTGGAAGAATAGAGAGTTCTGGACAGCAAAACCGCGGCGTGGGATTTTCCCTGCCGCGGTTTTTTTTCGGAAACCTGAAATCTTAAAGGACCTCTCCCGGCTTCCTCCGCAGGAACTGTCCCTGCCCCCGCTTTCCGAGCCAGGTCTCGCCGTCCACGATCAACTTGCCGCGCAGGAAGACCTTTTCGGGCATCCCGACCACTTCCCAGCCTTCGAACAGGTTGTAGTCCGTGCGGTGATGACTGTGCGCCGCGCCGTACTGGACGCGTTTCTCCGCGTCCCAAATGACGATGTCCGCGTCGGAGCCGGGCAGGAGCGCGCCTTTGCGCGGATACAGCCCGAAGATCTTGGCGGGGTTGGCGGCGGTCAACGCGACGAACTGGTTGGCGGAGATCCGTCCCGCGCGCACGCCGTAGGTCCACAGGATGGGGAGGCGGTCGCCGACGGCGGGGAGTCCGTTGGGGATTTTGGTGAAGTCGTCTTTGCCGAGTTCTTTTCCGGGGATGGCGACCTCCTGCCCCTCGTAGAGGATCGGCTTCGTCCCGTCGAAGAAGAACGGGCAGTGATCCGTGCCGACGGTTTGCAGGATTCCCGCGCGCAGTCCCTCCCACAAACGCGCATTGTCTTTCTCTGTGCGCATCGGCGGCGAGCAGACCCACTTCGCCCCGTCGGGACGGCGGAGATGGTCAACGGTGAAGAAGAGGTATTGCGGACAGGTCTCGCCCATGACTTTGACGCCGCGCTCGCGCGCGTACTTGAGCATGTCCACTTCGCCGCCCGCGTTCATGTGGACGATGTAGACGGGCGCGTCCGCCGTCTCGGACATGGCGGCCATCCGCAGCGTCGCTTCGACTGCGCCCGGCGCGGGACGCGTCCGCGCGTGCCACTCGGGGGAGGTGTGTCCCGCGGCCAGCGCTTCGGGGATCAGCGTGTCAATCACGTCGCCGTTTTCGCAGTGCGCCATCACCAGCATCCCGTTTTCCCCGGCGATCCGCAGCGCCTTGAAGATCGAGCCGTCGTCGAGGCGCAAACGTCCGTTGTAGGCGGTGAAGACTTTCAGCGTGGTGACGCCCATCTCGCGCAGCGACGGGATTTCCTTCGCGACGGATTCGTCGAAGCGCGTCAGGTTCATGTGGAAGGAGTAGTCAATCGCGGCTTTCTGGGCTTTCTCCATCCAGCGGTCCATGGAATATCGAAATCCCTTTTCCTCCTGCACCGCGAAGTCAATGACGGTGGTCGTCCCGCCGAAGGCCGCGGCTTTGTGACCGGTGTAGTGGTCGTCGGAGGAGACGGTGTCGAACATGGGCAGGTCGAAGTGCGTGTGCGGGTCCACGCCGCCGGGGGCGACGAACTTCCCCGACGCGTTGACTACATTTGCCGCGCCCGGCTCGAGGTCCAGGCCGATGCGGGCGATCTTTTCGCCTTCGATCAAAATGTCCGCCTCGAACGTTTCGGAGGCGGTGATGAGCGTTCCGTTTTTGATCAGGGTGGTCATGGGAAAATCCTATAGTTTCCAGAACAGGATCAGTCCGATCAACATCATGACGAACGAGAGGATGGTCAGCAGCCAGCCGCTGCGGAAGAAGTCGACGAAGGTGTAGTTGCCGGGGGCGATCATCAGGATGTTGACGGGGTGCGCCAGGGGCGTGAAGAAGGACGCGGAGCAGCCGATGGCGGTGGCGATGGCGACCGCCTGCGGGCTGACGCCCATCTGGATGGCGGCGCTGATGGTGATGGGCCCGGTGACGAGGGCGGTCACCTGCCCGCCCATGAACTGGGTCAGCAGGGCGGTGAGGAGGTAGCCGCCCGCGGCCAGTCCCAGCCCGCCGAACGGGCGGACGATCTGGAGGATGGAGCTTCCAAGCAGGTCGGCCAGACGCGTCGCCAGCATCGCCTCGCTGACCACGTACATGCCTGCGATGAGGAACACGGCCTGCCATTCCACGGAATGATAGGCGTCTTCCAAAGTCAACCTGCCCAGCAGGAGCGCGGCCACCGCCGCGGCCAGCATGGCCAGGTAGGTGGGGACGCCCGCAATGGCGGCCGCGATGCCGGCCAGGACGATGACGACGGCAGAGATGGTCTCTTTGGGGTTGATGGGCAGGTCGCTCCAGTGCGGCTCGATGACGATGAAGTCGGCGTGGCCGCGCAGATTTTCCAGCTGCAAGGCGGGGCCGACGACGAGCAGCGCGTCGCCGAAACTGAACTTGAGGTCGCCCACGTCGGTGCGATGGCTGCGCTGGAGACGGCGGAGCGCCACCACGCTCAGGCCGTAGCGGCGGCGGAAGTCGAGCTCTTTGAGGGTCTGCCCGACGGCTTTGGAGTGCGGCGTCAAAATGATCTCGGCGAATGTGACGCCTCGCGAACTCAGGTCACGGTCGCTGTCTTCGAGGCGGATGTCCAGCCCCAATTCCTTCAGGTGTTTGATCTTTTCTTCCCGTCCCACCAGAACGAGTTCGTCGCCTTCGCGGATCGTTTGCTGCGGCTGGGGCAGCATGAAGGTCTCGCGGGCGCGGTAGATGGCGGCCACGGTCACGCCCCACTCGCGGCCGATTCCCGATTGGACCAGGGTTTTGCCGGCCAGCGCGGCGGAAGGCAGGACGCGCGCCGTCCACAGCCGCTCAGCCAGGGCGTAGTGTTTTTCCAGTTCCGCGCCGGTCAGGCGCGCGAATCCCTGCTCGTCGAGGGGTTCGTGGTCGGGCAGTAACTGTGGCCCGAAGAACGTCAGGTAGAGAATACCCGCGATGGCGATCAGCCCGCCCACGGGCAGGAAGTCCCAGACGCTCAGCGCGGCCTGCGGCGGATGCGCGCTTTGCAGGAGGCTGTCCACGATGATGTTGGCGCCGGTGAAGTAGGTGGCGGAGCCGCCGAGCAGACTTCCATAAGCGACCGGGATCAGCAATTTGCTGGGTTTGACGCGCGTGCGGCGCGACACTTCCATCGCGATCGGCAGCACCAGCGCGCCCGCTGCCAGGTTGTTCATGAACAGCGAGAGGAGGGCGGTGACGCCGGCGAAGAGACCGATCAGCCGCCGCGGATTCGTCCCGCCAGCTTTGAGCAGCAGGCGCGCGGTCCAGCGGGTCACGCCGCTTTTTTCGAGGACGCGCGTCAGGATGAACAGGGAAATGAGGATGATGATGATGGGCTGGCCGAACCCCGAGAGGATGTTAATGGTCGCTTCCCGGTCTCCCGCCTCGCCGAGCATTCCGATCCCCGCGAATTGCAGGCTGCCCAGCGCGACAATCATGATCAGCGCGGCCAGGTCAATGCGCAGGCGGTTGGCAATCACCAGGGCCAGCGGCGCGCAGACGATGAAGATCAGCAGCCATTGTGGAAGCGTCATGTTTACCAGTCGTCTCCCGAGCCGTAGCCGCCGGCCGCTTCTTTGATTCCCAGCAGGGCCATCAAAACCTCCGGCGGGAGGTCGGCTTCGGGCAGGCCCACTTTGTAGAGTTGTTCGTTCTCAGCGCGTTCGCGCAGGGAGCGCCAGAGCAACTGACGTTCATCGCCGTCCACGACCAGGTCATGGATGGTTTGGGCGCGGAGGAGGCGTTCGCCTGTGGTGTAGAGGAAGGTGACGCGCTTCCACTTGTCTGCCAGGATGGGGACCGGCAATTTCTCCAATGCGCCGATCTGGATCTTGTAGTACTCTTCGCGGGCGCGGGGATGGCCGGCCTCGTCGCGCAGGAGCTCGGCGCGCGTGGTCAGTTCGTGGCCGCGCGCTTCGCTGACGAATTCGATCCGTCCGCCGCGCGCGCCGAAACTGGCGGGCTGGTAAAACGCCAGGTAGTCCACCGCGACCACTTTGGGCGAGGTCCGCAGCGGGATGCGATACCAGCCGAAGAGACGCGCGATCTCCAGGTCGCGCGGCGTCGGGAGGAATGCAACGAGGATGAGAGAAGCGGGTGAGACGGTCATGTTGTTCGTCCGGGGCGGTTGACCATCGTTTTATTTTACTATATCCGCATTGGTTTTTTGACGCGGCCTGGATGTGACGATTCTAATTTTTCTCTCCCCTCTCGTTTGGGTTTATGGTATAAGATTGTTACCCTGCTGTGTTCGTGATGTGACTTTAACGTTTTGGGCCAACATCCTCCCAACGGGCTTCCATGTTTCGAGGAAATAACGCGATAGGCCTGAGCCAAGGCGGCGTTTCCCGATTGGGGCCCACCTGCGAAAGCAGGTCCAAAACCCGGTTGCACACGGCATGTGCGGGGTAACTTTTTAATGCTTGACTCAAATCCTTGCCGGGAGTACAATGCCCCGCAATATCGGGCAGGGTTAACAATTGAATACGCGGAGAATTAGCGGCTGGGTCTCGCGGGCAAATCATTGCTCGACAAGATCACGAGGTGGAGGTTCCCCCGTGCGAACGGGGCGCTAACGTTACCCCTCCCAGCCTCCCCCATTTTCGCAGAAGATGAGGGAGGCGTCCTAAAAGGGACGGCGGGGGCAGCGGAACATCGGATAGATCAGCGGATGCCTCTGGAGCCACATCATTGGCTCCCTTCTCCCTTCCGAAGCAAGCGACTGCTGAAAACCACGCGGCGACGCGTGGGACAGGGCGGCGCGGTGATACAGACTCATCGGGTCTGTTTGCGTTTGGAAGGGCTGTCTTTTTTAAACCGGTTTGCGGTTGAACGGGCATGCCCGCGCATGCCCGTTTTTGTTTAATGGAATCCTTTGGAAACAGGCTTCTCAGCATCCAATAAAGTCTAATCAAGGAAAAAATGAAAATAAAAATTTGGATCGCTTTACTGGCGCTGTACATCGTCTGGGGTTCGACTTACCTTGCGATTCGATTCGCGGTGGAGAGCATCCCGCCGTTCTTTCACGCGGGGATCCGCTTCCTCGTTTCGGGGATCATCCTTCTGGCGTGGCAGCGCGCGGCGGGACAATCCATGCCCACGCGCAGGCAGTGGCGTTCGCTGGCTATCGTTGGCAGCCTGCTCCTGCTCGGCGGGAATGGACTCGTGTCCTGGGCCGAACAGACCATTCCCTCGGGCATCGCGGCGTTGATAATCGGCGCCATCCCGTTATTCATCGTGGTCGCCGAAGCGTTCCGTCCTGGCGGCGTGAAGCCAAACGGCTGGACGATTCTCGGGCTGGCGGTCGGCTTCATCGGCATTTTTATCTTGATCGGCCCAGGCGAGTTGACCGGCAGCTCGGGGTTGAACCTGTTTGGCGTCGGCGCGTTACTGCTGGCGTGTTTATTCTGGGCGCTCGGCTCGGTCTACAGCAAACACGCCGACCTGCCGAAGTCCTCGCTTGTGTCCACGGGCGGGCAGATGCTGATGGGCAGCGCCGGTCTGTTCATCGTGTCCGTCGTTTCGGGCGAGTTGACGCGCTGGGACGTCTCGGCTGTAACGGGCAAATCCATGCTGGGACTGGTCTATCTGATCTTCGTCGGCTCGCTGATCGGGTTTGTCGCGTACGGCTGGTTGTTGCAGAACGCGCCGATCTCGCTGGCGGCGACATATGCCTACGTCAATCCCATCGTGGCGGCGCTGCTCGGCCACTGGTTCGCGGACGAATCGCTGGGGCCGCGCGTTTGGACGGCGGCGGCGATCATCGTCGGGTCGGTGATATTCATCAACAAGAGTCGCCCGGATGGACAGGCGGGGGCGAAGAAAGTCGAGGCGACAGTTGGAGAGTGAGCAAGGTTCGGTCATCGGTGTATTGAACTGAAATTAAACCAATATTCAAAAAGGAGAAGAATGGACGCAAAGGATTTGATCAGGCAGGCGAAGGAAGACCGTGTGAAATTTATCTCCCTCCAGTTCACCGACGTGCTGGGCGCGGTCAAGAGCGTGGACATCCCTCTGCACAATCTGGAGGGCGCCCTGGAAGACGGCGTATGGTTCGACGGCTCCTCGGTGGAGGGCTTTGCCCGCATTCAGGAAAGCGATATGCGCCTCGTGCTTGACCCGGAGACCTACGCGGTGTTGCCGTGGTCGCCGGCAGACAGCCTCCGGGCGCGCGTGTTCTGCGACATCTTCATGCCAGACGGCAAACCCTTCGAGGGCGATCCGCGCGGGACGTTGAAGCGGGCGCTGGCGAAATTGGCCGAGCGCGGCTGGACGTACAACATCGGCCCCGAACCGGAGTTCTTCCTCTTCAAAGGAACGAACGGGCGCGGCGTTCATCCCGTCCCGCACGACGTGGGCGGTTACTTTGACTTCTCGTCGTTCGATGAAGCCGTGACGGTCCGCACCGAGTTGATGGACGCCTTGATGGACATGGGCCTCAATGTGGAATTGGGACATCACGAAGTGGCTCTCGGCCAGCATGAGATTGACTTTCGCTACACCGACGCGCTCAAGGCTGCCGACAATGTGCTGACCTTGAAGTACACCGTGAAAGCCATCGCCGCCCAGCATGGACTGGTCGCCTCGTTCATGCCGAAGCCCGTGTTCGGCATCAACGGTTCGGGCATGCACTGTCACCAGTCGCTTTTCGACGACAAGGGCGAGAACCTGTTCTTCGACGCGCAGGACGAGTTCAAATTGTCGCGCACCGCCTACGCGTTCATCGCCGGTCAGTTGGAACACGCGCGCGCGCTGTCGGCCGTGGTCGCGCCGACGGTCAATTCTTACAAGCGACTCGTCCCCGGCTACGAAGCCCCGGTCTACATCGGTTGGGCGCAGAGCAATCGTTCGGCGCTGGTCCGCATCCCGCGTTACACCGAAGGCCGCAATAAATCCATGCGGGCAGAATTGCGCTTCCCGGATCCTTCCTCAAATCCATACCTGGCCTTCGCCGCAATGCTGGCCGCCGCGTTGGACGGCATTGACAGGAAGATGACGCCCCCGGCCGCGCTGAACAACGTAAACCTGTACCACCTGAACGTCGAGGAGCGCGCCAGGATGGGCGTCGGCTCACTGCCCGGCTCGCTGGTGGAAGCCCTGACCGAACTGGACAAGGACAAGGTGATCGTCGACGCGCTCGGATCGGTCACATACGAGGCTTTTGCCCGCGCCAAGCGGGAGGAGTGGGACGACTATCGCCTGAGCGTCACCGATTACGAGATCGAGCGCTATTTGGAAGTGGCGTAACGTCCGCGCGCTGATTGGTTGAAACAAAAAGCGGCTGTCCCTGCCGGGACGGCCGCTTTGTTTCGCTGAAAGATTCTACGGCGTCCGAAACCCGTCGAAGACCACCGCGTCGCCGCCAGCGTCGGGATGGCGCAGCCCCAGCGTCACAATGCGGACGGTGTGCGCGCCGCGTCCCAGCCGCGTAAACGGGATGGCCTGCTGCCAGCGCTGCGACGGCGAGTACAGGTCAACTTTGGCGAGGAGTCGCCCGTCCACATAGACGGCGGCCTGCCCATACCTGGGGCCGCGGGCGGTGATCCACTGGAAGGAGGGACCCTGCACTGTGAAAGTCACGGACGAATCGGCCTGCGACGAGACGCGGTACGCGCCGCCCAGGGCGCGGTTGTTAAGCGCCCCAGCCCACGCGCCGTAGCGGACGCTCGGCTGCATCTCGTCCACGAACTGCCTGCCGACCCGAAATCCGTCCACGCACACGCGGAAATCCGACGAAGCGTTCCGTTTCTGGCGCAGCGCCGTTACTTTGAGCGTGTGAGGGACGGACGGATCCAGTCCCGTATATTTTTTCTCGAATCCATATTGCGGCGAGGCGTGATAGAGATCAAGCGTATCCGCCAGCGCATTGTCAATGTAGATATTTGCCTTGCCCTGGTTTGGCCCTCGATAAAAGACAACGCTGACGGCGGCGGAATTTCTGTCGGGGACGAATACCATCGTTTGATTCTTTTTGGCCGCGCAGCGCAGCGTCTTTCCCAAAGCCCGGCCGTTCAGGGCGCCCTCCCAGGCCGAGTAGGCGATGACGAAATGGGCGTCGTGGTAGGTGGTGACTTGTGGCGCGCTCGTCGGCGTGCGCGTCTTCGTCGGCGCGGGGCGGGGAGTGCGCGTGCGCGTGGGGATGGAAGTCGGCGGGCGGAAGATGAAGGTCGGGAAGGGCGAGCCCGTTTCGGTCGGGAGGGGCGAAGCGGTGAACGTCGGGGTGGAGGTGAAGGTCGGGGAGGGCGAGGCCGTCTCGGTCGGGAGCAGAGTCGAGGTTGAAGTCGGCGCGGGCCGAAGCGGGAGGGAAGTCCCGTTCAGGTAGCTCATCGCGCCAAAAACGACGGCGCACAGAATCGTCAGAAGCCCCACGGTCGCGCAGCCGAGCGCGAACAAGGGCATATAGTTCACTTTTTGCGGCGTTTGATTTTGTGGGTTTTGCATGGCGACTCGCAGTCATAGTCCAGACGCCCGCGCGCTGCCGAAAGTTCCCTACCCCAGCGTTTCCAGCGCGGCGGCTGCCATCCATGCGGCGGCGCGCGCCAGCGCCTCCTCGTCGAAGTCGAATTTGGGATGGTGATGGCCGTAGTCCAGGCCGCGCTCGCGGTTGGCCGAGCCGACCAGGAAGTAGCAGCCGGGGATTTGTTCGAGCATGAAGCCCATGTCTTCCGAGCCCATCGTGACGAAGGGCGCGTCGCTGATTTCGGATTCGGGGAGGACGCGCCGGGCCGCCTGCTGGACTTTCGCGGCCACGTCCGCGTCGTTGACGGTGGCGGGAGTCACGCGCTTGACCTCGATTTGGGCCGCGCATCCCAGGCTTTGCGCCACGCCCTCGACGATCTCGCGGAAACGGCGGAGGACGCGTTCGCGCACTTTCGCGTCGAACGTGCGGATGGTGCCTCGCAATTCCGCTTCCTGCGGGATGACGTTGAAGGCCTCGCCGCTGCGGACGGCCGTCACGCTGACGACGGCGGTCGCCAGCGGCGAGACGTTGCGCGCGACGATACTTTGCAGCGCGGAGACGATCTGCGCCGCGGCCACGATGGGGTCCACGGTTTCGTGGGGCGCGGCGCCGTGTCCGCCTTTGCCGGTGAGTTTGACGGTGAACATTTCCGCGCCCGCCATGATCGGTCCCGCGGCCGCGCTGACCCAGCCGAGCGGTTTGTCGTTCCAGAGATGGAGCGCGAGCGCGAAGTCGGGTTTGGGATTTTCCAGTACGCCGTCGCGCATCATCATTTGCGCGCCGCCCACTTCCTCGCCGTTGAGTCCCTCCTCGGACGGCTGGAAGACGAATTTGACCGCGCCTTTCAATTCGCCGCGGCGCGCGTCGAGCATTTTCGCCACGGTCAAGCCGACGGCGGTATGACCGTCGTGGCCGCAGGCGTGCATCACGCCCGCGTTTTGCGAGGCGTATTCCGCGCCCGTGTCTTCCATGATGGGGAGGGCGTCCATGTCGAAGCGCAGGAGCAGGGTCGGTCCCGGCTGCGCGCCCTCCAGCAGCGCCACGACGCCCGTCTTGCCGACGCCTTTGGTCGCCTCGAGGCCGAGGGCTTCGAGTTCCTTCGCCACGATGCCGCTCGTGCGGAATTCGCGGAAGCCGAGTTCGGGGTGCATGTGGAAGTCGCGGCGCAGGGCCTGGGTGTAGGGGAAGAGTTCTTTGGCCTGGTCGAGAAGTTCGTTCATGGGAGGCTCCTGTTTCGGTTGAAGGTTGGAGTCCCGAAAGACATCGGGACGATGTAGCGGGCGAAAGTCTCTTGCGCCGGGCATAAAGCGCGCGCTCTGGCGCGTTTTTGCTCATTGTCCATGGGCAGAATATAGACGCGCGATCTTGTGTTGATAGATTCGATCCCAGCTTGCCGCCAGCTCGATCTGCCCCTCCATGACCATGGAGCGGGGCGGCAGGTCGCCGGTGAAGGCGGAACCGTCGTCGAGGATGAGCGTGACGTGGTCGTCGCTGTGGCCGGGCGTGGGGATGATCTCGCCCGCCAGTCCGATTGACGCGAGGAAGGCGCGGCTTTCGGAGAATTTGAGCAGGAGGTTGTCGGTCGGTTCGATTTCGACGAAACCGATGTTTTTCGGCCTGAGAAAGTCTCCCAGTTTTTCAGGGAATCCGACCTGGCTTTCCATCAGGATCAGCCTCGAGCCGAGGCGCTTCAATTCCTGCGCCAGCCCCGCGTGGTCCATGTGATAGTGGGTGGCGAGGTGATATTTGATCCGTTTCAGGTCGAAGCCTTTGCGTTTTGCAGTCGCGGCGAATTCGCCCATCATGCCCGCCCAGCCGCAGTCCACGAGCAGGAAGCCGTCTTTGGTTTCGAGGGCGTAGTAATGGGTGGAGCGGTAGCCGAGGTCGAGGATGTTCATGGACAGAACCGTCCGCCCGCTTTCTTGAAGAAAACGGGCGGTTTGTCAGGCGTATTTCACCACGCGGAAGGTCTCTTCGTAGCGCGGGTTTTCTTCGGAACTGCCTTCGGCGCGGCGGGACTTCATCCGCTCTTTGAATTTTTCCACGTCGCCGATCTGGGATTTGTGGTTCAGCAGCGCTTCGAGCTTGACCGGCCAGACGTCGGTCACGTCCACGACGGTGTTTGGCTGGCTGGTGAGCGAACACCAGACTTCCTTCGGCATGTGCGGTTCGAGTCCCTCGGCCAGGAGTTCGGGGAAGAAGACCTTGCTCCCCGCGGCGGGGAAGACCGCGTCGAGGACGACTTGTCCCGCGGCGCGGTGGTCGGGATGGTTGAGTCCGTATACGGCGAAGAGATTCTGCGGGTCGCAGGTGACGAGGATGTCGGGTTTCTCGCGTCGGATGACGCGGACGATCTCGCGGCGCAGTTTCAGGTCGGGGACGAGGTAGCCGTCTTCGAGGTCCAGGAAGCGGACCGCCTGCACGCCGATCACGGCCGCGGCGGCGCGTTGTTCGCTGTGGCGGATTCCGCACAATTTGTCGGGAGTCATGTCGGAGTGGGTGTCGGCGTTGAAGCCCTTGTCGCCGCAGGTCAGCAGGCAATAGGCGATCTTGTGACCGGCGCGCGCCCACTTGGCGAGCGTCGCGCCGCAAAAAAATTCTGGATCATCGGGATGGGCCAGAATGACGAGGATGTTTTTGGGGGAGTCCCAGGGTTCAGGAGCCATGCGTCGGGTGTGTCGAGTGTCAAGTGTCAGGTGTCAGGTGTCAGGTGTCAGGTGTCAGGTTGCAAGTCGCGCATCATCTTTTACGGATTGGTTTTTCTCTGTTCCCTGTTCTCTTCTCGCCGCTCTCTTTTTTGGCTTTTCCGCAGGTGCATCCGCCGCCCTCGTGACGGTCGCAGGGCGCTTCGGATTTGCGGCGCAGGGCCTCGAGTTCGTCCCAGGGCTGGATCTCGTCGCGGCTGAACGGGACGGGGAAATGCCGCTCGTCGTTGTCGAGCAGGACGAGGACGGTGTTGGTCATGGGCATCACGTCGGCCACCTTGCCCTCGCCGCGCGGCGTGACGACGCGCTTGTTGCGTTTGGGCAGTTCTTTGCGGGCGGCCACGTATTGCTCGTATTCGTAGACGAGACAGCAGCGCAGGCGTCCGCACATGCCGGTGATCTCGTTGGGCGTGAGCGAGATACCCTGCTCCTTCGCCATCTTGATGGAGATGGGGCTGAAGTCGGTCAGGAATTTGGAGCAGCAGCGCGTTTCCAGCCCGCAGGCGCCCATGCCGCCGAGGAGTTTCGCCACGTCGCGCGGACCGATCTGGCGCAGTTCCACCTGCGGACGCGGGTACTTCTTCTGCATATCGCGCTTGAGGGACTTCAGCTCGGGCTTATCCTCCGTCTCTGTGCTGAACAGGAAGACGAGCCGCGTGCCGTCGTAGTTGTACTCCGCCGCGACGATCTTGACGCCTTTCAGTTCCAGATCCGAGGCGCGGGCGCGGCACTCGATCATGGCCTCCACCTGCTTGGACTGCCAGTTCTGCCTGAGCAGGAGGTCGCGCGGGGTGGCGCGGCGCTCGATGCGGCGCCACCCGCCTCCGTCGGGAGGGGGTGGCGGTTCGGTCATTCGGACGGCCACCTCGCCGAGATTCTTCCCGCGCGAGGTGTCCACGATGACATGTTCGCCGACTTGCACATCGGGGACGGCGCTCCCGTCGAAGTGATAGATTTTTCCGATTTTCGAGAATCGGACACCGATAATGTTTGGTTGCATGAGCGTAATTATACCGTATGAAAAAAGCGCGCGGGAAAACATCGTGCTATACTCATTGAAATATCTCATATCTCGCGTGAGGCCGCCATGACCAAAATCCTTCTCGTGGAAGACGACCCTGATACTGTTGAACTCGTCCATCGGATATTGACCGCCCATCAATTCGAACTCTCTCACGCCGCGACCGCGGAGCGCGGCCTGGAACTGGCGCTGGTCGAACGTCCCGACCTGATCATCCTCGACCTGGGCCTGCCCGACTACGATGGGCAGACGCTGGCGGGCTGGCTGCGCGGCGAAGAGTCCCTGGCGGAGACGCCCATCGTCGCCTTCTCCGCCTGGCCACAGGAGACGGGGAGGACGATGGCCGAGAGTTACGGCTGCGCGGGGTATATCAGCAAACCAATCGTCAGCGTCAATGAATTTGTCGGTCAGATCCGGTCGTTTCTTGGCCCGGTTCAAGCGTAAACGGGCGGCTCCTCGCCGCTGGAACCGTCCTGAAATCGTTTAGAACAAACGCTTTATAATCAACTCGGAAGGTCGAGATGCCAAAGCCCTGTATATTCTTTGATAGCGATACGGTCAGGATTTTGAACGACGACGTAATTTCCACTACACTCGTTCAAGACGACAGCATTGACCTTATTGTGACATCGCCGCCGTACAATGTAGATATTCAATATAACTCGCATAAAGACGATTTAACGTATTCGGCATATCTTGAATTCAGCCGCCAGTGGATGCGTCGCTGCTTTGAATGGCTGAAAGACGATGGGCGGTTTTGCCTGAACGTCCCATTGGACAAGAATAAGGGCGGGCAGCAAAGCGTTGGCGCGGACATGACCGTCATAGCCAAGCAGATCGGCTTTCAATATCACGCAACCATTATTTGGAATGAGGGAAATATATCCCGCAGAACCGCGTGGGGCTCCTGGATGAGCGCCTCTGCCCCGTTTGTCATTGCGCCGGTGGAGGTGATTATTGTGCTATATAAAAGCCGCTGGAAAAAAAACAGCGGAAGCAAAGAGTCTGATATTACAAAAGCCGAATTCTTGGAATGGACGAACGGCGTTTGGACGTTCAACGGCGAAAGCGGAAAAAAAATCGGGCATCCGGCGCCTTTTCCGCTGGAACTTCCCAGACGATGTATAAAAATGTTCAGTTATGTTGGAGATACGGTTCTTGACCCGTTTAGCGGCAGCGGCTCGACGGTTATAGCTGCCGCCCAAAACAAAAGAAAAGGCATAGGCATCGAGATAGACGAAACATACTGCGAACTTGCGGGAAAGCGCGTCGTTAATCTAACTTCGGCGGCGACTGGGATGACCGTCCAGCGTGGGTTCGTTTACAATCCCTGAAGCCTCAGAGCGAAATACAAATTATTATGTCGTCCGACTTTGTTACGACAAAATTGGTCCCGGCCAGCCGTTTTTCCGTCGAAGAATTGACGGCCATCTACAACCAGACCCGCGTGGATTACCTGGTGCCGATGCCAATGAACGCAGCGCGCCTGGCGGAGTACGTCCATACTTACGACGTTGACCTTGAACATTCTCTCGTGGCGCTGCGCGACGACCGCGTGCTGGGCGTGGCGATGCTCGGCGTGCGCGAAGACCGGGCCTGGATCACCCGCCTCGGCGTCCTGCCGTCCACGCGGCGGACGGGAGCGGGCGAGGCGCTCACGGTCGGTTTGATCGAACAGGCGGAACGTCTCGGTCTGCGCTTCCAAATGCTCGAAGTCATCAAGAACAACGTCCCGGCGCACCAACTTTTTTTGAAACTCGGTTTCTACGAGGTGGGCGAACTGCTCATCCTGCGGCATCCGCCGTTTGGCCTCCCGCCGGACCCCGTCGTGGCGGACGCGCAACGCCTCGACCGCGTCGAGGCTCTCGACCTGGTGGGCCGCGACCGCGGCGTCCAGCCGTGGACGAACCAGTCTGAGTCGCTGTACAACGCGCAGGAGGTGTCGGGACTGCGTCTCATGCTGGCAGACGGGAGCCGCGGCTGGCTGGTCTATCAACGCCAGAAGTTCACGTTGACCCGCTTCATCTACCAAACCGAGACCGGCAACCCCGTGGACATGGCGCTGGCCTTCCTTTCGCATTTACACAACCAGTACCCGCGCCTGGATACGCATCTTGAAAACATCCAGGTCGGCGATCTGCACCTGCCCGCCTTCTACAAAATGGGATACGTGGAATCCTTCCGACGCATCGAAATGTGGCGCGGCCAACCGCCCGCAAGATTGGCGAGCCGGCAGGCGGGCGAAAAATAAACAGTCCCGACGACTTCAATCGTCGGGACTGCTCTACTGCTCTCTACTCTCTACTCCCCGCTCTCTCTCCTACTCCACAATATTGATCGGTAACTCGTTCATTCCGCCCAGCGCGGCGACCGAGACCTGCGCGGCCAGTTTCTCCGCGATCTCGCGCAACGACTTTGCCACCGGCGAATCTGGCTCCGACACGAGGATGGGCTTCCCGCTGTCCCCGCCGATGCGGACGTTCGGGTCCATGGGGGCCTGACCGAGGAACGGAACCTGCGCGCCCAGCGCCAGTTGCATCCCGCCGCCCGAACCGAAGACGTCCATGCGCGTGCCGTCGGGCAGTTCCAGGTACGACATATTCTCGACCACGCCGAGGATGGGGACTTCCAGCTGCTTGAACATGTTCAGGCCGCGGCTCGCGTCCTCGAGCGAGACGAGCTGCGGAAGCGTCACGATGACCGCGCCGCTTAATGGCAGGGCCTGCGCCAGGGAGAGGGCCGCGTCGCCTGTGCCGGGCGGAAGGTCAATGATGAGGTAGTCCAGTTCGCTCCATTCCACGTCGCTCAAAAATTGGCGGATGGCCGAGTTCAGCATCGGTCCGCGCCAGATGAGCGGCTGGCCGGGCTTCACCAGCAGTCCCATCGAGATGACTTCCACGTCATAGGCTTTTGCCGGGGTGATCTTGTTCGCTTTGGGGGGCGGGAGTTTTTCGATCCCCATCATGGTCGGGACGTTGGGGCCGTAGATGTCCGCGTCCATCAAACCGACGCGCGCGCCGCTCTGCGCCAGCGCGATCGCCACGTTGACCGAGACCGTGCTTTTGCCCACGCCGCCCTTGCCCGAGCCGACCGCGATGGCGTTCTTGACGGTGGCGTTGACCAGCCCGCGCATCCGCCCGTCGTTGGGGATGTCGGACGACATTTTGATCTCGACGCTTTCCACGCCGCCGACAGACAGGACGGCTTGCCGCGCCTCGCTCTCGATCTGGCCGCGCAGGGGGCAGGCTGGCGTCGTCAGCATGATGGTAAATTTGACTTTGCCGCCGTCCAGCTCCAGATCCCGGATCATGTTGAGCGTGACCAGGTCATTGTGCAACTCCGGCTCCTGCACTTTCGACAGCGCCGCCAGAACGGATTCTTTCGTGATTGTGTTTGCCATGTTTTTCACCGATTAAATTTGATGGTTGAAGGCTGCGGACTTCCCCGCAACCTTCAACGTGTACTTTCGCTTCCTGATTTGTAATTTGACGGTACGCAGCGAGGCCGACATTAGAAACCGCCGCCTGCGCTCGACCGTTTACGCCGCGTGCGCCTCCGACTTGGCCGCTTTCGCCGCTTCCTTGGCGCGGCGGGCTTCGTCCTCGCGGGCCGCGTTCAGCGGACGGATGCCCGCGTAATACGAGGCGGGTTTCATCAACTGTTCGAGGCCGAAAAGGTTGCGGTGATAAGAGGCCAGTTCGTAGTCGTGGTCCATCTTGATGGCGTCGAACGGACAGTACTCCGCGCAAAACCCGCAATTCATGCACAGGTCCGCGTCGATGTAGAACTCGGCCGGCTGCGGGCGCGGACGGCCCGTCGCGGGGTCGGCGCTGCGCACGATCCAGATGCACTGCGGCGGGCAGACTTTGGGACAGATGCCGCACGAGGTGCAGCGGATCTCCTTCGAGCCGTCCGCGCCTTCGTCATAGACGAGGAACGGGACGTAGCGGAATTCTTCGGGGACGGGCAGTTTCTCTTCGGGATACTGCACCGTGAAGATGCCGCGCGCGTCCTTGCTGGAGCGGTGGGCGATGCCTTCCGCCGAGCGATAGCGCTTCTCGCCAGTCGTGACGCGCTTCCACGACCAGACGAGGTCGTCCCAGTAAGTATTGAAGAAGCGCACGAAGGTGACGCCCAGACCTTTGAGTAATCCTTTTCCATACATAGTCAAGTTCTCCTGTTAGCGGTCGAGCTCGCCCAGCACGATGTCAATCGCGCCCAGAATGGCGACGAAGTCGGCGATCTTTTCGCCCACGCACATCATTTCCAGCGCGGTCAGGTTGATGAACGACGGAGCGCGCACGTGATAGCGGTAGGGATTGGGTTTGCCGTTGGAGACGACATAGTAGCCGAGTTCGCCTTTCGGCGATTCGATGCGTCCATAGGCTTCGCCGGCTTGAACTTTGACCTGGTACTGCGGTTTCCCGCTCATGATCGGCCCTTCGGGGATCTGCTTCAGCGCCTGCTCCAAAATTCGGAGGGACTGGCGCATTTCTTCGATGCGGACGATGTAGCGGGCGTACATATCGCCTTCGGGACGGCTGACCACGTCGAAGTCGAAGCGGTCGTAGACCGAGTACGGGTCGGCGCGGCGGATGTCGTACGGCACGCCCGAAGCGCGGAGCATCGGTCCCGTCATCGAGGCGCGGATGGCGTCCTCGGCGCTGAGGTAGCCCATCCCCTTCAAGCGGGAGACGAGGACTTCGTTGTCGGTCAGGAGGCGGTCTATCTCGTCCACTTTGGCGGGCAGGCGGTCGAACACGAGGTCACGCGTCCTGCGGAGCGCGTCTTCGCTCATGTCGCGCGCCACGCCGCCGAAGCGGAAGTAGTTGCACATCATACGCGAACCGGCGGTCATTTCGAAGATGTCGAGGATCAGTTCGCGTTCCTCGAAGGCGTACAGCGCGGGGGTGTACATCGCGCCGAGGTCGTTGAGCATCATCCCCGCCCAGATGAGGTGGTTCTGGATGCGGCTGAGCTCGGCCATGATGACGCGGATGTAGTCGGCGCGCTCGGCCACGGGGATGCCCATCAGTTTTTCTACCGCCAGCGCGTAGCCGAAGTTGTTGCTCATCGAGTTGAAGTAATCGAGACGGTCGGTGTAGGGCATGTTTTGCAGGAAGGTGTTGCGCTCGCCGATCTTCTCATGGTTGCGGTGCAGATAGCCCATCACCGGTTTCAGGCTGACGACGGTCTCGCCGTCGAGCATTACCGCCGCGCGGAAGACGCCGTGCGTGGACGGGTGCTGCGGCCCCATGTTGACGAGGATGTGGTCGGTGGGGATTCCGTCCTTGTCCGCGATCTGGTATTTCTTCAACGAGGTATACAGGGCCTCTTCAGGATCTTCGAAGGTGTATTTTTCGGGGTCGAATCCCGCCGGGAACTGGATGTTGTCGTGGAAGGGGTTTTTTGCTTCGGAGAAGAAGTGCTTTCCGCCGGGCCAGCGGCTCTTGAAGGGTTTGGCTTCCTCTTCAAAGAACGGCTCATGCCAGTCCTTGCGGAGCGGATGTCCTTCGAAGCCTTCCCACATCAGGATGCGGCGCAGGTCGGGATGGTTCTCGAATTTGATTCCGAGCAGGTCCCAGGCCTCGCGCTCCTGGAGTTCGGCTCCCATCCAGATGCCGACGAGGGAGGGGACGACGGGGTTTTCGCGCGGCGCCTGGGTCTTGAATACGAGGGCGGGGCCGCCGGTGGTCTTGTAGGCGTGATAGACCACCTCCATTTTGCCGTCGGCGATCTGGTCCACGCCGGTGACGGAGGAAAGCAGGTCATAGCCGAATTCGTCGCGGATGGCGGAGGCGACTTCGATGAGTTTTTCGGGGGCGACGAGGAATCCGCCGTGGCCGGGACGGCTGTCAGCGGAGACGATGCCGGGGAAACGCGCGGCCAGGTCAACGGTCAGGGTGGAAGCGGGCGCTGTCATGTCGGCCTCCTATCCAGCGGTCTGCGCGGGCGTGGTCGTCAGTTCCGCGGCTTTGGTTTTAATGTCGGGGATGCGGCGGACGTCTATCAGGTCCGGGCCGAGAATCGGCACCGGCACTTCGACGGTGTCGGCGCCTTTGCGATACCAGCGCACTTTGCGGATGGCTTCTTTGTCTATTTTTTTCTGGAGCATGATGAGGCCGTTCAGCAGGGCCTGCGGGGTGGGCGGGCAGCCGGGGACGTAGATGTCCACCGGCAGGAATTTGTCGACGCCGGCCACCACGTTGTAGCCCTCCTTGAACGGGCCGCCGCTGGAGGCGCAGGCGCCCATGGCCATCACGTATTTCGGTTCGGGCATCTGGTTGTAGAGACGGACGATGGCGGGGGCCATTTTCTTGGTGAGGGTCCCCGCGACGATCATCAGGTCGGCCTGGCGCGGGGTGGGGCGCATCACTTCCATGCCGAAGCGGGCGAGGTCGTAGCGCGAGGCCTGGGCGGCGATCATCTCGATGGCGCAGCAGGCCAGCCCGAACATGAGCGGCCAGACCGACGAGCGCCGTCCCCAGTTGTAGAGGCGGTCGAGCGTGGTGATGGACACCGCGTTCTTCAACTCATCGGGGATGTCGTAGCCGGGCAGGTTGAAATCGTTATTGTCCATGGATGTTCTCCTCGAACCAGTCTTGAAAGATTGCGGAAAGGATGTCGTCGTTGACGAGCAGGGGATCGTCCTCGAAGTCCGGGAGGGCGAGCGTCCAATCGTGGATCTGCCGGAGCGAGACTTTTTCCAGGTCTGCATCCGGATGAAGCCGGCGCAGTTCCACAGCGATGGCGTAGGTGGATTCCCAGTTCATCAGGTTCGGTTATCAGTGGGAGTTGTCACAAGCAGGCGGATTATAGCATTGAAGATGGATTCGTCAACCGAATTATAAAAATATATGTTTACATAAATCAACTTGTGAGTATAATCATCCCATGTCTGTGACAACTGTTCGCCAGAAGGTATTGGCGCAACTGACCAAACTTGGCTCCGCTTCGCCGCGTGACCTGGCGCGGGCTCTCCGCCTCTCGGAGGCGGGCGCGCGCCATCATTTGCGCGTCCTTGCCGCGGACGGGCAGGCGGTCGTCGTTCAGAATCGGACCGGGGGACGCGGCCGCCCCGTTAAGGTGTACGCGCTCGCTCCCGCGCTGGTCGGCGATAATCTGGCGGGACTGGCGGAGGCGTTGTTGGCGGCCGCGGGTCCCGCGCTGGACGTCGAAGAATTGGCGAGTCGTATTTTGGACGCGGCCCCGTTTTCCAATCTGCCGATTCCCAAACGCCTCGCTGTGTTGGTGGAGAAGCTGAACTTCAGGCATTATCAGGCGCGCTGGGAGGCGGGCGCGGAGGGGCCGCGCGTCATCTTTGGGCGTTGCCCCTACGCGGCGGTGATCGAGGGGCATCCCGAACTGTGCCGCATGGACGCGTCCCTGCTGGGGAACGCGCTGGGGCGGACGGTGAGTCAGGCGGGGAAGATCGAAAAGGGACAGGGCGCGTGTGTGTTCGCGGCAAGATGACGCGCCCGATTAACCCGAAAGGGGGGAAGCGCTGCCCGCAGAGGGACTGTATAATAGGCGTATTCGGACGGGCATTCCGTCCACGCATCCCAAAGGAGAATGTAATGAACAAACGTACTCTTCCAATTTTTCTGGCCCTGTTCGCGCTGATCCTAGCGAGCCTGGCCTGCGCGTTTGGCGGCAAACTCGACCTGGCGAATTTCCGCATGGCGCACGACGAGGACGGCGAAAATGTCACGACGTCGTTCAGTCCCAACGACGCGGTCTACTCGGTGGCGGACCTGTCCAACGCGCCCAAGGGGACGGTGGTCTCGTCCAAGTGGTACGCGGTCAGCGTCGAGGGTCAGGACCCCAACACGTTCATTGACGACGTGGAGATCACCATAGACGAGGATTCCTTCAATGGTCCGGTGTATTTCTTCTTTTCTGAAGGACAGGACTGGCCTGTTGGAACCTACGCCGTGGAATGGTATTTGAACGGCCAGTTGATCAACACGGTGACTTACTCGGTGCAGTAAGATCGTCCGCAAAAATAAGACGCGCCTCGCGGGAGGCGCGTCTTTGATTCCATTCAGCGGGGCGTGTTTTTTTAGGTCAGGATCACATGCCCGCAGTACTCGCACTTGTCCATGCCGAGTTCGAGGGCGCCGCCGCAATTGGGGCATTTGATGGTCTCCACGCGGATCGGGAAATTCTGCGTTTTGAACGCGGCCTCGTTTTCGGCCAGGTTTCCGCGCAGACGTTTCAGCCGCGTCAGGTACGCGTCGCCCGTCATCTCGCCAGACCGCCTCAGCCGTTCCACGTCCGCGATCGATTCTTTGATCATCCGCCGTTCCGCCTCCAGCGACTCGCGGCTCTTACTCTGGATCGAGACTTTCATCTCGGGTTTCTTCGGCAGCGTTGCCAGGATCCACGCGACGGCGAGAATGGCCGCCGACACGATCAGGCCGACGAGGATCGGTGTGAACTGGAATCCAGGAAGTTCGACGTGCGCCGCTTCCTGGACCTCGAGCCGCGTCCCGCTTGCAATCGCCACCACCCGCTGGCTGCCCAGCCGCCCCTCGTCGATGCGCGTGATGCCGCTTCCGTAACTGCCCAGCTTGGAGCGCGTACCCTCGGGCGAGAAGACGTTGACCGCGCCGCTGTCGTCGCCGACGATGATCTCCTGGCGGCCGTCGTCGTCGAAGTCCACGCCCGCGATCTCGGTGACTTTATCCGAGACGGAGCGCGACCATAGTTCCTTTCCGTTTGCCGTCAACGCCCATACGCCGCCGTTCTTCCCGCCGACGATGATCTCGATGGAAGACGGATCGCCGTCCGCCTCCGCCGTGCGGATTTCGGAGACGGGCTGTCCCATGCCTTTGGCGAACGTCCGCGTGCCCGTCGCGGCGTCCCAGATGGCGAACTCGCCGTATTCGCCGCCCGTCAGGATTTCGCTTGTGCCGTCGCCGAAGAGATCGTAGGCCCTCATGCGGCGCAACTGCTCGGTTGTGTTCATCCACAGGATCTGACCGTTTCCGTCCAGGACGCCGAAGTCTCCGCTGTGCGACGCGGCCGCCAGGACGATCTTCCCGTTCACGCGGGCGTCGTCCAGGCCGCGCAGTTCCTCTGATCCTATGGAGTTCTGCCAGAGTTGCCTTCCGTCCGGCGCGAGACCGACCAGGTTGCCGCCTTCGTCCCCGAGGACGATCTCGGTCTGCTGCGGGAATTTGACGATCGCCACGCGGGAGGGCGAGCCGATGCTAATCGTCTCCACGAGCGGGACAGCCTGCCCCTTGCTGACCAGTTGCACCATCGGCATGAACGGCTGGAACAGCACAATATCTTCCACGCGGTCGCCGTTGACGTCGCCCATCGTGGACTTGCCGAAGCCGATGTCGAAGTTCGCGATGCGGCTGCCCGCCGCGTCGTAGATCGAGGCGGCGGATCCGCTTTGGATGAAGAGATCGTTCGCGCCGTCGCCTGTCAGGTCAATGATCTTCATGCTCTCCGCGTTGGCAAAGTCCGCCTGCCAGATGGAAGTGGCGGAATATTTCTCCGCCGCGGCGGAGCCGTTCAACGCGAACAGCACGGAAACGCCCATGACGAGCGCGACCAGAATTAACGCAAAGACGATCGTAACGATGGAACGGGAATTCATAAAATGCCTCTTTTCGCAGGGCGGAATCCGCCTCATGCCTTTTTCAATTGCAGCAACCCATACGCGGACTTCAACACCCCCAGCACGCTCTCCGCCGACACATTCTCATTCGGGCTGGACGCCAACACCGTGACGATCCCGCCTGCCGCGTCCACGGCGTTGACGGTGTACTCGCCGATCTGCTCGTTCACTTTGATCTCTCTGTTCGGGATGATGCTGTATAACTCCGGGTTCACCGCGATACGGACTTTCAATTCCTGGTATGCGCCCTTGAACTTGGCGGGCTTCCACTTGGACTTTCCGCTGACCTTGCCCCGGCCGTAATACCCCTTGCGTTCCTTGACGCGTTGGATACCCGACACGCGCAGGATGTTTCCGTCGTAGAGTTTGGCTTTGAAATTCAACCACTGGTCGCGGAAATATTGCGTCGTGCGTCCTTTGGCGTCGTTCGTCTCGCGCGCCACTTTGGAGGCTCGCCGCGCGCCCGTCAGGTCGAGTTCGCCGAGGAAGCCGGTCCCCGGGCGGAGGTCGTCGCGCAGGGTTTCCACGATCTGCTCGAATTCGTCAAAGGCGGGCGGGAAGGCTTTCACCTGCGAGCGCCGCAGGGAAACGCCCAGCACGATGGCGGCGGTCCACAACGCCAGTCCGCCGGTCAGGAACGCGCACGAAGGCGTGTATCCGAGCAGGAAGATGAGTCCCTCGATGAAGATCAGGCCGAGTCCCAGCCAGAAGAGGGCGCGCGGCCCCTTGCTCCAGCGCGTCTTCGCGGCGTTGACTTTGTCCGCTTGCGCGGTCAGCGCGGACATGTTGTCGAGGATGGCGCGGGGTTTGTTGCTGAAGTTCAGGTAGAGGGGAGTGTATCCGCCGGGAGGGGGAGACGCCGGCCGGGGCTGGGACGCGGCTCGGGATGTCGAACCCCGCGCGGGCGTGGAACGAGGCGTCCTGTCCGCCGGGATGGGCGCGGGTTTTTGAGTCGAACGCTGGGGATCGGTCTGCATGTGGGCCTCCAATTGGCATCCCCATTGTCCACAGTTTTGCGAATGGCGTCAAGTGGAACTTCAGGTATAATCCCGCCTCGTTTCAAATATCTGCATTGGAGCGTTTCATTGAGCCGCGTGATCAACCCCGATTCTGCGGGGAAAGACCGTACCCGACTGACCAAAGCCATCGTGATCGCCATCCGTGAACTGGCGAAACAATCCGAACCGACGGCGGCCGCGCGCGACCTGGCCGCGTTCATCGCCCTGGCGCTTTCGACCATCGCGGAGGGGATTGACGCCTCTGTGGCCGCGTGGGAGAAGCGCGATTACTGGGTCAAGGCAGACCGCTTCCGCATGGAATGGATGTGGGCGGGAACAATTGCCGAAAAGATGAAAGCCGCCGTCCTCGGCGACGACTGGGGCGCGGTGGCAATGCTCCTGCCGCAGATCGCGCAGAGATTGGGCAAGGTGCAGGTCAGCGAGAATCACCGTCTCGGCAAACCCTGGGAGGGCGCGTATCGCAAGTTGAGGGGATAGGTCAAAACAGCCGCATTTGCTGCGGGTCTCTTTTTCCGTTCACCAACACAAACGGCGCGGCGCGCTGGACGACAATGCCGAGTTTCCGCAAATTGGACAACTCGCGCAAACGTCCTTCGCGGCGCGCTTTCAAGATGGCCTCGGCTCCCTTCGGACCGATGCCCGGGACGCGCATCAACTCGCGCCGGTCCGCCCGGTTGACTTCCACCGGCCGCCCGGTCAGGTTCTTGCGCGCCCACGCGAGTTTCGGGTCCGAATCGAGGGGGAGATTGGCGCCGTCCGCGAAGGGAAGTTCCTCGAGGTCGAAGCCGTAGTCCCGCAACAGGAACGAGGCCTGGTAGAGACGGTGTTCGCGCAGCGGGTCCACCGCGGCTTTGTTTTCGAGCGGCGTGTTTGGAATGGGAGAGAACGCCGAGAAGTAGGCGCGGCTGAGTCGGACGTTTTTGTGCAGCCAATCTGTCGTGGCGAGCAGTTCGAGGTCCGATTCGTCCGCGCCGCCCGCGACGAATTGAGTCACCGAGGAAGGCCAGCGTCCGTTCCAGCCTTTGTGAGCGGGGACGGTCCTGCGGATCTCGTCCACCCATTTCAAGGGCTGGAGCAGTTCTTCGAGGAAGATTTTGTGCGGCGCGAGTTTGGCGAGGCGGTTTGTGTTCGGCGCTTCAAGGTTGATCGAGACGCGGTCCGCCAGCTGCATGGCGCGGTAGACCTGGTCTTTCTCCGCGCCGGGCATGATCTTCAAGTGGATGTAGCCGCGGAAGCCGAGTTTGCGGCGGAGGATGTCTGCCGTGTCGAGGAGTTTGTCCTGCGTGCGCGGGCCTCCGCCTGCCAGCCCCGAACTGAGGAAAATCCCTTCGGCCGCGCCCGAGTGCGTCAACTTGCCGAACAGGTCGGCGAACTCCTCCGGCTTGAATGTGGCGCGGCGAAAGTCCCGCCCCGCGCGGAAGGGACAGTAGAAGCAGTCCCGTTCGCAGGCGGAGGAGAGCAGGGTCTTCAGCAGGAGGATGTTTTTTCCGTTGGGGAGTTGCGCGGGATGGATGAAGGCCTGGTCTTGCTCTTTCGGGGAAAAGCAGGCGGGACGCGCGGCCTCGGCGCGGCGTTCCACGTCTGCCTCGAAAGACATTTGGGAGGAGAGGAGTTTCAGGCGGGAGATGGCGTCCACGCCTTGATATTAGAACGGATGGTCTAATTTGTCAATGGAATTGTGAGAAGATCGGGCTACGCAAAATTCTGCAGGAACGCGGCGACGTTGTTTCCCAACTCGTCTGTGTTGTATCCGCCTTCCATGACGACGGCGGTCGGCAGCCCCAGCGCGCGGACGCGGCGGCCGATTTCCGTGATCTCCTCGCGCGTGATCTTGAACTTGCCGAGCGGGTCGCCGCCGTAAACGTCCATCCCAAGCGAGACGATGAGCGAGGCGGGTCGGTACGACGCGATCATCCCGCAGGCCTCTTCCAGCGCGGCGAAATAAGACGCGGCGTCCGCCCCCGCGGGGAGGGGGAAGTTGCGGTGGAATCCGCGGCCTTCACCCTCACCTATCTCTTGCGCGTATCCAGCATAGTAGGGATATTCGAAGGCGGGGTCGGCGTGGATGGAGATCGTCAGCACATCGCGGCGGGCGTAGAAGATGTCCTGCGTCCCGTTGCCGGCGTGATAGTCCACATCGAGGATGGCGACGTTGCCGAAGCGCGTCAACCATTGCGCGGCGATGGCCGCGTTGTTGAGGAAGCAGTATCCGCCCGCGATCTCCCGTCCCGCGTGGTGGCCGGGAGGGCGGCAGAGCGCGAACGATGAATTAAGAATAGAAGATGGGCGGGTGGAAGGAGCCTGGATGTTTTGGGAAATAAATTCCGCCGCGCTCAACGCGCAGTTGGCGGAGGCGAGCGACGCGGCGTAGGTCCCCTCCACGACGGGGACGCTCAGGTCGAGCAGGAAGAATCCCGCTTTGCCGAGGATCGACTCGGGCATCCGGTCGCGTTTGGCCGCGAAGGTGGCGGGCAGGAGCGCGGTCTTGTCGGAGGCCGCGGCGGCCTCGGGATTGGCAACCAGCCACTCGGTCCAGGCGGAGGCGAGGAAGTCGAGGTACGCGTCCGAATGGACGGCGCGAAGCGGGTCGAGTCCGAAGTCGCGCGGCGGCTCGATCTCCGCCCAGCCGGAAGCGCGCAGGGCTTTTAAGATTCGCTCCATTCGCTCGGGCGATTCGAAATAAGGCATGCGCTGCCCGCCGTCGAAGACTTCGAAGGCGGGGTTGTGCAGGCGGTGGGTTTCGGAGTAAAAGACTTTCACCGCAAACCTAAACTTTTCAACATGTCCATCATCAGGTCGGGACGGTCGGTGATGATGCCGTCCACGCCCCATTCGATGTACTGCCGCATTAGTTCTGGATCGTCCACCGTCCACGGCTCGACCTTGATGTTTTTGGCGTGCGCCTCGCGGATGAAGCGGCGGGTCATGACGGGGATGTTGTACGACTCTGCCGGGTCGTACGGCGGCTGGAGCGCTTCGTAGCCGGGCGCGGCCAGTCCGCTGAGGAAGATCTTGCCGAGCAGCACGAATTTCGTCGTCTCGCCGCGCGAGGCGGAGGTCGCGACTTCGGGACACGCCGCGCGGAAGTTCTGCATCGCCTCGTCGTGGAAGGAGGCGACGAGGACTTTATCCTGCATGTCGTATTTGCGGATCAGGCTGCACAGGGGTTGTTCGATCGGGTTCTCGGTCAATTTGATTTCGATGACGTAATGCAGTTGCGGGAATTTTTGGAAGAGTTCCTCCAACGCGGGGACCTGGATTCCCCGCCCCCGGTAAGGGAACGTGGCTCCGTTGTCCGCGCTCCAGCGATAGGCCGCGTCGAGTTGTTTCAATTCGGCCAGCGTCAGGTCTTCGATGAGGCCCGCGCCGTCGGTGGTGCGATCCACTTTTTCGTCGTGCATCAGGACGATCTGACCGTCCTTCGTGATGTGCGCGTCCATCTCCAGGACGTCCGCCCCGATTTCGACGGCTTTTTCGAACGCGAAGAGCGTGTCGCCCGGCCAGATGCCGTCGCCGCCCTGGTGGGCGATCACCCGCGGCGCGGACAGTCCCTCATAATAGGGATGCGCCGGCGCGCCGGGCGTCAGGACGAGGAAGAAAAATAAAACGAGCAGGGCGAGCGCAGAGACGATCTGCCAGGGTCTTAGTTTCATGGGCATCTCCCGATAAAAGTTCAGGCAATTTTATCCTGTTTTGGGTTGACGATATCGGGCGCGAAGAAAGTGGGGAGACGGTTGTCGAATAAAAAAAGGCGGCGCGAGAGATTGTCTCGCGCCGCCGCGCTATCCGTGGTGGCGACGATAGATCATTTCCCCCGCGGGGATGCGGATGGGAAGCCGGTTCTGCGAGGGCGGCAGGGGACAGGTGGCGTAGTCGGTGTAGGCGCAGGGCGGGTTGAAGGCCAGGTTGAAGTCAACGATCAGGTCGCGTCCCTGCGGCGGGTCGGCGGAGAGAAAACGCCCGCCCGGGTAGGAGCCGTTCCCGTTGGTGGGGTCGTAGAAGTTGAAGAAGAGACCCTCGGGAGTTTTTTCGGCTTCGAGGCGGCATTCCTTGCCGGCCAGGGTGAAGACGGCGAAGCCGGGAAACTGCACGTCGTATTCCTCCCCGATCACGTCGCGGATCTTCAGGATGCGGGCCGGCTCGTAGGGGATGAACGTGGCCGTGACGCGGTAATCGGGGTTGACGGGGAAATATTTGAGGCCGGTGAAATTCGTCCGCGCGGGATTGGCCTTGTCCCAGACTCGGATCAGGCAGTTGTTTCCGCGCTTGAGGACCACCATAAGGAGGTTTCCCAACTCGATGAAATCGGGATTCTCCTCGATGTCCATGCGGAGGGCCTTCGATTTGACGGGCGCGCCGTTGCAGGTCATTTCCACTCCGTCGTTAACTCGGAGGACGACCGCGCTATTCCTGTATTGGAATACGCCCGCGCGGGCCGGGACCGCCGCATAGCCCAATTGGATGTCGTTTTCTGGATCGCTGCCGAAGGCGTTGTTTCCCTCCTCCAGCCAGTACAGTCCCGCGAGCGACAGCCAGCTGCGTTCATTGTCCCTCAGGCGGGCTTCGCGTTCCGCGCGGAATTTGAGAATCTGTTGTTCGTAGAGATTGGCGGTTGTCATGGGGTCAACTATACAATAAAAAATTAATTTGGGCTAGGCCGGTTTCAGGCAGGGACGGTTGGCGGGGGCGACCCCGCCTCCGCCACCGTCCCGCAGGAAAGGACTTGCCC